>LAQD01000021.1:0-108 GCA_000981705.1 Rhodobacteraceae bacterium ASP10-04a
GGTTTTACTTTACGCGATGTTTTTGATGTTCCAGACCTGTCGACAACCAACGATGATATCGTTAACGGGGAGGCCGAGCCTGAACCGGATGGAAGCAAGCCCCTTGCA
>LAQD01000021.1:562-16735 GCA_000981705.1 Rhodobacteraceae bacterium ASP10-04a
GCGGAAATTCAAACTAGCCTGGAACAGGCTGTGGCGGAGGTCACGGAATTGCGTGGCTATGATCTCAAACAAATTATGCGCACTGGCACCGTTGCCACAATTGATAATCGAAATTGGGAGCTCCGCGATCAGTCGGGTCCCGTGTATCGACTGAGCCTGTCGCGGGCCATTGCTTTAGATATGGAGAGTGCCACAATCGCTGCCAATGGCTATAGGTTTCGGGTGCCTTATGGCACCTTGCTTTGTGTGAGCGATAAACCCTTACATGGAGAGCTGAAATTACCTGGAATGGCGACTGACTTTTATAAAGCTCAAGTTTCGCGTCATCTTAGAATTGGGATTCGTGCGATGGAATTATTGCGTGAAATGCCTCTAGAACGGATCCATTCACGCAAACTTAGAAGCTTTGAAGAGACTGCATTTCTATAAATTTGCAAAACAAAGTAATTTTTTTTGTTTTAAGTGACACAATTTGTTGTGTCTTCCTACAATATGCAGTTAACTACCCAAGATTGGTGCCCAATATGTTGGGCTTGTTAGGAGAAAACGAATGTCTAAACCTATGACGAAAACACAGTTGGTTGCCGCTTTGGCAGAGAAAATGGATACTGACAAAAAATCAGCAGCAGCATCTCTCGATGCTATTTGTGATTTGATCACAAGTGAAGTTTCAGGCGGTGGCGCTGTAACTTTGCCTGGTGTTGGAAAAATCTATTGCCGCGAGCGTCCGGAGCGTATGGTTCGTAACCCAGCCACGGGCGAGAGCTTCAAAAAAGATGCTGATAAAGTTGTTAAAATGACAATTGCAAAAGCTTTAAAAGACAGCGTGAACGGTTAAACCCACCTTACCGCTTAAATTAAAATCTGTGTTGGCATAATCAACACAGATTTTTTTTGTTTAAATTTAGATACTTGGACTCGTTAGTGCTGACTTGGGCCTTGGTGGAGACTAACAACCCTTGCGTCATCCTTTGTTATTGCTCAAAGCTTGCAATAACTAATTCCCGGGAAAGTGCTATACTATGGATACGCGCGCTATATTGGCTGGGTTGGCATTTGCGCTTATTTGGTCCTCGGCTTTTACGTCGGCTAGGATCATCGTGGCGGACGCGCCGCCAATTTTATCTCTGTCTTTACGCTTTTTGATTTCTGGCCTAATCGGGATTGCGATTGCCCGTATGCTGGGCCAAACTTGGCGGCTGACAGCTGTGCAGTGGAAGGCCACCATCGTATTCGGCGTTTGTCAAAATGCGTTATATTTAGGTCTAAATTTTGTCGCAATGCAATCAATTGAAGCTTCTTTGGCTTCGATAATTGCCTCCACAATGCCCTTAGCTGTAGGGCTTGCAGGCTGGATTCTCTTTAGAGAACGTTTATCTTGGACCGGAATTCTGGGACTTTTGGCCGGTGCATTCGGAGTTGCCTTAATTATGGGCGCTCGGATGCAGCATGGGGCAGATCTTTATGGGATAGCTCTCTGCTTTGTTGCAGTTGCCTCACTGACCGTAGCTACATTGATGGTTCGAGACGCGTCTTCAGGTGGAAATCTTTTGATGATCATCGGCCTACAAATGCTCGTCGGATCTGTATTGCTCGTTGTCCCAGGGCTCCTTTTTGATCATAAAGTTGTTGTTTGGTCGCCTAAATTAATAATGGCATTTTCTTACACGGTATTGATGCCTGGCCTTTTTGCTACCTTTATTTGGTTCTGGCTGGTTGGTCGCATTGGAGCGGTTAAGGCCGCCACATTCCACTTTTTGAACCCATTTTTTGGGGTTGTAATTGCTGCAGTTTTTCTTGGCGAAAGTCTTCGTTTGTGGGATTTTGTTGGTGTTGTTGTAATAATGCTGGGAATTTTAGCGGTTCAAATGGCGCGCCAAACGTTGCGTTAAGCGAGCGTCGTCTTCTAAAGATCGCTGACGTCGTCCACATCATTGAGGGTTGCAACCCTGCTAATACGTAGACCTGACATATTGTTTATGGTGTCTTGTAAAGCAGTCTCGGTAGACCAATAAACATCTTGGAATAGCTGTGGTGGGGTTGGCTTGATACGTTTCAGCCCAATTAGCCAATAGCCCCCATCGATCGCAGGGCCAAACGTGGCATCATGGCTGCCCAAGCTGTGAAACGCCCGCCATATTTCATGACAGGTTACCGCGGGAATATCAGCGCCGATGATGCAAATGGGCCCTGGTGGAAGGTTGTCAAACACTGCTTTCATTCGCACGCCAAGATCACCTTGTCCTTGGGCTATGCGAGCAATGCCCTTTGGCCAAACTCGGCTTTTTAAACCTTCGTAATCTGGTGAAACTGCAAGAATTAATTCCCACCTAGGGTCTTGTAACCGGTGTAAAATTTTACGTGTTTGATGCCGAAACCACCATGCGGCTGCGGTCATCCCAATGTCACGTCCAAGCCGTGTTTTCACTCGCCCTGGGCGCGGTTCTTTGACCATGACTACCAAACGCCTGCGGTATTTAGTTGAAATAATCACGCAAGATCCGAGTGTAAATCGACTTCAGCTGGTGAATTTGTATTATTTCGACGCATTCGTCAACTTGGTGCATAGTTTTACCAACCAGACCAAATTCAACCACAGGGCAATGATGTTGTACAAAGCGCGCGTCAGATGTGCCCCCACTGGTGGACATTTCGGGTGTACGGTCAGTTTCAACCTGAACCGCTCGAGCCACTAGATCTGACAAAGCTCCAGGAGGTGTGATAAAACTTTCGCCTGAAATGCTTGTTTCCAGAGAGACATCCACACCGAACGCAGTGGCGATCGCATCTGCATGGGTCTGGAGCCAACTGGTGAGGCTGGCGCCTGAATGCGTATCGTTGAACCGTAGATTAATAGTTGTACGGGTTTGCGCTGGGATAACATTTGTAGCGGTATTACCGGTATCGATTGTGACAACGGCTAGGCTGGAGGCGTCAAAATGCTCTGTTCCGTGATCTAATTCAGAGCTGCTAAGCTGATCGACCAAGCGGGCCATTGCTGGAAGAGGATTATTTGCGCGATGTGGGTAGGCTGAATGACCTTGCTGTCCTGTGATGGTGAAAAACGCGTTCATAGACCCACGGCGCCCAATTTTCATCATTTGCCCCATAACATCTGGACAGGTTGGCTCGCCTACTAGGCAGACATCCATATTCTCATTATTGGCTTGCATCCAATCGAGCAAAGCCATGGTCCCATCTTTGGCAGAGCCTTCTTCATCGCCAGTGATTGCTAAAACGATTGAGCCGTCTGGAGGTGTCTCTGACACAAAGTCCATCGCGGCGGCAGCGAAGGCGGCCACGGCAGATTTCATATCCGTGGCACCGCGGCCATACATGAAGCCGTCACGGATCTCAGCGCCAAATGGATCAACGGTCCAAGCGGCAAAATCGCCGACCGGAACCACATCTGTATGGCCGTTGAACCCAAAGGTATTACCGGTGCCCCAACGTGCAAAAAGGTTGGATACTGCTCCACGATCCACTCGGGTGCAAGCAAAGCCATAACTGGAAAGACGGTTTTCGAGCAGGGTTAAGGCGCCGCCCTCAACTGGAGTGACGCTAGCGCAGCGAATTAAATCAGCGGTGAGTTGGGCAGGATCAACCATTAGTGTACGCCTTTAGGGGAGTTTCCAAAAAATGGGGTCATTTGGGCCACTACAACGCTGTTTTCATCTAGAGCGCGTTGCATTAGTTCTCTTTCTTCTTGGTTAATATCATGGCCTTCGGCCAAGCGTTCATCCAAAGTGCCATAACCAGTGACATCTAGGGGCGCTAGATCCGCCTGCTTTAATATTGCCACAGTCTCTCGCACGGCTTCGGGCTCATCGACGCCGCTAGCATAGATCATCAATGCACCGCCAGTAGCTTCGCTTGGCAATCCATCGCCCACTTTGCGTCCCACCTCAACGAGCAAAGTATAGACGTAGTGGGTGCGTTTAATTTTTTCTGTCATAGCCACCAGTGCTCTATTGTTTGCATGTGCTTACCCTTTTCCGGGGCCCTTGGGGAAGGGGGATGAAGTAAAGAGGTTTGATTTGGGGTTTTCCAGAGAATGACCCAATGTAGCGCTCGCACCGGGTCATCTCAATTCAAGTTGGTCTGTTAGTCTCGCAGCAGCTCATTGATAGCTGTTTTGGAGCGTGTCTGCGCATCAACTCGCTTCACAATAACTGCACAATATAAGTTCACATTATTTTTGGATGGCATGGATCCTGCTACAACAACAGAATAAGGTGGTACCTCACCATACATTACTTCGCCGGTCTCCCGGTCGACGATTTTGGTGGATTTACCAATAAATACGCCCATGCCCAAAACTGCGCCCTCGCGTACGATACAGCCCTCAACAACTTCAGAGCGAGCCCCGATAAAGCAATTATCTTCGATGATGGTCGGACCGGCCTGCATGGGTTCGAGAACGCCACCAATGCCAACACCGCCGGAGAGATGCACATTTTTACCAATTTGTGCGCAGCTGCCCACAGTGGCCCAAGTGTCAACCATGGTACCGCTGTCCACATAAGCGCCGAGGTTTACAAAAGATGGCATCAACACAACGCCGGGAGCGATATAGGCTGATTTGCGCACTACACAATTGGGAACAGCGCGAAATCCAGCAGTGCCCCATTCATCGGCGCCCCAGTTTTTCCATTTGCTATCTACTTTATCCCACCAGCTACCGCCTTGCGTACTGCCACCCTGCAGCTCCATATCCTTCAAGCGGAAGCCGAGCAGAACCGCTTTCTTAGCCCATTGATTGACATGCCAATCACCATTTTCCTGTTTTTCAGCCACGCGCAATTTACCGCTATCTAGCGCATTCAGCGTAGCTTCAATTGCATCACGGGTTTTGCCGGTCGTGCTAGGGGTTATGGCGTCGCGTGCATCCCACGCGGCCTCAATGGCTTTTTCTAAGTGTTCGTTTGACATGAAGGTCTCCGGTTGGATTGGCGTTAAGGCGTCATACTCAAACTCAGGCCCTAGGTCTACGCCCTAATGTGGTTCCCTGTTTAGGGGGTGGTTTGGCTTGGACCGAATGTAATAGTGTCAGAATGGAGAGACGGCTGGATTTGCGCCACATAGCAGAACTGCAACCCTTTCGCCTTGTTGGGGCACATAGGCGCCACAAAGGAGGGCGGCGAGGGCCGCTGCCCCTGCAGGTTCCACCAATTGGCGTAGATTTTCCCAAAGCAAAAGCTGTGCCTTAGCAATAGCGTCATCTTCCACATTTACGCATTTGGTACCGGTTTCCATGGCCAAATCATAGCATATGCGGCCCACTTGTTTGGCTCCAAGTGCATTGGCAGCAATGCCGGAGACGTCAACCGTGGTCTGAGGGCCGCTTTGCAACGCCTTGGTCAAGGTAGGGGCATTGAAAGGCTCAACTCCTATGACTTTACATCGGCCTTCTAGCCAAGCCATAGCTCCGCCAATAAGGCCGCCACCACCTACGGCGATTAACACAGTATCGGCCTGCAGGCCTTGGTCTTCCCATTCTGCCATGACTGTGCCTTGCCCTGCGACAGTTGAAGGTGCATCAAATGCGTGGATTTGTGCTGCATTGGTCTCCGCCTCATATTGCAGAGCTTGCTCCAGTGCATTCGAATATGCACCTGGGACCACCACAAGATCGGCGCCAAGGTTTTTAATCAAGGTAATTTTGGCAGGCCCAGCAATTTCTGGAACATAAATTCGCGCCTTGTAGCCCAATCGTGCAGCAGCCCAAGCCACAGCTGCCCCGTGATTTCCGCCGCTTGCGGCCACTAACCCAACTTTGGGCACATCCATGGATAGCAGTGAATTCATAGCGCCACGTGCCTTAAAGCTTCCAGTGTGTTGCATGTGTTCAAGTTTTAACGCGAGTGGTAGGCCAAACACATCTGTTTGCACAATAGGAGTGCGCAGCACATAGGGGCGAACTTGCGCCCATGCCGCACTGATTTTCTCTGGATCTACCATCATCTGTCTCCTGAACATGTATCTAGCTCTAACGGGTAAGACTTACAGATTCCTGAGACAAGTCAAGATGAGGCTGCTTAGCTAATACCGGCTTCAGCTGCAATTTCTTTGCGGCTTTTGCGGGCGCGTTCGGTGGCTGATTTGAGTTGGCCGCAGGCGGCAAAAATATCCTCACCGCGGGGCTTGCGTACTGGGCTTGCGTAACCTGCTCTGTAGATAATTTCCGCAAAGGCATTGATGCGATTATTGGAAGACCGCTCATAAGGCGCACCAGGCCAAGGGTTGAAAGGGATCAGATTGACCTTCGCTGGTATGCCTTTGATCAGTTCAACCAGACGATGCGCGTCTTCATCTGTATCATTCACTCCTTTGAGCATCACATATTCAAAGGTAATTCGCTCTGAATTGCTCACTTTAGGATAGTCGCGCAGGGCGTCTAAAAGGGCTTCCAAGTTCCAGCGCTTATTTATTGGTACCAACTTATCCCGCACCTCGTCAGTAGTACCATGAAACGAAACAGCTAGTAGGCAGCCAATCTCGGTGGCGGTGCGCGCAATTTCGGGCACAACGCCAGAGGTCGACAGTGTAATACGGCGACGTGACAATTGTATGCCTTCTGGGTCCATTGCAATTTTCATTGCATCGCGGACGTTTTCAAAATTGTATAGCGGCTCGCCCATGCCCATTAAGACAATGTTCGATAGTAGTCTCGCCGTATTCACAGGATTGCGACCGGGCTCTGGCCATTCGCCCAAATCGTCACGAGCCAGCATCACTTGCCCAATGATTTCACCAGAAGTGAGATTGCGCACTAGTTTTTGTGTGCCGGTATGGCAAAATGAACAGGTTAGCGTGCAACCTACTTGGCTACTGATACACAAAGTGCCACGATCTGTTTCCGGTATATAAACTGTTTCAACCTCGTGGCCGCCGGCAATCCGCACTAGATATTTCCGAGTCCCATCCACTGATACCTGCTTTGAAACGACCTCAGGCAGGGTGATTACAAAATTTTCAGCTAATAGTGCGCGATATTCTTTTGACAGATTGGTCATCTCATCAAATTGACGTACGCCTTTTTGATAGATCCATTGCCAAAGCTGACCTGTTCTCATTTTTGCTTGTTTTTCAGATGTACCGGCAGCAATCAACGTGTCACGCAGTGCATCGCGTGTTAAACCCAACAAATTGAGTGGACCATCTGGCATTTTACGCGGAATGGTCACTAGGTCTTGGGTGATAGGGGCGGAAGCGTCGGTCATAGCTGTGATCCAAATTAATAAGGCCCCGCTCTAGCAGGGCCTTGGGTATTTGCCAATCGTTTGGGCTTAGTTAGCTGGCGCAACGTTTTTCAGCGTCTTTTACGGCGGCGGTGAAACCTTGTAAGCTGAAGGTGTCCTTGGTCACGGTACCACGCTCGGATCGCGCTGTCACAACAGCTTGTGCGCCGCGCTTCATAGCAGCAATAATTTTTGCATCATCTGCCTCACTTGGCGGCCATGCCCATTCATCGTCAGCTGATAGTTTATAATTCACACTGTCGATATTCATAGAAATGAGCCGACCTTTTGCAAATGGATAGCCCCCAGTGAAGGCCACTTGGCCTTTTACATTGTCGCTTGGACGGTAAAATACAAATAGTAAGATTTTTCCCCGTCTCACTGACACCGGGCTGCCGTCTTTTGTATTTACAGTCTTCTTGGGTTTTGTCACAGCCCAACATTCGGTCGGATTGGTTTCAACAAAAACTGACCAATCCGTATTCGCGGATACACGGTTTGATGTTTCTTGAGCCATGACACTGGAACAAAACAGCGCCAGGATACAGGCCGCGGAAGAAATGATCGTCTTGAACATCAGGTATGCCTCTATAATTTGCTTGTATCTCACATACCATGGCCTTGTTTTATCTGGCTGTGGCGTTGAATTTTTGTTATTAAGAAACTTAACGCATTCAAGCCCTGTGGGGAAACCCCTCATTGGCAAAAGCTGGCAAAAAAATGCTTTTAGGAGGTAGAAATGTTGCATTCAGTTCCATTAGTGCAGGTTTGGCGGGGCGATTTTCTTGAAAGTGCCCATCGTGGTCACGCAACTATATGCAACTTACAGGGTGAAGTTGTTGAAGCTTGGGGTAATCCGGAGCATGTGATTTTACCACGGTCTTCGAGTAAAATTTTGCAGGCCTTGCCACTAGTCACGTCTGGTGCGGCGGATGGTTTTGGTCTGACCACCCGCCAATTAGCTTTATCCTGTGCTTCACATCAAGGAGCAGAAATCCATTCTAATTTGGTGCGCTCGTGGTTGCAGAACTTGGGAAAAAATGATGATGATTTTCGCTGTGGCACTCAATGGCCTCGCGATATAGCTGCAAGCAACGAGTTGGTGAAAGCTGACCAACCCGCTTGTCGTTATCACAATAATTGCTCCGGAAAACATTGTGGGTTTTTGACTTTAAGTAAACACCTTGGCTCAGGACCAGATTATCACTTGGTCGAACACCCGGTGCAAATTGCGGTGCGAGTGGCCTTTGAAGAGATTACGGGAGAGACAAGCCCGGGCTATGGTATCGATGGGTGTTCTGCGCCCAATTGGGCCTGTACCATGGCGGGTTTGGCACGAGCTATGGCGCGATGTTCTGGAGGAAAATTGGATGTAATAGGTGCCGCTGCGGCTCGGTTGCGCGATGCGATGATGGCCCATCCTGAATTGGTGGCTGGTGAAACCCGTGCCTGCACCGAGCTGATGCGAGCGGCCCCCGGGGTAGTTCTTAAAACCGGTGCGGAGGCAGTTTTTATTGCCATTATTCCAAGGCTAAATTTGGGAATTTCAGTGAAAATCGAAGATGGTGGTACTCGCGCCAGTGAGGCGGTAATCACAGCATTATTGATCCGGCTAGGTGTTTTGGATGTGGCACATCCGGCGGCTCTAAAGCGCTTAGGCCCAATCCAAAATTGGGATGGTTTGGAAACTGGACGTATTTCTGTCGATTTAGATTAAAGCGTAATGTTGATGTTAGAGTGGGGTCACACAGTCTGATTGTGCGTAGCCTTGCAGGTATAACAGCGCTGTCAAATCGCCGTGGTTAATGCGTAGTGAGACCTGCTGTTGTACAATTGGCTTTGCGTGCAGGGCTACTCCGGTTCCAGCCAATTGTAACATGCCAAGATCATTGGCCCCATCGCCCACCGCTAAAACTTCACTTGGGCTTAGGCCTTGGGCCTTTGAGATGTCTCGTAATGCCGTAACTTTGGCTTCGCGCCCTAAAATTGGAGGGGCAACGTGACCAGTAAGTAGCCCACCGGTTTTCAACAGGCTATTGGCGTGATGTTCATTAAACCCCAATTTGTCTGCGACGCGTTGGGTGAAGTCTGTGAAGCCGCCGCTGACCAAAGCCGCATATCCGCCATTGGCACGCATTGTGGCCACAAGGACAGGGCCACCAGGCATGAATGTGATACGATTTTGGTAGACCTTTTCAATAATTATGGAGGGCAGATTTTTTAGCAGCCGCACCCGTTCACGTAGAGCTTGCTCGAAATCTAATTCTCCATTCATTGTGCGGGCCGTAATATCTGCAACCCTTGGACCGACCCCGGCCTCGGCAGCCAGCTCATCGATACATTCTTGCTCGATCATGGTGCTGTCCATATCGGCTAGTAGCATTTTTTTTTGGCGACCCGCTTGGGGTTGAACTATTAAGTCTATGGCTAATCTTTGCAGCTCTTCCCAGACCTGCCAAAAATTTTGTGGCATTATTGGGGTTTCAAATTCTACTGCTTCCATTGCGGCTAGCCAAGTTAAATTACGGCCTCCCCAAGCGCCTAATAAAGATTGTGCGAGTGCCGGTGAAAGCGCCCGCTGGCCAGGCTTGCAGAGCATGGTAGTGATAAACATTATGGTACCTTTTAGTGATCTGAGATTTATGTGCCAAGAACTATGGCAAGTTGCAAGTGATCCAATTTTCTGCAGCAGACGAAGACAAACAGAGTAGATTGTAGATAAAGGTGACGTTATGGTTCGAATTTTAACAATATTTATGATTATGGCGCTGTCAGCGACGGCGCACGCAGATAGTACTTTCCCGAATCTAATGGCGGATGATCTCAATGGCCGTACCTTGAGCCTGCCTGCGGACTTCCCGGGCAAGCCAACAATTGTATTCATCGCTTACAAGCGAAACCAACAGCCTAGTATCAACGCTTGGGTTGAGCGACTTGGTTTGCGCGAAACTGGTGGTCCAGATTGGGTTGAATTGCCTGTGGTGGGGCTCGGCGCGGTTTTGTTCCGTCGTTTTGTAGATAATGGCATGCGCTCGGGGATTATCTCTACGGAAATGCGGGCACGCACTATCACGATTTATTCTAGCCGGAGTGCGTTTAACCGTGCTTTAAGTATAGTTGGGCGGGGGGAAATCTATGTGGCCTTGGTAGACCCGAACGGCATGGTCTACACTTTGATTGAGGGAGATGTCACGGAAGCTAAAGTGGAGCAATTGCGGGCCGCTTATCCCTAATTTGTTCCGCTGGGTGGAGATATTGGTGCGTGTCGATCGACCTCTTATGTTTCCGATCCACTCAATGAACGACATAATTAAGCCATAGTAGGCTGAAAGTTTTGGTGTTTTGCTCTTGTGCCTCCCCTATCCTGCCGGTAGCTCGGTAAGTGGGACACCCTTCCCCAACGAAGGGCGCATATCTGAAAGGATAGCATTAATGGCTATTGTACAACCGACTTTGCGGCCTGCTAATCCGCGTTTTTCTTCTGGCCCCTGCGCCAAACCCCCCACATGGACACACACCTCTTTGACAGATGCTTGGCTTGGCCGTTCGCATCGTGCTGCCGGTGGTAAGGCAAAGTTGGCAAATGCACTTTTGCAAACGCGCCGTTTATTAAACATTCCTGATGACTATAAAGTTGGGATTGTACCTGCCTCTGATACAGGCGCTTTCGAGATGGCTATGTGGTCTATGCTTGGTGAGCGTCCCGCACAAATGGTCGCTTGGGAAAGCTTTGGTGCTGGTTGGGTTAATGATGTGGTCAAACAGCTTAAGATTGAAGCATCTGAGCATGTGGCACCATATGGCACCATCTTCGACATGGCGACGCTAAATTATGACAATGACGTATGTTTCACCTGGAATGGTACAACTTCTGGCGTTTGTTTGGCCTCTGGCGATGTTATCCCTTCAGATCGCGCTGGGCTGACACTTTGCGACGCAACATCTGCGGCATTCGCGGTGGATCTACCATGGGATAAACTCGATGTGACCACTTTTAGTTGGCAAAAAGTACTAGGTGGTGAAGCTGCCCACGGTGTTTTGATTCTTTCCCCACGTGCTGTGGCTAGGCTGGAAAGCTACACCCCAGCTTGGCCAATACCAAAAATTTTTCGTCTTACCAAAGGCAGCAAATTGATTAGTGGCATTTTCACGGGTGCAACCATTAACACGCCTTCGATGCTTTGCGTTGAAGATTACTTATTCGCCCTTGATTGGGCCGAAAATGTGGGGGGGCTCAATGGCCTCATTGCTCGGGCGCGAGCCAATGCACAAGCAGTTTGGGATTTCTGCGCCACCCGTGATTGGATTGATAATTTAGCTGTAGATCCGGCCACGCGTTCTGTGACCTCTGTATGTTTAAAGTTCACTGATCCGCAAATTAAGGACCCAGATGCATTTTCAAAAGCTGTGGCCAAATGCTTGGACTTGGAAGGGGTTGCGCTTGACGTAGGTGCCTATCGTGATGCACCGGCTGGTCTGCGCATTTGGTGTGGTGCTACGGTCGAAACTACCGATGTTAAGGCCATGCTGCCTTGGCTGGAGTGGGCCTATAAAGCCGAGTTGAACGCTCAGTAATCCTAAGTGGGGCCTTTTGCCCTGCTTTCTCACAAAAATATTTTATAAGGAGTGCCAACATGGCCCCGAAAGTACTCGTATCTGACAAACTCTCTGAAACAGCTGTTCAAATTTTCCGCGATCGTGGAATTGATGTCGATTTTGAACCTAGCTTGGGAAAAGATAAAGAAAAACTGCTCTCTGTCATTAGCCAATATGATGGTCTTGCCATACGTTCAGCCACAAAAGCCACTGAGAAGATTATCAACGCTGCATCTAATCTCAAAGTAATAGGTCGGGCTGGTATTGGGATTGATAATATCGACCGTGTAGCTGCCTCGAAGAAAGGTGTGATCGTGATGAACACGCCTTTCGGCAATATGATCACAACCGCGGAGCATGCTATTGCGATGATGTTTGCAGTAGCCCGACAAATCCCTGCGGCAAGTGCGTCAACCCATGCGGGGAAATGGGAAAAATCTAAGTTTATGGGAGTGGAGCTAACCAGCAAAACTCTTGGCGTGATAGGTGCCGGCAATATTGGTGGTATTGTTTGTGAAAGGGCCTTAGGCTTGAAAATGAAGGTCGTAGCCTATGATCCGTTCCTCTCCGAAGAGCGAGCAGAAAAGCTAGGTGTGGAAAAAGTTGAGCTGGACGCACTGTTCGTACGGGCTGACTTTATCTCCCTGCACGTCCCTAAAACTGATCAAACTGCAAATATCATCAGCGCTGAAGCCATTTCTAAAATGAAACCTGGCGTACGCATCATTAACTGCGCGCGTGGTGGCTTGGTCGATGAAGAGGCTTTGGCAGAAGCTTTGAAAGCTGGTCATGTGGCCGGGGCTGCGTTTGACGTGTTTTCGGTTGAACCGGCCGTCAACAGCCCATTGTTCAACCTGCCTAATGTGGTTTGCACACCGCATTTGGGTGCAGCCACTACTGAGGCCCAGGAGAATGTGGCTATTCAGGTTGCTGAGCAAATGTCAGATTACTTACTCACGGGCGCTGTGACCAATGCGTTGAATATGCCATCGGTGACGGCTGAAGAGGCTAAGATTATGGGCCCATGGTTGGCACTAGCTGGACATCTTGGTGCATTCATTGGTCAAATGACCTCTGAGCCGATCAAAGCGATTAATATCTTGTATGATGGCACCGTTGCCAGCATGAACCTCGAAGCGATGAACTGTAGTGTAGTTGCGGGCATCATGAAAGCTGGGAATCCAGATGTAAATATGGTCAGTGCGCCAGTAATCGCTCAGGAACGTGGGATCAAAATTAGTACAACTAATCAAAATAAATCAGGAGTATTTGAAGCCTTTATCAAAGTCACTGTGGTTACTGAGACCCGTGAGCGTTCAGTTGCGGGTACTGTGTTTAGTGATGGCAAGCCACGGTTCATTCAGATCAAAGGTATTAATGTGGATGCTGAAATTGGTCGTCACATGCTTTATACAACTAATAATGATGTCCCCGGTATAATCGGTATTCTAGGCTCAATTATGGGGCAAAATGGTGTAAATATTGCTAACTTTACTTTGGGTCGTGCAACTGAAGGCGGCGAAGCGATTGCAATACTTTATGTCGATGCCGCTGTTTCTGAATCGGCGTTAACTGATTTGGCTACAACAGGTAAGTTCAGTCAAGTAAGCCGCCTTGAGTTTGATGTTTCATAAGCTCTATTTACTTCATTTGTGACATCCATGGATAATTTAGCATGCTTGATGCAACGCTTGAGCTAATTGAAGTTGATGGTGGGCCCGAGGCCTCCATCGCCTTTTTGAATATTACGCTGATCGTGGACTTGACAACTATGGGGTTTTGGATCGCTAGTTCATTAACCGTAAACATACAGGGAACCCCCTCTTTTTTGACCTGATCTGAAGTGTGATTATTGCGCGAAGCTGGCGATATTGCTGGCGTGATATGAGGATTTTGATTATGAGCACACAGCAGCGCGGGCGCGGTTCCAAATACACGGATGATTTCAAGCGGCAACTTATTGCGGAAAGCAGCGTGGATGGTGTCAGTGTTCCGATGGTGGCCCAGCGTCACGGTGTACCGGACAATCGGATTTATGCGTGGCGCAGTGATGGACGGTTTCAGCCTGTTATACTCAACGTAAATGAAGGTGGCGCGCCTGTTTCTTCGGTTGCCATAACTGTTCTATGTTTGATGGTCGTACTTGGGTGTGAATGGATGGGATTGATTGACATCGTCAACATGTTGTCCATCGCGGGTCAGAACTTTTTGTTGCTGTATTGTGTGGCCGCGTTGGCCTTGTTGAAACTTTCGAACAAGGTTTTTGATCGAGCGGCCTCAATCGTTACGGTTGGTATCGTTGTTGCGTTGATCATCGTTGAAGGCACAACCTTGATGTACCCGCTGGTGATTACTTTGCTTGGCTTTGCAATCGGCGCAAGACAACACACCAAAGAAAGGGCCCAATCCTAGGCCCCAAAAGGCGCGCGTCTCTCCATTTATTCGATCAAAGAAATACTATTTTGGCTTTACGAGCTTCTTTCAGGCATAGCGCTATACGGCTAAGAATATCTTGTGGGGAGTTCATGCCTTCTGATCTTGTTAATTAAAGGTGATTTTGGAAGGCGGCCAAAACAGACACATAAACATCGCGCTTAAACGGAACGATCGCATCGGGAAGCGCACTTGGCGCAATCCATTTCCATGCTGAAAATTCTGGTTCTTCGGTGTTGATATTGATATCTGCATCTTCGCCTAAGAAGCGCATTAAAAACCATTTTTGTTTTTGGCCACGAAATTTGCCGTTCCATAACTTTGGAATCAAATCTCCTGGTAATTCGTAAGTTATCCAGTCCTCTGTTTCGGCCACAATCGTCACTTTACTGGCTGGAATGCCTGTTTCTTCTTCGAGTTCGCGCAAAGCTGCCACGCGGGCATCCTCACCTGGATCAATGCCACCTTGCGGCATTTGCCAGGCATCGGCATAATGCTCGAGCCTTTGGGCTACGAACACGTAACCAGACTTGTTGATCACCATAACACCCACATTGGGGCGGTGAGGTAGTTTTTCGATGTCGGCTTGCAACATTTTCTATTGTACCGGCTGAATGGCAGAGAGGCCTTTTAGTAGATCGATGGCGTAGGATAGTTGGAAGTCTTCTTTACGCAATTTGGCAGCCTGCTCAGCGACGGCGCGTTCGGCCTCTATTAGGGTGCGTTCCGCCTCAGAGATGCTGTCGTTATCAAGGGAGCCACGTAAATCGGCTTCAGTGCGCATTTTCTTTTGGTCCTCTTCAGGTTCTTCATCTTTAAGCGCACGGCGTGGTTGTTCTACAATGATGTCAGGTGAGACTCCGAGAGCTTGGATTGAACGACCGGAAGGGGTGTAGTAGCGGGCGGTAGTCAGGCGCATCGCACCTTTACCGGGCAAGGGCATGATTGTTTGTACTGAGCCTTTGCCAAAGCTTTTGGTGCCCACAACAATCGCCCTGCGGTGATCTTGCAGCGCGCCTGCGACGATTTCGGAAGCCGAGGCTGAACCACCGTTTATTAGCACAACAATCGGTTTGCCCTCAGCCAAATCGCCTACTCTGGCATTCCAGCGATCCCCCGTTGCGGGGTCACGGCCACGGGTAGATACAATTTCACCTTTTTCGAGGAAGGCATCTGATACCATGATGGCTTGGCCTAAAAGTCCACCTGGATTATTGCGCAGATCAATTACAAAGCCGTTGATATTATCTATCCCACCGGCAGCTTCAATTTGTTTTGCGATACCGTCTTTGAGATTTGGGTAGGTTTGATCGTTGAAGGTGCTTACGCGCATCACAATAGTTTTGCCAATTGATTTGTCACGCACAGCGGTCAGCTTAATCGTGTCGCGAATGATGGTGATGTCAAAGGGTTCAGGTTCCGCCTCACGCACAATTGTAATCACGATTTCAGAGCCTACAGGACCGCGCATCAATTGCACTGCGGCGTCTAAAGTGAGGCCTAGTAGCCCTTCACCGTCCACATGGGTGATGAAATCCCCTGGCTCAACACCGGCTTTAGCAGCTGGCGTATCATCGATTGGTGTGATGACTTTTACAAAGCCATCTTCTTGGGTTACTTCAATACCCAGACCTCCAAAGGCTCCCCGCGTCTGAATGCGCATATCATCTGCATCATCGGGTGAGAGGTAGCTCGAATGCGGATCTAGCGAAGTCAACATCCCGTTTATTGCAGCTTCAATCAGTTTTTTATCATCCACATCTTCCACGTATTTGGCGCGGATGCGATCAAAGATATCACCAAATAATTCGAGCTGTTGGTAGGTTTTTGCCTGGTCCGTTTCCTTTGCCAAAAGTGGTCCGGCTAATTGCGGAGCGATCACTATTCCAAGTAGTCCTCCCAC
>LAQD01000021.1:16799-20306 GCA_000981705.1 Rhodobacteraceae bacterium ASP10-04a
CCCGCATCGCATCTGTTACGTTCTATAAAGCCTTTCTTGCGTCGGCTTTCTAGCCCCTTGTTTGCTAGAGATCATGCTGAAGCTATTAATTTAGTCACGTCTTCGACATGCAGCGTAACATATCGTGCTTTTGATTAGAAACTGCGCAGAGGTACCTTTGGGCGTCTGATTAGTGAGACTCCGGTCATTTCGTTCGGTTGGGGTAGCTCCATTAGCTCTAGCAATGTGGGTGCAAGGTCGGCTAACCGGCCTGAAGATAAATTATAGCCTTCAGGGAGCCCTACACCGATCACTGGGACGAGGTTGGTTGTGTGTGCGGTGTGTGCGCCCCCTGTCGCAGGATCAATCATCATCTCGCAATTACCGTGATCGGCGGTGACAAGCATCGCGCCACCTGCTGTAGCCAACGCATTTATTACCTTTCCCAGTCCTTGGTCTACTGCTTCACATGCTGCAATGGCAGCCGTTAGGTCTCCTGTGTGGCCCACCATATCAGGGTTAGCGTAGTTGGTGATGATCAAATCGTAGCCTGCAGCTATGGCTGTCACAAATTGATCTGTGACTGCTGTTGCAGACATCTCGGGCTGCAAATCATAAGTAGCAACTTTAGGAGAAGCGGGCATAAAACGATCTTCACCTGTGTCAGGCGTTTCAAGGCCACCGTTCATGAAAAATGTAACGTGAGGGTATTTTTCAGTTTCGGCCAGACGAAATTGAGTTTTGTTATGCTTGGCCACCCACGCGCCCAGAGTGTTGGGAATGTTGCGCTTGGGGAAAGCAGATGTGAGATAGGTATCATGCGCTTCGGAATAACACACCATCCCCAATTGTGCTGCCAATTTTACCCGAGGGGTACTATTAAACTCTATAAAATCTGGCTGGCATAGTGCTGCAAGGATTTCGCGCGCTCGGTCTGCACGGAAGTTTAGGCAAAACAAACCGTCTTCAGGTTTCAGCCCTGCGTAATTCCCGATTACGCTTGCAGGAATAAACTCATCGGTCTTGCCGTCTGCATACGCGAGCGCGATTACTTCTTGCGGGGTGTTGGCTTTTGGGCCTTTGGCCTGAGCGATGGCAGCGAATGCGGTTTCGACACGCTCCCAACGGTTATCGCGATCGAAAGCGTAATAGCGACCAATCACTGTACCAACGCTTGCGCTCATAGGAAGGTTGTCTTGCAAGGTTTTGAAATACCCCTCGGCTGAACTGGGGCTGACATCCCTACCATCTGTGATTGCGTGGATTACTACTGGAATATCTAATGCCACTAACATTGTCGTGGTGGCCAGTAGGTGATTGAGATGACCATGCACGCCACCGTCGGAAATTATCCCTATAAGATGCGCAGTGCCAGAGGTGCTACGCAAAGTGGCAGCAAAATTTAAGATAGCTGTATTTTTGAAAAAGCTCTTATTTTCAATAGCTAGATCAATTTTTCCCAAGTCCATTGCCACCACACGACCAGCGCCAATATTAGTGTGGCCCACCTCCGAATTGCCCATTTGTCCAGTTGGTAGGCCTGCGTCAGGTCCATGAGTGATTAGGGCGGCATGAGGGCAACTCGCCACGAGGCGATCAAAGTTAGGTGTATGGGCTAATGCGGGGGCATTGCCTGCCTGCGTTTCACTCAAACCCCATCCATCCAAAATACAAAGTACAACAGGTTTGGTCATGGGGTATGCTCCTTGTTTTCTTATCTCTGTTTAACTGATCTGCAAGTATATTCCACCGTTTTGTATTGTTCGGTGGTATCCGGCTCGACTCTAAGATTTAGCTTCTATAAAAAGAACATAAAGAGAACATTTATTGTAAATGCTACATCGTCGTATTTTATCATTATGGTTTCCTCGGATGGGGGCGGAGCGGCTATTGCGACAGGGCCGTATGACGGAAGAGCGGCCTTTGGCTGTGGTACAAGATAACGTGCGGATGCAGGTAATATCATCGCTCTCGCATAATGCTGAGTGCAGAGGCTTGACGCTTGGGCAGCCCCTGCGTGATGCGATGGCGATGTGCCCTGATTTGGTTACCTATTTGCAAAACCCACAGCTTGAAGCGCGATTCTTGACCAGCCTGCGGCGTTGGGCCATTAAATTTTCGCCTTGGGTGGCCGAAGAGGTGCCCAACGCATTGGTGATTGATCTCACCGGCTGTGCGCATTTGTTTGGTGGGGAAGAGGGAGTGATCGCGCAGGTGGAACTAGATTGCCACAATCTTAGGCTCTCGGTGCATATTGGTGTGGCCGATACAAAAGGTGCCGCCTGGGCTTTGGCGCGTTATGCGGGCCAGCCTTTGGGTTTGAGCCGGACGGGGGATGCGATTGATCAGGAGGCTCCTGCAACCCGCTCCCGCGCCGTCAAGCGCCATAATTGGGAGCGGGGTGGTCAATTGCCGCGTTTACGTTCGAGCCGAGGGGGATCTGGTCGTATTGCGGCTCCGGGATTTACAAGAGAAGCGCTGATTGCCCTGCCTGTTGCGGCTTTAAGATTGGAGGAGCATGTGATCACCTCGCTAAATCGCTTAGGTATCCGCCGGGTTGAGGATTTGATGGTCCAACCCCGTGCGACGATTGCCCGGCGCTTTGGCAAGGGTACGGTCTATCGGATGGATCAGACCTTGGGCGTCGCCCCTGAGCCTGTAAGCCCTGCAAAGCAAGCGCTGCATTTTGCCTGCCGGTTAACCTTGCCGGAGCCTATTGGATTGGTAGAGGATATGTTGGCAGCTTTGGACAACTTGTTGCCACGATTGGCGGCAAGTCTGACAGCGAAGGGCCGTGGTGTGCGGCGATTGCGGCTCGAAGCTTATCGTACCGATCAAACGATGCAATCGGTAGAGGTTGGGATGGCACGTCCTTCTGCAGATGCCGCCCGAATGCGGCCACTTTTAGCTATAAAGCTAGGAGACATCAAAGCAGAATTTGGCATTGATGTGCTGCGGATAGTGGCAGCGCAAACTGAGCCTGTCTATGCCCACCAACATAAGGGTCATATTGAAGTTGGGGCCGCGGTGGTAGCGGGGTTGTCGCAAAACACGGCGCTTGATGATCTCATTGGCAAGCTGGGTGCGCGGATTGGGCTTGAGGCAATCACGCGTCTGCATCCTGGTGATAGCCATATCCCTGAAAAGGCCGCCCAAGTGCTTGCGGCGGCTTGGTCGATACCACAGATGGATTGGACCGCGTCATCACGCGCAAGACCCTTAATACATTTTGAGCCTGAACCTTTATCCACCTCCAGTGGGCCACAGGTGCCGCTACATTTTAAATGGCGGGGGCAACTTCATGAGGTGTGTAAAGCCGAAGGGCCTGAACGAATTGCTCCAGAATGGTGGTTGGCCGAGCGTGCTTGGCGCAGTGGCACGCGAGATTACTGGCAAGTGGTAACCAAAGCTGGAGACCGGCTTTGGCTTTATTTCGCCCACGGTGGTGCAGTATCAGGCGGTTGGTTTTGCCAAGGTAGGTTTGCCTAGTTGGCTCTAGATTTCAGACCAGCCAGGCGGTGTCAGGGG
>LAQD01000021.1:20358-22739 GCA_000981705.1 Rhodobacteraceae bacterium ASP10-04a
GATTTGGCGCAAATCTACTATCATGAATGTTGTAAATATAAGCCTCGAATCTCCAGGAAAAATGCCTGAAAAGGTTGCGTTCCAACGCTTAGAACTAGCGCCTATCCTAGTGCTTTATGGCCGTATGGTTGCGGCTGGGGAATGGCGAGACTACGGAATTTCATGCCTAAACGAGGTGGCAGTCTTCTCGATTTTTAAGCGCACAGCTGAAAATCCACTGTATCGAATCGAAAAGCGCCCAAAATTACGAAACAAACAGGGCATGTATGCGGTGATTGGAATGCAGGGTCAGGTTTTGAAACGTGGTAATGATTTGAAGTCGGTTTTAGGTATGTTAGAGCGCAGACTTTTCCGTACGGTAGACTGAAGCAGCTATAGCTGTGTGCGATGGATAATATGCCCGTCTCCAGCATTAGATATACGTTCTATTGTCGTTTTAATTCCTTCAACTCTTACAGACATTGCATGAGCATTAGCATGGATCAACTCATCTGTACTGATGGTCAAAGCAACATGGCCTGGCCAAAAAAGCAGCTGTCCTTTTGCCCAAGCCCCCTCAAAAGCTGGAAAAAATTCTTGCTGTGGGCCGGTATCGCCCGGACAATCATTGCCACAGGCCAGACACGCGGCCTGTACTAACCCTGAGCAATCGATCCCGGATGCAGAATTACCCCCCCAGAGATAGGGCGTACCCAAAAACATCATGGCGACTTGGATGGGATTGGTGAAAAATATACCAATGGGGTGAAGATGTTGATATGGAATAAAGCCCTGTGTTGTCTCATAAAATGCCCCACTTTGGGCTGTCACTGTCACTTGGCTGCCAAATGGTAGGGATATTTGATCCGTAGATTTCAAATCTGGTGCTGCATAGGCATGGCTGGAAAGAGTGCTTACCCAATGGGACTTAGGTATAGCGGCCTCCAAAGTAGCCGTCTTCACGTAGCCTTGGTAACCGTCTTTTTCTGCATGGCCATAGCTCCAATCTGCATCTTTCTGAATCAGATGAAACGCGTCGCCCAGCAGTAGTTGCCTATCGCGTGGACCTTCCGCATAGCGGCAAAGGTCGGTGAGGCTGGCTCGTATTTGATAGTCTGCCGTCATAGGCCTAAAATTTCAGGCAAAGCTTGGAACAGAGCCCGCGTACCCTGCCCCACACCACCTTTAGGCCGGGCTGGGGCCGCAGTGGGTTGCCAGCCGTAGCAATCAAAATGTACAAACCGGGCCGTGTTGGTGACAAAACGTTGGAGAAATAGTGCGGCAGTTGTCGCACCGGCGAAGCCGCCGGATGGAGCATTATCCAGATCTGCGATACCTGGCTCGATCATTGCCTCATAAGGTGCATGCAGAGGCAATTGCCACACGGGATCATCAACTGTAGAGCTGGCGGTGGCTATAGCGTGGCTGAGGGATGCGTCCTCCGTGAAATAGGGTGCTATATCAGGCCCCACCGCCACCCGTGCCGCGCCGGTGAGCGTAGCCATGCAGATCATAAGGTCAGGGGGTGTTTCATCGGCCAAGGCCAATGCATCCGCTAAAACCAACCGCCCTTCGGCATCGGTATTATTGATCTCAACAGTGAGACCCTTGCGGCTGGTGAGAATATCTTGCGGGCGGAAAGCATTGCCGCTGATTGCGTTTTCCACAGCTGGGATCAATACCCGCAGTTGCACTGACATTTTGCTGGCCATGATCATCTTAGCCAGTCCCATAACATGGGCGGCGCCGCCCATATCTTTCTTCATTAATCCCATCGAGGCTCCGGGTTTGATATTCAACCCGCCAGTGTCAAAACATACGCCCTTGCCTACCAACGTTAGCCTTGGACCATTTTCACCCCAAGTCATATCGATCAATCGTGGTGCACGTACTGAAGCCCGGCCTACAGCGTGAACCATTGGGAAGTTTTTCTTAATGAGATCCTGCCCTGTTATTACTGTGATTTGAGCACGATGGTCATTGGCTAAATCTCGTGCTGCGGTCTCCAGTTCGTCTGGGCCCATATCGTTGGCAGGTGTGTTGATTAGATCGCGTGTGAGAAATTCGCCTTCAATAATTGCCTGTAGATTTTGCTCATCTAATCCGGCCGGGCATACCAGTTCAGCTTTTGGAGCTAAATTTGTGGCGTAGCGGTTGAAGCGGTATTTACTGAGTGCAAAGCCCAGAGCAAACTCTTGTGCAATCTCGGGGTTTTGGCCAGTGAGCTCAAATACTGCTTCTGGTAGATTTGCAATATCTGCAACCGCACCAAAGCGCTTGCGCTTGCGGGTGCTGGCATCGCCGAAGCCTATGGCCATTAAAATGGGAAGCCCATTCTCAGTGATGTAAAGTATTTGACCCAGCTTTCCGGTCCAGCTTTGGCTGGTAGCGGAATTCTGCGC
>LAQD01000021.1:22890-25858 GCA_000981705.1 Rhodobacteraceae bacterium ASP10-04a
GCAATGCACACTGAACATCTTGCATGCTACCGCCGAACAAGACGTTATCAGATATGGGCTGGGCGCTGGGTCTCAACAAGATAGTGCTAATAGTAAAAGCTTGTTTAATTGGTTGATGAGAGACATTCGTTGGATGGTAACTATAGGGTTCTTAACTCACCTAGTTATAATCTTGCTAGGGTTGGATGTTGGCAGTATTTCGTTACAACAGGATGCAAGTTAGCAAGGATAGTAATATGGTGCGCGATTGGGACGTTGTCATAATTGGATCTGGAAATGCAGGTCTTACTGCTGGTATTGCGGCCAGCGAAAAGGGAGCAAGTGTGCTGATGCTTGAGAAGGCTGACCCAGAGCTAGCAGGTGGCAATACAAAATACACAGCCGGCGCCATGCGTTTTTGTTATGAAGCAAGTGAAGACCTCTTGCCACTCCTTGCAGACCCGAATGACCCCAGGATCGCCATCTCTGATTTTGGACAATATACTCACGAAAGATTTAAGACGGATTTGTTGGGTTTCAATGACGGTGCGCCACTTACACCTGAGCAAGAAATATTGATTGAGCAAAGCTATGACACAATGGTTTGGCTTGCCAGTCATGGTGTTACCTACGATCCGATCTGGGCACGCCAAAGCTTCGAGAAAGACGGCAAAATCATTTTTTGGGGTGGGCTAACACTAGCGGCTAAAAATGAGGGAGTTGGCCTATTTGATATGGAACTTGCAGCCTTTATGAAACTTGGTGGCACAATCCGATATGGCGCTGAATTTGCTGTTCTTTTAACTAAAAATAGTAAGGTTATTGGTGTATCTCTTGCGTCTGGTGAAGAGGTTTTGGCAAAATCAGTAATCTTGGCATGTGGTGGATTTGAGAGTAGTGATGAGATGCGCGTTGAGCACATTGGGCCAGAGTGGAAGACAGCGAAAGTACGTGGAACCCCCCACAATAACGGTGATGGTCTGCGGGCTGCTTTGGACATTGGGGCCCAAAAATACGGACGTTTCGATGGATGTCATGCAACACCTATGGATTTTCACATGAAAGATTATGGAAATCTTGAAATAATTCCGAGTGAGCGCAAAAATTATCGGAAAATAAGCTATTTCTTAGGTGTTATGATTAACAATGACGGTCAGCGATTTGTGGATGAGGGTATGGATTTCCGGAATTATACTTATGCACAATTTGGCCGTGCGGTTTTACAGCAACCGGGGCAGAAAGCATGGCAGATTTTTGATTCAAAAGTGTTCGACCTGCTCTATGCTGAATATAGCTTCTTTGATGCGAGTTTCGAACAGGCTGATACTTTGGAGGAGCTGGTTGCAAAATGTGATGGGCTAGACGCTTCTGCAAGCCTCAAGACATTGTCAGACTTCAATGACAGTGTTGAAAGTACTGTTGTCTTTGACCCCACGATTAAAGACGGTAAATCTGCTATTTCTGGTGATCTTGCTAAATCTAATTGGGCCCAAAAATTAGATATGGGGCCATTTCGCGCGTTTCCAGTTACCGGTGGTATCACCTTCACTTATGGGGGAGTGAAAGTTTCCGAACATGCGGAAGTTTTAGACAGAGACGGGCAAGTGATAGTGGGTCTATTCGCTTGTGGTGAAATAGTTGGAGGCATATTTTTGGGTGGTTATCCGGGTGGCTCAGGCCTAACCTCGGGTGCGGTATTTGGAAAAATTGCGGGTCATACGGCTTGGAGTTCTGGATCGCAGGCCATGGGCCTTGGACATCGGCTCTGAATGTAAGGCGGTGAAAATATGTGGAAGACTTCCGCACAATAATGGCGCCTTGCTATGCGTGATAGCGCAGAGCCGAGCGAGCGCATGCATATGCTGGTGATTGCCTGACAAAACGCTTGAGTGCTGCTGCCTAATAACAGCCCTTTTGCTGAACAAGAAGAAGCATAGATGATTTCTGGAGTGAAAGGTATGTTTGAAAGAGTGAGTGTGAAGTATAAAAAGAACTGAGCTTATTTGGCATGTGAAGCCTCAATTTTTTTGCGTATATGATCGCCTGCCGTAATAGGCGGATAAAGTACCCCATCGCCTATACAACTGGGTAGGCACTCAATCTGTGCGTCATAGTCAGGATGCATAAAATAACCAATAGACATGCGGCGCGACATTGCGTCGTTCAAGTCTTCTGGCGCTACCACACGATGCATGGTTGATACCCATTTGTCATTTGTCCATCGCTGCATCATATCTCCGAGGTTTACTACAAGTGCCCCTTCAGGTGGACGGACGGGCACCCAGTCTCCGTCCCTTAGAACCTGTAGTCCACCTTTGGCGCCAGTCATCGCCAGAATAGTCATTGCGCCGTAATCAGTATGGGCCCCAGTGCGTAATTGGCCGGGCAGCGGTGGTTCCGTTAAGGCAGGATAATGGTGCGCCGACATGATCGAGAAATGCTTCTTGATTAGTGGCGCAAAGTGGTTTTCTGGCATCTCTGCGGCAACTGCAAAGATGCGCAGTAAGCTCGCTGATAACTCTTCAAAAGCTTGATAGAGTGATATCAAAGTTGAATCAAATCCTGATGGTGTATCGGGGACTAAGTTTGGTGCATAGGCAGTGGCTGCCTCAGGGATATGTGCGAAGTCGGCGGCGCGATTGTTGATAGGTCCTAAAAATAAACTCTCACGCAAGTCCTTAGGTGCGTCTTTGCCTAAGGTTGCCGATAAGCCTCTCGTTGCTATTCCGTGATACCCACGTTGCTTGGCGGGCCCTGTTGGATGCCATTTGGATTTGTCTGCGTCTGGAAGATCAAAAAATTCAAAGCCTTTTGTGAAGACCGCATCGAAGAGTGATTGAGGTATTTTGTGCCCGGAAAGGATGACGAAACCAATTGTTTGTGCCGCATGGGCGACTTCATGGGCAACGCTGGCTTTGCCCTCTGCATCGCCCTCCAAAAACGCAGTGATATCAATTACTGGAATATTGTTAGTCATGATGTCTCCAAT
>LAQD01000021.1:26120-41139 GCA_000981705.1 Rhodobacteraceae bacterium ASP10-04a
TAGAAGCTGGTGTAACCAATATCGCCCCGGCTGGCGAAACGGTGCCAGATATGTGCATGGCCGGCCGCTACAGCGGCAGACGCGTAGGGTTCCAGCACCTGTGCCACGTCAATCTCACCAGCGGTGAGGCGAGCCGCGCTCGTGTGCATTGGGGCGTTGGGCGCGATTTCCAGACTATCAGGATCTACACCTGCGCGTTTCAAGTCGTCTTGAAATGTCATCCATGGGGTTGGCACTTCATATGCAACGGCAAGACGCTTGCCTTGAAGTTCTTTGAATTGGAAATTTAAGTTAGGTTCGCGCCCAATGAGGATGAAAGGATCTCTTGCTACTATCTGTCCAAATGCCACAAGCGGGCACTCTGGGTCGCGATCATGATGCAGCATAACCCTCATTGGCCCACCCCACGAAATATCAGCTCGGCCTGCGAGCAGGCCCTCTGCGGTTTCGACTGGATCAGGGGAGAGTTGGATATTTACTTCTAGTCCCCAGTCTGACCAAAACTTGCGTTTGTCAGCGAGATAGAACGGCGCATAAACGATAGTTCGTAAGTTTTCATAGAGTGTAATCATAGTAAAAAAACCTATTCTTTTGGGATAATTAGGTTGCCATCCGAAGTTGCTTTTAGATTTTGTACATACTCAATTATTCTAACGATAAATACCATTTCTGCCTCGAGTTCTGGGGTTGTATTCAGTGTGATCTTCTCTACGCTTTATTTGGTCAGAACAAGGAGGCCGGAAGTGCCAGTTATTAAGTATACTTTGATCAAGGGATATGACGCCGAAACAATCGCAACGCTTTCGCGGCGGATGACAGACGCTGTACGCGCGACGATTGCTGCGCCGCCTGATGGCATCACTGTGATTGCTGAAGAAGTACCCGCAACCAACTATATGCGTGGCGGGAAGGCGCGGACCCCAGGCGCACCGGTTCCGGGTGCTGTGGCGGTCGTTAGCAACTACCTTGATGCGATGGAGGAACGCGATCTGACACGTGCACAAGGTTATCTGCATGATGATTTTGAAATGGTATTTCCGGGTGGAGTTAGGATGCAGGCAGTTGAGGTGCTGATCGTATGGAGCAAAAATCGGTACATAAATATTAGAAAAGCTATCGAAGGTTTTGATGAGGCCTTTGAAGAGGATAGGGCTATCGTTTGGTGTAGGGGGACTTTGCATGGTACCTGGCTGGATGGCAGCTCGTTCGAGGGGGTCCGCTTCAGTGATCGGTTTGAACTGGTTGCTGGGCGTATATTGCGGCAGGAAGTCTGGAATGATTTGGCTGAACATCGTCCCTCTTAACTCCCAAATTCATTACTAAGACCATCTGAATGGTTTGGTCTGTGGCGTGTTTAACTTTTTTGCAGGTCCTAATTGTTATTGACAAAAGCAAATATCGCATAGGTTTAGGAAGCCTCTTTGCTCCTAAAACCTGTCAATAGTTGACGAAAATGGTATGACGTTGTCAACCTTGCTGCAAATGCGTCCAGGAGAATCGCAACGGCAATCCTGTGTGGCATCGTGCAATTGAACTGGCGGGAAATGTCTGAATTTCTTTTTTCAGAAATTTGTCGCTATATTTAAGAGGATATCCAATGACCCAGATCATGGGCGATTATGTGAAGCAATTCAATGCTGAGCGGATCACTGATCCTGCGCGTTCGGCTCTGGTAATCATAGATATGCAATATGCTACGGGGCATCATACTGGTGCGTTGGCGCAGAAGATGAAAGCTGAAGAAAACAGCGTGACGGACTGGCGCTTTGAGCGAATAGAGACTTTAGTTATTCCCAATAACCAGCGCTTGATCAAGGTGATGCGCGCGGCGGGTGGTAAGGTCATCTATATTACCATCGGTGCAGCCCTTGCTGATTGTTCAGACGCGCCGGTGCATATGCGTTCTTTTTTTGCGTCACTAGGCAACTATGAAGGTCAATCGGCACATCAGATCATAGATGAACTCGCTCCCGAACCTGGTGACCCTATCGTACGCAAGACTTCTATGGGAGCATTCGCCTCAACTGGCCTTGACCATTTGTTGCGTGCTCTCGATCGAGAACACCTGTTTATGACAGGTGTTTCTACAAATATGTGCGTTGAAACAACAGCGCGAGAGGCCGCTGATCGGGGCTACGCTGTGACACTGGTCGAAGATGCCTGTGCAACCACGCACAAAGAGCTACACGAAGGTACCCTGCGTAACTTTGGCCGGTTCTTTGGAACGGTACGCTCAACAGACGAGGTGATTAAGATCCTATCTTAAGATTTTATGGTATTTTCACCAGCCATATAAACATCGATCTTTGTGATATGGTCTTTACACATGGTAAATACATTTGCGTTTGATTTAGGGTCCGCAGCGCCAATGCCAGAATATGTAACTGTAAATTGGCTAGCGATGCGGCCTGTTGAATGTGAGGGCGTATGAGTGAAATTATGGTGCACAGCCTTTAGCGTCCCCTCCCAACGGGTTGCAAAAAAGGTGCTGATCGTGTCACGACCTGAATAGGTGATGTCATGTGTTTGAATCTTTAGTATGCAATCCTTGGCTAGCGTTTGAGCGAGAGCGTCAGGATCACGTGCATCAAGTGCGGAAAAGTATCGTATCACAAGTTCCGTAAGTTCGGAATCAGTCACAGGGTTTCTTTCAATGTATTTTGACCAGTCATATAGACACGAACAGTTGAAAAGTTATCCTTTACGATCTCAAAGAAGTTGCAGTTAGATTTATGGGTGACGCTGCCGTCGTGTTCTGTATTTTGGACCATGAAGCGGCTAGCGACACGCCCACCAAAGAGGTCTGGGATATGGGTAAATTGATGGTGCAAGACGGCCGCATGATCAGCCCAAAGCTGGATAAACATCTTAGATATTTCAGCGTGCCCTTCAAGGCGAACTCCATGGGTTTCAACCGTGAAGATACAATTAGGGGCAAGGGTGTTAAGCAGTCCAGGTAAATCCTCGGCATCCACCGCATCGAAGTAGCGCTTAACAAGGTCAACTTGAGTTTCTGAAGTCATGGAACGGTTCCTTTTGGAAGTCCTGAAATGTGATCAGCTATACCGCTGGGTGTGGTCAGCCACAATTCGTCCCGGTTTTTCAAGACGTGGTCAAGGGCGCGCCGTAGGGCAGCCAGGCGGAACGGCTGGCCAATAATGAAAGGGTGCAGGACGATGTTGAATACCAGTGGATATTTTTTAGATTGTCGGAGCATTTCGTCGAAGTGATCAATAATCATCTCCTCAAATTCGCGGCCCGTGTGATGCCGGAACACTTGCGCAGGGCTATCGTTGAGTTCGATTGAATAGGGCAGTGACAAAAGTGGGCCTGCACGCGTACGCATCCAGAATGGTTGATCGTCGGAGGGCCAATCAAGCACATATGAATAGCCTGCTTCCTTGAGCAAATCGAGTGTGACGTTAGATTGGACTATATAAGGCCCAAGCCAGCCCTTGGGGGGTGCGCCAAAATGCTTCGTGATACTATCCGTGGTCTGAGTAATCATTGTGCGCTCAGCCACCTCATCCATGATATCTTGACGTTCGGAGTTGGTGATCCCATGGCCGATCACTTCATCGCCTCGAGCTTGAATACGTTTTATGATCTGGGGGCAATGTTCCAACACGGCTGCGTTAATATTATGTGAGGCAGGTAGTCCAAGTTCGTCGAGTAAATCAAATAAATACCATATGCCTACCCTGTTTCCGTAATCGCGCCATGCATAGTTGCGCGTGGTCTGTGGCGCACCTGGAAGTGTATGATCGCTGCCAAGACCAGTCATGAAAGAGAACCATTCGATATTATGGCACAGGCAAACGGCTAGACGCTTGCCTTCTGGCCAGTCATAAATCGGGCGTTCAGTCAGGGCAGAAAATGGGTACCGGTTGTGATGTTGGATTTCCATAGTGATTCTCCTGAACGCAACTGTAGCAAGGTTGACAACGTCATATCGTTTTCGTCAACTGTTGACAGATTTTAGGGCTGGGGGTTGCGCAATGTCGGCATGGACTGGAGTTATTACGGATGAAGAAGAGCGCCGCTATGCATCGGCGGGGTTTGGTGGTGAAGGTGGGTTTGGCAGTCATCCTGCGTTACTGATCATAGACGTCCAGTATCGCACTGTCGGTACCAAGCGGGCTCCATATTGGGAAGCTATCAAAGAATATCCGACTTCCTGTGGTGCTGTTGGCTGGGATGCGGTGAAAAAGATTATGCCGCTTTTAGCTGTATTCCGTAGCAAAGGGTTTCCTGTACTATATCCGCATGTGGCTCCTAAGAATGCTGCGACTGATGGTGGCCGCCTAGCGCAAAAGATCCCGTCAATAATGGGTATTGATGCTAAGGGCTATGAGTTTGTTGACGATATAGCTCCGGCTTTAGGCGATGTAATCTTGCCTAAAAAACACCCTAGCGCATTTTTTGGAACCCCATTAACCAGTCATTTGATTGATCTGGGTGTAGACACGCTTATTATCACGGGGTGTACAACGTCAGGCTGTGTCCGGTCGTCCGTAACAGATGCCTTTGCTCTGAATTTTAAAGTTATTGTGCCTGACGACTGCGTGTATGATCGTGCGCCCACCTCACATGCGGTGAACTTGTGGGATATGAACGGTAAATATGCGGACGTCATGACGTCCGCGGAAGTCATTGAAAAACTGATTACATTGGAGTGCACGCCATGAGTTCTGCAGACATCGAAACGGCTTTGATGCAATTAGTCGCATTCACTACTGCAACCGAATGGGCAGATATCCCAAAATCTGTTAGAAAACGGGCGGCACTTGTCTTATGCGATGATATGGCCGCGATGATTGCTGCGCGGGGCGAACCTGAGGTCGTGGCCTTACACGACGGTGTTGCCAGCAGCTCAGGTCATCCAGAGGCAACGGTTTTCAATGCGCGTGGACAACGGTTGGATCGATATTCGGCTGCTTTGGCTAATGGCTGCGCCGGTGATTGGGCTGAGTTGGACGAGGGCTACCGTCGCGTGATCTGCCATGCTGGTGTCTATTGCTTGCCGGCGTTACTTGCCGAAGCTGAGGCGGATGAACATACGACTGAAGACCTGCTACGTGCATTAGTAATTGGATACGAAACTGTGGCGCGAGTGGCGCGGACATTTACCTTTCCTAATTTAGTTTTGCACCCGCATGGCAGCCTAGCCGCCGTTGGAGCTGCAGCAGCTATTTGCGCCTTGCGGCGAGTGTCTCAAGACATAGCAATTGGTGCAATTTCAGGTGCTGCAACTATGGTATTGCCAGGCCCCTACACTCATCCTATCAAAGGCTCGCTGGTGCGTAACGTGTGGCCGGGTGTCGCTGCGCAAACTGGATTGCGGGCAGTTGATTGGGCCACCATCGGTATATCTGGCCTACCTTCGGCGCTTCATGATGTCTACTCAGACGCATTTGGGGCAGCTGTAAATGCTGATGAACTAGGCAGTGAGCTGGGTGAGGGATGGGCCATCTCGGATGGCTATCATAAAGTTTTTGCATGTTGCCAATATGGCCACGCAACTATTGAGGCAACACAGAAACTTTTAGGACAGATTTCGGTTGACCGTGTAGCAGCTATCCATTTGGAAACACATGAGAAAGCTCGGGTCATGGATAACCCTGATCCAGATACAACTATAGCTGCAAAGTTTTCGATTCAACACATTGCGGCTACGGCGGCAGTTCACGGTGGCGGAGGTGCGGAGGCATTTTCGTCGAGTTCGCTGCACGTACCAGAAATCATGGCGCTACGTCATAAGGTCAGTACCGCGCTCTACACGCCACTACCGGACTGGCCTAACGATAGGCCCACGCGGGTGATTTGGACGCTGGATGATGGCTCTACACTGTCTGAGGAGGTCATGAGTGCGCGCGGGGGCCCGGACCTACCATTCACGCCAGATGAAATTTGTGCCAAAGTTCATGGTATCGTTGATGATCCTTATCCAGGAATGGGGGTAGTCATAGATGCGTTGCTAGGCCTAGATGTGAACGTGCTGGTGCGGCCTTGGAACGATATCGTGTGCGAAATGACTGCGCTATGAGTGAGACGCTTGATTTGTTGATAATTGGGGCCGGGGCTTGTGGGCTAGCGGGTGCAATTTCTGCCCATGATGCGGGCGGAACTGTCGCCATTGTTGAAGGACGTGACAGACCGGGGGGCAACTCTTCGCTCTCAACTGGATCAATTCCTGGTGCAGGTTCTAAGTATCAGCATCAGGCGGGTATTGACGACAGTCCTAGGCGGATGGTCGAGGATCTAACCCGCATCGCTGGGCATCACCAAGCAGATGATTTAACCCAGATGATAGCGGCAGAGTGCGGACCGCTTTGTGAATGGCTCATTGAGGATTTAGGAGCGCGGATGGAACTGATCACCGCTTATCGCCATATTGGCCACTCAGTAGAGCGTCTGCATGCGCCAAGATCGCGGCGTGGACAGGACCTTGTCGATGATCTGCTGCGTTCTGTAGCTCAAAGGGATATTCCAATAGCTGTGGGTAACAAGGCAAAGCACTTACTGGTGGAAGACGGTTATGTGGTGGGCGCAGTGGTGGAAGGTGAGCCGGTTCCTGCACGCAAAGTGTTACTTGCAACGAATGGTTTTGCTGCTGATCCTGCACTAGTAGCGGAACATTGCCCAGAGATCGCGGCCGCAGAGTATTTTGGTGCGCCCGGAAGCACAGGCGATGCAGTCCGTTGGGGGCTGGCGCTTGGCGCAGCTTTGGGGAACATGGGTTCGTATCAAGGCTATGCGGCAGTAGCCTACCCGCAAGGCCAATTATTGTCTTGGACAATCCTTGAAAAAGGCGGCGTCTTAGTCAGTGAAACAGGTGAAAGGTTTGGTAATGAAGATTTGGGGTATTCGGGGTTTGCATCACATGTGATGGCGCAGGGTTCATTTGCCTGGGCTATTTATGATATGCGCATTCACGGTGTGGCACAGGCCGAAGATGAATACGCGGAAATGTCTGCGATGGGGGCTGTAAAATGGGCTGATACCCCAGCGGCGTTGGCAGAGGTGGTTGGTTTGAACCGAGTTGGTTTAGAGCAAGCGATATTGGCTTATAATGCAGCTGCAAAAGGAGACTGCAAAGACCGTTTTGGACGAACAGCTTTTGCCATGGCTCCGCTTCAAGCGCCTTTTGCGGCAGTTAAGGTCAAACCAGGATTGTTCCACACACAGGGTGGTTTGCTCGTCGATAATAAGGCGCGGGTCCGGAAGGTAAGTGGCGGTGTTATTGACAACCTTTTTGCTGGAGGTGGTGCGGCGGCCGGGATTAGTGGGCGTGATGGGGCGCTTGGTTATGCCTCTGGCAACGGATTGATCACAGCACTTGTATTGGGACGCAAAGCGGGAATAGTCGCCATGGAAGAAATCAGAGCGAAGGTATGACGGGCGCTCAGCGGATTGCCGAATTTGCGGCGCGCACTTTGAAAGAGGGCGTCCCAAGCCAAGTGCTCGACGCGGCGCATCTGCACTTTCTTGATGCACTTGGTATTGGGATTGCGTCCTCCACAGTTGCTGATAACGCGGGCTGGGCAGCTGCAGCGTCTGCGGGATCTGCCAGTTTACTATTGGGTGGAACTGCGGAACCTGGGGCGGCGGCGATGATTAACGGAGCGTTGATCCATGCGCTTGAATATGACGACACGCATATCGCGTCGGTTGTACACGGTAGCGCTGTCGCGGCACCCTTGGCGTTGGCTGTAGCGGAAATGTCGGGCGCATCGGGGCGTGATTTGATACTCGCGTATATTGTTACTTGGGAGGTTGCTATCCGCATTGGGTTAGCGGCCCCGGGCGGTTTTCAGGCACGTGGTTTTCAGGTGACTTCGGTCGGTGGTGCGATTGCAGCGGCTGCGGCTGCGGGGCAGGTTGTAGGGCTGAATCCGGAGCGTGCCATTTCGGCCATAGGGATTGCTGGCGGTCAGGCTTCTGGAACCCTTGCGTTTTTGGCAAATGGTGCGATGTCGAAGGCGTTGAACCCGGGCTGGGCAGCGCGTACAGGAATTGAGGCGGTACGCCTTGCGCAAGCAGGAATGACGGGCCCATCATCAATTTTAGAAAGCACTTTTGGTATAATGAATACTTTTGCTGGGTGCAGTGAGGGGCTTGAGGCCCAACTTGCCACACTTGGAGAGGAGTGGTTGTTGCCCCAAGCGGCGTTCAAACTTTATCCCTGTTGCCATTATATCCATCCATTTCTGGAGGCTGTTGTGCAGGTGATGGCACGCGGCGTAAATGCAAGCAACGTTATATCTCTTACCGCTTTTGTTCCACAGCCCGCTGCGCCCCTGATCTGTGAGCCTTGGAGCCGTCGCCAGGCACCTGTTTCTGGATATGACGGTAAGTGGGGCCTTGCTTATTGTATGGCGTTGTTACTGGTAGACGGGCATGTTGATATTGCGAGCTTTGAGAGTGCCCCAAGGGCTGTTGTTGTTGCCGTTGCTCGAAAGATGGTATGGGAACCTATGCAAGAACATGGTTTTCCTGACCGCTTTGCAGCCCAGATTAATGTTGAAACGCCTCTGGGTCAAATGAGTGCGCTGATCAATCAGGTGCATGGTGCTCCAGACCGGCCTCTGATGATTGAGGATATTTGTACCAAATTTGCAGCTAACGCAGGCCGTAAATTCTCTCCTGAGCGGGTTAGAAGTCTCGAGGGTATGATACTCGGCATTCATGACATGGGCGAAATAGGAGAACTTACTGCTCTTTTGCGCTTCTAATTCATCAGGTTTGGCAGGAACAGTACGATTGAGGGGAAAGCGATCAGCGTGCCCAGCGTGAACAGGTCCATGATCAGGAATGGCGTTACTCCAGCAAACACCTCTTCGAGTCGTAAGGGAACAGGTGAGGCTGATCGCACAACATAGACATTTAGGCCTACAGGCGGAGTAATCAAAGAAATTTCGGCAAGCTTAATTGCGATGACGCCTAACCAAATAGGATCATAACCAACGCTGGTCATTATTGGGAACATCACAGGCAGCGTCATGACCATGATGGCTATAGGATCGATCAGCATTCCTAGTATAAGGTACAGAAGTGCAAAACCAAGCAGGTAAGCGATGGGTGATAGCTCAAGTGCGAGCATCCAATCAGAAATGTCCCCAACAAGCCCAGTGTAGGTAAGAAACCGCGCGAAGATAATCCCACCAATAACAATGATAAAGATCGTTGATGTCGTTATCCCAGCGTCTTTAAAGGTATCGACTAAAACTTTCACATTCATCTTACGTTTGGCGGCGACTATCAGAAATGCGCCAAAAGCACCTACTGCTCCAGCGTAGGTCGGAACAAAAAAGCCTAGATAGATTCCGCCAATCACGAGGATAAATAAAAACGTGATCCCCCAGACGCCCTTGAGAGATTCCCATTTTTCTCGCCGCGTGATAACTACGTCTGGTATGGGCGCTAAGTCGGGACGCACCTTGGCAACCACATAGATGCCGCCCATATAGATTGCTGCTGACATCAGCCCAGGTATAAGCCCCGCCACCAAAAGGCGTGCTACAGATTGCTCGGTGATGACTGCATAGATAATCATCAGGATCGAGGGGGGGATCAGTGAAGCTAGGGTCCCAGAGGCGGCAATACACCCTGCTGATAGGCGTTTATCATATCCAAATTTAGTCATCTCTGGCATGGCCATTTTTGTAAAAACAGCCGCATTCACAATGGTAGAGCCGCAGGCTGCACCAAAGGCCGCAGACGCTAGGGTAGTTGCCATTGCGAGTCCGCCGGCTATCTGGCCTAGCCAATTGTAGGCTGCTTTATACAAATCTTTTGTGAGCCCGGCTTGGGTTGCAAGCGACCCCATCAGGATAAAGAGAGGGATCACTGCGAGCGTAAACGAGTTTGTCGTTGAAAATGGTACTGTTGCAAGTTGTGCTATGGCCGCCCGCTCACTGATAGTAATAAAAATACCAATAAAACCGCTGAGGCCTAAAGCAACACCAATATGAACGCCTGTGGTAAGAAAGAAGACAAGAAGCCCGGCTACAATGACACCGGAGGTGGCTGGATCGAACATGGCTTGCTACTCAACTTTCTGCAAAACGCCGAGTGGGTCATTTTCAAGACCCTCGCCAGTTTTGATACGGATTACATCCTGGATTAGGTGCAGCGCCAATTGTAAGATTACGAGGGCACACCCAGCCGCTAGTACAAAACGTGCGGGCCAGAGGGGGAAACGGATCAGGCCTGCGGTAGCCTCACCGATTTGAAAGGAATACTGTGCTTCAGAAATTGCTTCGCTCAAAATCAAGCCAAAGAATGTCATGGCTGCTAGATCGGTGATAACGTCCATTGCAGCGCGTATCCGTGGAGGCATTTGAAAATAGACCAGTTCGACCCGGATGTGCGCGCGCCGTATCTGTGCATACGCAAGGGCACCAAATACTATTAAAACCATCGTGCTTTCTGTGAGTTCTCGTGGGCCTGGAACAGGAATCAGCAAAATTTGGGTGCCGACAATATCTGCAACGCCAAGAAACATTGACATTAACATACCAAGGCCGCCGACCAGAAGTACAGCTAGTGCAAGACGTTCTACAATGTGGGAGAGAAATTTCACGGAGTACCTGCGGTCAAAGAGTGGCGACGCGCGATATCGCACGTCGCCATAGTTTTATTTATTGATGATATTGAGCCAGTAGTCTTGCACTTCTCTGGCTTGATCTCCCATGCCTCGTCCGTCCATATTTACAACCCAATCGCCCAAGAGGTCAGGCGCTGCGGCTTTCCATTTGGCTAGTTCGGAAGCTGGAAATTCGATGATTTGACCACCTGCTTCAACGATTGCTACACCGGCAGCTTCTTCTGCTTTTTCGATGTTATCCATATAGGTTTTGCCCGCTATAGTAGCTTCTTCCAACATGATCGCCTGATCGCCGGCTGAAATACCATTCCACATGTCTTCATTTATGACGACCAAGTGGCCAGAGATGGACATAACTGGACCACAGCTTATCGGACCAGGTTCATACAGACGGTTGGAAAGAATATTACCGCGGTTGAGGAAAGAGTAATCTAAGGAGCCACGTTGCAGCGCCTCATAGACATCGCCAACACCAACCGACACAGGAACTGCGCCAACAGCTTCGTGTGCTTTAGGAATATCAGCGCCGAAAGAACGAATTTTCTTGCCTGAAAGACCTTCAACTGTGAGGCAAGAATCATCTTTACCCGTTAGATAGTAAGACCCAAGTGGTTGGTGAAATAGAAACTTGAGGCCAAACTTGGAAAGTTCGTTACGAAAGTATGGGATATCCTTGAAAGCAGCGGCTGAGATATCCATAGCTTGGCGTGGTGAATTAAATACGAAAGGGATCTGATAAGCGCGCCAGAACAACAGCTGGTCTGTGTAATAGCCAGGAACGACAGAGGCCATATCAATGGCGCCGCGACCTGCGAGGGTCATCACTTCGCCACCACCACCGAGGCCGCCGGCAAAGGTAATTTCTATGTTAACACGACCTTCGGTGCGTTCTGTTACGGTGGAGGCAAAATCTTTTTCTGCTTGGACGAAGGGTGAATCGCCTAAATAGTGACCCCAACGTAGGGTCACGTTGTCTGCACTCGCGGCGCCAGCGGCAAAGACCGCTGCTACGACGATGCCGGTGATACGATTAAACATGAACATCTCCCAGATGAAATGCCGCCCATTCGAGCGGTCGGTTTATGGTTGCCAGTGTCCCAGTTTAGGGGCAGTGGGTCGCTTGTATCGTTTACTATGAGCTTCGTCTTGTGACGAATATCATAGTTTAGAAGCATTTGTCTTCCAAACGAAAGAATAAGTATACTCCCAATCGGTCAACTGTTGACAGTTTTGCAAAGTTGGCGAACACTTGTCAACGGTGGCATCTTTTTAAAGGATTTATTTGTGAGTAGCTTGCGAGGAGATGCCGGTTCGACCCAATCAAAAACCTCTACTGAAGAGGTTCGGGAAATCCTTGATAAATTAGCGAGCCGGTCGTCTTGCAGAGAATTTGATAGTAGCTTGATCTCTCCTGAAACTCTGGAAGATATTTTGTGTGATGGCGTTGAGGCTCCCTCATCTTGCAACCAGCAGAATTGGCATTTTATTGTTGTTGCAGACCCAGCTCAAAAGCTGCGTGCACGAGATATTTCTGGTGGAAATCATCATTTTTCTGAATGCTCAGCGTTGATTTATTTGTGTTTTCAAAAGGGTTGGACGCATGGGAATTTGTCTATCGTGCAGTCTGTTGCTGGAGCCTGTTACCATATGATGCTTTCTGCCCATTTGCGTGGTTTCCAATGCATTTGGAATGCAGGTATTGGCGATCAGATTGCCCTTCGTGAGATGCTGGAACTACCGCAAACATTTGATGTGATTGGCGCACTTGCAATAGGAAGGGCAAAAGTTACGGCGCCTAAAATTAAAGCTCCGCGCAGATCAGTAAATGAGATCTTTTCATGGGAACGATTCGAACGGCCCGAGGCCAGTATTTACCCGGTGAAGGAAGCTGTGGCCTATCCATTCTGGGAAATCCGAAATGATTCCAACCCTTTTGCTCTATGGGATCCAAGATGTTGGACGTGGGATCAGTTAGCCGATTTTCGGGGTTACTCTGTATGGGCTAAATCCCCCTTGGCAGGGGTCTATGTTTCCCGGAGACAAGGTGATGCATTGGAGGCAGAACATGCGCTGCTGCCGGATTTGCCGCTGGGCGCACAGGTCGCCGAGATTATGCCATGGGGTGGTACCTCAACAACAGCTTTGCTGAACAGGTTAAGATCTAATGTTGACCTATCAGTAGTTGAATTATCAAATAATAACTTAAGCTTTATCAGGGAACGACTGAGCCGAGAAGGACATGATTTAACGCAGGTTAATTTTGATTTGATGGTCAATGGTCAGCTACCCTATACTGATGCTTCAATGGATTTGGTGATACTGCCACAGATGTTGGAACATGTGCCTAACCCTACGGCTTTACTGGATGAGGTTGTCCGTGTTTTGGTGCCGGGTGGGTCAGTACTGGCGAGCGTACGCAACGCAAACTCTGCTTATGGCAAGTTATGGAAGGCTGAAGAGTCAAAGGCGCAGGTGCCAAATCAGGGACCTTTCACCCCATTGTCAGCAACAGATGTCGCTGCTTGGTTTGCCGCTCGGTTCGAGATTGACCAAGAGGTAGGGATTGGGATCAGCGCAACTGGAGACGCTCACGTCATGACTGATGACGCGTGTTATTCTGGAAGGCTTTATGCGATACGGGGGAGACTTGCCTAAAATTTCTTTAACCCAATTTACGCGCAACAAATCGTCCCTGACCCACGGCGTCACTTTGCAACGTGCCATCGCGCAATGCAAAACAGCCGCGCGACAGACTATGAACGACGCGCGCACTCATCCGTTCGCCCTCGTAGATGGAATACCCTGCGCCAGTGCCAAGATTTTCTTTGCCGACCACCCAGTCAGCGTTCAAGTCGACTACAGCAATATCGGCATCTGCACCGGGACAAAGCGTTCCCTTGTTGTTAAGGCCCATTCTCCGAGCGGGGTTCTCACTGACGAGGGGAATGAGCTTTTCCAGCGGCAGTCCACGCTGATCGTATCCGTAGGTCAACAGGGCGGGCAGAAACGCATCAAGCCCTGGGAAGCCAGGTTGCGCCTTCCAGATACCCCCATCTTTACACGCGATGGGGCGGTGAATGTGATCAGTAGCAATCGTATCAATATCTCCACGCGCGATCGCGGCCCAAAGCGCCTCGCGATCCGCAGGCGCGCGCAGTGGTGGATTGACCTTGCCAATAAATCCAATGGCACTGGTGGTGTCATGGGTCAGATAGTGCAAGCAAGTTTCGATGCTGACCTCAGAACCCCCGGCACGCTGCCGCAACGCAGCATTCAGGGCTTCGCCAGAAGAGGTATGGACTGCATGCACTGGAGTACCAGTAATGCGTGCAAAATAAGTAGCGCGCGACAGTGCATCTGCCTCGACAAATGGCGGGCGGGTGGCGTTCCACGTCGCCAAGCCGCCCTTGCCGTCAGGATCAGCTGCGAGGACACGTTCGCGCAGAACCCTAGCAACCTCAATATTTTCAGGATGAGGGCAAAGCAGACCTTCGTTAGCAGCCAAGACCTCCAACAACCGAAAAAGAAATCCATCATCCGTGCCGGGCAGCCCAAGGCGTTGGCCTTCATCACCGCGAATATTCATGAAAAGCTTTGCACTAGGTGCACCGCGTTTGATCAGGGCGGGCAGTTCAGCCAGTTGTTCTTCGGTTGCAATCACGAAGTGAAAACTGAAATCGACTCGTGCTCCGGCCTGCGTAATCTTGCAAAGCTCATCGAAGACAGCACTGTAAGGATCAGGGCTCATTACATAAGAGATGATAGTTGTTACGCCACCAATGGCCGCTGCCCCAGTTTCGCTTTTGGCGTCTCCAGGCTCACGGGGACGGGCGATGTCCATGCCGTGCCCCAGATGGATATGTGCATCTATTGCTCCGGGCAGTATTGTCAGTCCGGTCACGTCGATACTTTCCTGCGCATCCCCGCCATTGGGGGCAGAAATCCCAGAAATCTTGCCGTCTGTTATCAAGACGTCAGCCTGTTGCAGGCCCAATCCAGGGAGAAAAGCCACGCCCCCTCTCAGTGCAAGATCCGCTTGATAGCCCATGGCTTGTCTCCTTACATAAGGTGTTCATTATGACCTGGCAGCGGGTGCTACATCAACCCATAACCCACATGTCATGGTCAGTTCGGCCAGTTAGCGCGCGTGTTGCGGTTTGCGTTGTGCCTAATATTGACCATTATAATTGCCTACCACTACCCTGGCCCGTGGGGGTGGCTTGCCTGCGCGCACCGCATCTAGATTTTCTAGACTGTGGCTTATGGAAGGTCGGTAATTGGGTTGGTCCATGGTGGATAGCTGTGATGACTGATGCGTTGGAAGTCCCTCTCGCATTCTTATTCAATCTGGCGAACTGGATTTACTATATTGAGTTTTTTGAGGTTTTTGATGAGCGCTGGTCGGGTTTG
>LAQD01000021.1:41168-53415 GCA_000981705.1 Rhodobacteraceae bacterium ASP10-04a
CCTATGGCTTTTCGGATTATCGCACCGTATTGAATATTTATGCGAAGGAATGTCGCAGATTTGTCAGGTCGAAGGTCTTTGGGTCAACCGGATTGGAAAAATAGGCGCTCAGTCTAGGTCAATGCAATGTGTGGAGGTAATGGTGTGAGTGGCTTGGATGGATCGGAACGCTTGGTCGCGCAAAACCTCTCTAGTCTCGCATTGGTACAGCTTGAGAAGGCTATTATGGAAGGTGAAATTAGTCCTGGAGAGCGGCTGAGCGAAAGTGGGCTGGCGCGTCGGTTTGGTATATCACGTGGCCCGTTGCGAGAAGCGATTGGACAGTTGGAGGGCCGTAAATTGGTCACACGTGTGTCCAATCAAGGCGCAAGAGTAGTATCGCTGTCAAATGAGGATTTACTAGACCTTTTGCAGGTTCGTGAGGGCCTTGAGGGAATGGCGTGTAGTCTTGCTAGCCAAAACATGACCGAAGCTGATCTGACGCGTCTCGAAGATATGCTAGCATTACATGGAAAGACGGATGCCATGCAAACTGGCCGTGGTTATTTTCAGGAGTCGGGCGATGGGGATTTCCATCAAGTTATTCTTGAAGCCTGTGGTAATGCGAGGCTGATTGGTATTTTGAGTAATGAACTATATTCGCTACTGCGTCTCTATCGGCATCGCCTGTCTATGCGCCCCGGCCGTCCGGCTGAAGCCCTAGAAGAACATAAACATATAGTTGCAGCATTGCGCATACGCGACCCTGACGCCGCTGATGCCGCTATGCGGGCTCATTTGCGGTCTAGCCGCTCTGCGGTTGAGGCCTGGATGGCAGCTGAGGAACAAAGTTCATGATAGACAACTTATCGAAACGACGAAAAGCATTTCGAGCTCGCATGGATTTGTGCGATGCCATGATCCTTCCGGGAGCAGGCAATGCACTAACTGCGCGTATAATTGAGGAACAGGGTTTCGGTGCGATTTATGTAACTGGGGCGGGTATTGCAAATACCTATCTTGGTGCACCAGATATTGGGCTAGTAACGCTGACTGAGCTTGTAGGAACAGTATCTGCAATTTCTGAGATTAGCGACCTGCCGTTGGTAGTTGATATCGATACTGGGTTTGGAAATTCGATCAATACGCAACGGACTGTTCGCATGGTTGAACGCGCAGGTGCTGCGGCAATGCAGATTGAAGATCAGGTATTTCCGAAGAAATGCGGGCACTTTGCAGGCAAAAGTGTGATACCGCTTGAGGAGGCGGTTTCCAAAATCAAAGCGGCCCTTGATGCACGCGAAAATGCCAACACGTTGATTATTGCGCGTACTGATGCCCGCGCTATTCACGGGTTAGAGGCGGCACTTGACCGTGCTGAGGCTTTCATTGAAGCAGGTGCTGATATGACATTTGTAGAGGCTCCTATCTCCTATGACGAAATGCAGATAATTACCAAGCGCCTCAGCGTCCCACAAGTTGCCAATATGGTGGTGGGTGGACAGACTCCTTTGACCTCGCAGGCTGATCTGGCCCGTCTTGGTTTCTCGATGGTTCTTTATGCCAATACCCCGTTGCAAGCTGCTATGCGTGCGATGAGTGATGTACTTGGCGTCCTGAAGGCTAAGGGCGACGTGAGTAGTGTGATCGATAAATTGGCTGACTTCAAAGAACGCCAGCACCTTGTGGGCAAAGACAGCTATGACGCATTGGAAGCACGTTACAAAATCGACTAAACTAGTACAGCGCCAAGTGCCATGGCAACGGCCGCTTGGGTTGGATCTACTACAGGACGTTGCATTATGGACTCCAGACGTGAGCGGTGGGCTGAAAGCCCTGCGCAGCCCAAAACAATTACATCCGCATGGTCGTGCTGAACTAAGGTATGTGAGATCTCCTCTAGCCGATCAAATGTGCCTGTACCAGACGCGGTTTGTGCTACAGAGATGTTAAGTGACCGTTCGGCTACCATACGGTCAAGTACGCCCATGCGACGCAAATATTTGCGGTGACGCAGGATTGAGCCTTCAGATATGGCCACTACTCCGATCCGATCGCCACGCGCCATCGCTGTTAAAAAACCACTTTCCTGCATGCCAAAGACAGGCGTATTGGTTGCCTCGCGCGCGGCATCAATTCCAGGGTCGGAATAGCACGCAATGATGACGGCAGACGCATCAGTGCGGGCGCGAATCAACGCTAGCATTGGTGCCACAGCCGCGTCACTATCAGCCTGACTTTCAATTCCAAAGGGTCCTGCCGACACAGTTAAACATTCGATAGGTGGCAATCCACCCATCCGAAATGGCATCATTGCGGTGTCGAGACCTTCAGTAACAGCTGGATTTGAGTTTGGATTGATGACAAGAATTGGGCCGGTCATGCCAGATTTACTCCAAAATTCTGATCTGGGTTTAACTCTGGAACGGATTGTCCCGGATGCTCTGTCAAATCAATTGGTGCTCGTTTAATGAACTGGCCTGCACCAGGTTTTGCAATCAGTTTCCCGTTATCGACTATGCGTTGGCCCCGACCTAAAACTGTGACTGGCCAGCCCGTAACTTCGGTTCCTGCAAAGGGATTGTAGTCCATCGCATCGTGCATTTCGCCAGCGATGCGTTTCTCATTAGGATCCCAAATAGCGATATCTGCATCAGCACCAATCGAAAGCGATCCTTTGCGTGGCAACATTCCATAGATCCGTGCTGCATTAGTCGATGAAAGTGCAACAAATTTATTTAGACTGATCCGACCTTTATTCACGCCCTCAGAGAAAAGAAGTGGTAACCGCATTTCAATACCAGGCATGCCATTAGCAATCTTGCGGAAGTCGACATCGTATCCACCGTTAAATTTACCTGTGTCATCATAACGGTAAGGCGCGTGGTCGGAGGAGACCAGTGATAGTGACCCTGCCTGTAAATGTTGCCAGAGTATTTTTTGGGTAGGTGTATCTCGGAGGGGTGGTGAACAAATAAACTTTGCACCTTCCATTCCTGGTTTATCCAATTCGTTCCGGGTCAGAAATAGGTATTGGGGGCAGGTTTCAGCCCAGACCTGTCCACCCTCCGAACGGGCGTTGGCTACTAGCTTGGCTCCGCCTGCGGTTGAGACGTGCACGATAAAAAGGGGTGCTTGTGCTAAACGGGCTAATGAAATAGCTCGATTTATCGCCTCTTCTTCCGCCAGACTTGGGCGCGAAGAGGCATGGTGGCGCGGCGCGACATTGCCACCTTCAACCAACCGGCGACCCATCCAATCCAGCATATCGTGGTTTTCTGCATGTACCATCGTCAATGCGCCGTGGCGCCCTGCGACTGACAGAATGTCAAGAAACTGACCGTCAGAGACCCGCGTTGCGTAGGTCATGAATACCTTGAACGACGTCACGCCCTTGGCAAAAACATCAGGTAATTCTGCCAAAACATCTGGTGTTGGGTCTGTCAAAATTAGGTGATACGACCAATCGAGCACTGATTTTGGTACGGCACGCTCATCATAGGTTTGCATCGTTTGGGCCAAACTTTCTCCTACTTTTTGAGCAGCAAATGGCACGAAACAGGAATTACCACCGAATGCGGCAGATATCGACCCTGTCTCGTAATCGTCGGAGGTCATCACCCCCATGCCGCTTTCCTGTGCTATATGGCAGTGGGCCTCGATCCCACCTGGCATTACGATATGGTTAGTCGCGTCGATCACGTCTTTTGCGTCAGTAATGGCTTCAGAAATCGTTACAATACGCCCATTACGGATACCAATATCAGCATTAAAGGTCTCGGTTGCGGTAGCTAGAGTGCCGCCACGAATTGCCAGATCATGCGCCATAATTCAACCCTCCGTGCCGTCTGGGTATATCACACCAGTCTGGCTTGTAATACGACCATAATGCTTAATTTGGCGGTGACGTTTGAAGTCAAAGATTGTTTTCTTGCCAAACTTAGTTGCGTCCATATCGCAGGAGTGGACTAGTAATTCATCCCCATCAGTAGTGGCTTTTTGGACGATAGTCCCATCTGGGGCAACAATGATACTGCCTGGAAACAGTGGATGGCCGTCCTCATTCCCTGCTTTGGCGACAGCCACGACCCAAGCCGAATTTTGATAGGCGCCAGCCTGGCAGCAAAGGTCAGAATGGAAGACCCGCGTCTCTGGCGTCTCTTCTGGATTTTGCGAATTTGTGGTTGGTGTGTTGTAACCCAGCATGATCAATTCTGCGCCTTGTAGACCCAGTTCGCGGTACGCCTCTGGCCAGCGACGATCATTGCAAATGAGCATACCCATCCAGGCGTCCATATTGCGAAATACTGGAAAGCCTAAATCGCCAGCTTTAAAATAACGCTTTTCTAGATGCTGGAAGGCGCGATCTGGGTCAAACTCAGAATGGCCTGGCAGGTGGACCTTACGATACTTGCCAATTATATTGAGGGCAGGGTCCGTGAGAACTTGGGTGTTGAACCCTTGCCCTTCTGAGGTCTTCTCCGCGTAGCCAAAGGAGATCGCGACCCGGGCTGCACGGGCACGATCGAATAAGGGCTGTGTGGTGGCATTTGGCATGCTGTTTTCAAACCAACTGGCTACTTCGGCGGTGTCTTCCATGTACCAGCGTGGAAAGAAAGTTGTCAGACAAAGTTCTGGAAAAACAACAAGCGTACAGCCGGCAGCTATAGCCTCCTCTAGCAGTGCGATCATGCGAGCCACAACTTCTTCGCGGCTGTCAGCCCGCTGGATTGGGCCCATTTGTGCTGCTCCAATAACTATCTCTCGCATACCTATGTTCCTCTTTGTTTTTTAACGGGGCGCTTGGGCCATTTCGGTGAAAACGTCGTCCAAACTCGTAGCTGAGCTAAGTGCCATTATCTTGTCCCATACGCGGATTGCGGCCTTCTTATGCCACAAACGTGTGGTCAGGGATAAATACTTGTTGCGAACATCTGCTTCTGAGTAAGGGTCAGACCAGTCGCCTCTATTTGTTTCAGTAGCTGCCTCCAACACCTCACCAGATTTCAACGTGACCGTGATTTTGGCTGGCCGTTTGTGTGGCAGGAGCGCAGTCATGGTTAAATCTTCTATGACCTTTACCCGTTGGGCCAAAGCGATGATTTTGGGGTTTACAACATTAGGCATCGTGAAACTGTCTACTCCCGTCGAGCCATTGACCAACGCTGAGGCAACAGCAAATGGAACCGAGAATTTGCCCGCAAGCACGTTCTTGGGTGAGGGGTCGTCCAGCTCAACGGCGAGGGAGTAAGTCTCAACAACTATGCTTTTCACTGTGCTGCCATCAAGCCCTGCCGTACGAGCGCTCAATTGTGCTAAAGCGTCAAGAGCTGCATGATTGTAGCGGCAGCAGGAATGCATTTTAAAATAGTTACGGCTGACTTCCCAGCGATTGCCAAGGCTATCTGAAAAGGCATCGGCATCAAAACTATTAGACACCACATGACCAAATACCTGTGCTACACCGTCATGATCGCCAGTAAAGCCCGCTGCAATCATATCGCCTGCCAGAACTCCCATTTGGCCTGAGACACCTGCGAATACGTTGCGTACTGTACCGCCCTCTAGCATTGTGCGGCGTGAGGTGGACAGGCCAAGGCTGGCTGAAAGGCTGATCGCGTGGCGCATCTGATCAGGTGAAGCTCCTTGAAGTCGCGCTACTGCAGTCGCGGCACAAATTGAGCCCCAGGTGCCATGCGGATGCATGGATGGGCGAAGTCGAGTGCTTATTCCTACGCGGGCACCGACGTCGTATCCAACCGCGATGGCTGCCAATAGGTCTGCACCACTGATCTGTAGTTGTGAAGCTACTCCGAGGGCTGCGGGAACAGTGTGCATGCCGGGATGGCCTTTGCAAAACTGGTTGCCCTCATCCATTTCAAGGGTAGTGCCTGCCGTACCGTTCAATAGGGCCGCGGTACCTGGAGGTCGTTTTTGGGATGTACCAATAACTAATGCTGGGCCATCACCCGCTTGGCGGCTGGCAAGTGCAGCAACATCAGGCTCAGCTGCACCGCCAACAATGGCGCCAATGCAATCGGCTAGGATGAGAGATGTACGCGCACTTACTTCGTGGCAAATGCTTGTTGTAGGTGTCAGCGCGGCGAATTCTGCCACTTGTCCCAGACTGTCCATCTCTTGCCTCTGTGTTGTTTTACTGTTCTCTATCTAACTTAGGCGTGCATTGTGCAAATCTGCAAGCAGATTGGAGATTTTATGAAACGGGTTCTGGTAATAATTCCTTTTCCAATGAGTGAGGAGAGCCGAAATCAACGCCGCGCACAACTGGATGCGGTTCAGCTTGGTCCGGATATCGAATTTGTCTTCGAATCTGTTCGCGCTGCCCCCAAAAACTATGTCAGCGCATCAGATATGGCGTTGGCTGAATTTGGAGCTTTGGAGGCGGGGTTGGAGGCTGAAGCGCGTGGGTTTGATGCGGTGTGTATCGACACGATGTCAGACAGTGGAATGGCTGGTCTCCGCTCTGAGCTGTCGATCCCAGTAATAGGGCCAGGTCGTGCATCAGTACTTATGGCTATGATGCTAGGTCACCGTTTTTCGATTATTGCGATGTGGCCGCACTGGCAGCATCTTTATCGTAAAACTATGATGGAGTTGGGGGTAGAAGATCATTGTGCTTCAGTTCGTTGGATCGATGCTGCCCCAGACAACCAATCTTTGCTCGCTGGTAAAGAGAGTGATGTTTTCCCTGCGCTTGAGGCTATCGCTTGGCGTTGTATTAAAGAAGATGGTGCTGATGTGATCCTGCTCGGTTCGACTACCATGCATGAGGCCCATGCCTACCTTGCAGAGCGTTTGCCAGTACCCGTAGTGAACCCCGGTCCGCTTACCTACAAGCTGGCTGAAACTGTGCTGGGTTTAGGACTTTCCCATAGTCGTGGAGCATATCCTACTACGCTTGCGCCCCGTCGTGATGTGATTCACGCAATGCTAGACGCGGCTGAAAAACACGAGTCCTAAACAATAGTCACTTGCCTAAATGATATAATGTAGTAACATTTAGATTATGCATGTACTTGACTCAAGTTCACCAATGCCACTGTACCAACAGATGGTAGTGCAATTACAAAACCGCATTGCGAGCGGAGAGTTTGCACCAAGCACTTTTATGCCAGGAGAGTTCGATCTATCACGTAGCTATGGTGTTTCACGTATCACTGCGAGACGCGCGCTTGATGAATTGGCTGAGGCGGGCATCGTTAAACGTGAGCGAGGTCGTGGCACAAGTGTTTTGGACCGTGCGGGCTGGACTGTGATGCGGACTTCTATTGACGGCTGGTTGGAAAATATCAGGCTGATGCAAAGTACAACTGATGTAAGATTACTAGAATTTGATTACCTAAGGGCAAGCCCAGAAGTAGCTGAAGCCCTGGAGTTGCCTGAAGATACTGAGGTGCAACGCTCGGTTCGCGTGCGCAGCTTTGAGGGCGCACCGATGTCGTATCTAGTATGTTTTTTGCCTGGCGAAGTTGGTCGTAGTTTTGAGGCAGATGATTTAAATTCAGCAGCACTGATGAAATTGTTGGAGTGCGCGGGCCACCGCGTGGTCTCTGCACGCCAGACTATTTCGGCGGCACTTGCAACGCCGGATACAGCAGATGCGCTTGGCGTCTACGCTGGTGCTCCATTGTTGGAAGTCCGTAGGATTGCACGTTGCAGCGATCAGCGGGTTGTGCAGTATATCCGTGCCCTCTATCGCCCTGAGCTTTATCACATCGAAATGGCTATGACCCGCAAGGTGGGGCCTGATGGCCCGCTATGGTCTGCTCAAGAGGGAATGGACTGATGCAGCAAACTTTAGCGCAAAAAATTATTGCTCGGGCAGCCGGACTTAAATACGTGACCCCAGGTGAAGTTGTGACTGCTAACGTTGATTTGGCGATGATCCACGATTCTGGTGGGCCACGTCGTGTGGCTCCGATTCTTAGAGATCTCGGCGTTGGGCTTTGGAATAAGGACAAGGTTTTTTTAGTTTCAGACCATTTCGTGCCTGGTGATACTGAAGAAACCTCCGCTATCCTTGCGCTCACACGGGACTGGGCCCGAGAGACTGGTGTACGGTTTCTAGATGGGCAGGGTATCTGTCACGTGGTTCTGCCAGAAAGTGGGCAATTACAACCTGGCATGTTTGCGGTGGGTGGCGACAGCCATTCCCCCACCGGTGGCGCCATGGGTGCTTTTATGTTTGGAATTGGAGCAACCGAAATGGCGGGTGTTCTAGCCACTGGCGAGATTTGGGTAAAAGTGCCTGAGACTATTCTGATCGAATGGACGGGGCGCCTTCGTGATGGACTAATGGCCAAGGATATTATGTTGGCACTATGTGGCAAGCTGGGCATGGATGGTGGAAAGTATCAGGCAGTTGAATATACTGGTGACGCGATCAAGTCGCTGTCGATGCAAGAGCGAATGACCTTAGCTAACATGACAGCTGAACTGGGTGGGCAAACTGGTTTGATTGCACCTGATGGTGTCACAACTGATTTTTTGCGTAGCGTTGGAGGCGATACTCCTGACATTAGTGGTTTATATTCTGACACGCAGGCACCGGTGCTCGAGCACTACCTTTTTGATGCAACATCCCTTGCACCACAGGTTGCGGCCCCCCATTCTCCTGCCAATGCGATGCCAGCATCTGAAGCAGAAAATACATCAATAGATGTGGCCTATATTGGTGCATGTACTGGGGCTAAATATGAAGATTTAAAAGCTGCGGCCCGTATTTTAAAGGGACGAAGAGTGTCTGATGGTATCGAACTTCTTGTAGCGCCATCGTCCAAGCGTGATCAGGATCGTGCGGCCAAAGACGGTATTATGGCTATTTTTGAGGCAGCAGGTGCCAAGGTCTTGCCTAATGCTTGTGGTATTTGTGCAGGCTATGGCACGCAGCGTTTGGCTGCGGATGTGACCTGTATTTCCTCGACGGCGCGCAACTTTAAGGGCCGTATGGGTGATGCTACATCACAGGTCTGGCTTGGGTCACCTCTGACAGTGGCTGCAGCAGCAGTAGCTGGCCATATTATCGACCCACGGGAGATGCTGCTATGAGTGGACGTATCTTTCTGTTTGGTGATGACATTGACACTGATCAACTTGCGCCTGGCCAATACATGCGTGGTGGTATTGAAGCGCTGGCTGCTCATTGCCTTGAGGCCACCCGGCCTGCTTTTTCTGTAGACGTGCAGCCTGGCGATATCATAGTGGCAGGCCGTAACTTCGGCACGGGCTCATCGCGAGAACAGGCTGTTGAAGCTTTGCTGTATTTGCAGGTGGCGGGTGTTGTCGCGTTGTCTTTTGCAGGAATATTTTATCGAAATGCGGTTAATTTGGGGCTCCCTGTCCTAATAGCCCCATCAATTGATGGGGCTAAAGATGGTGATAAGGCATCACTTCAACTATCGGGTAGTGTGCTTAATCTGAGTGATAAAAATACTGATATCGCATTGGAGCCAATGCCGAAAAACCTTCAAGAGATCATAGAAAGTGGTGGTTTGGTGCAGTATTTGAAAAAGCGCTTAGCATCGAAATGCAAGGGACAATGAAATGATATTGAAAGCTCTCCTTAATGGACCAGATACAATACTTGCGCCAGGTGTCTGTGATGCGTTGACTGCATTGATTGCAGAACAATCGGGAGCAGAAATGGTTTACCTATCTGGAGCAGGCCTCGCTTACACGCGTTTTGGTAGTCCTGATATTGGACTGGTTTCTATGTCTGAAGTTGCTGACACGATTGCACTGATCCGCGATAGGGTATCGATTCCTATCATCGTTGATGCTGACAACGGTTTTGGTAATGCGTTGAATGTTCAGCGCACAATGCGGGTATTCGAACGCAATGGTGCCAACGCGTTGCAATTGGAAGATCAGACGATGCCCAAACGCTGTGGGCACCTTGATGGTAAGGCGCTCATTAGTGCCTCTGAGATGGCTGGAAAACTTCATGCTGCTGCCGATGCGCGTGCTAGCGATACCACGCTAATAATTGCACGCACTGATGCAATTGCTGTGGAGGGGTTTGAGGCTGCATGTGATCGGGCTGAACTTTATATAGAGGCAGGTGCGGACGTTTTATTTATAGAAGCCCCGCAGAACCGAACACAGCTTAAGGAAATTTCTAATCGTTTTGGTGGACGAATTCCCCTGATGGCAAACATGGTTGAAGGCGGTAAAACCCCGATCCATGGCATAGCGGATTTGCAAACCTTGGGCTATTCACTTGTTATATTTCCTGGTGGCGTGGTTCGAGCATTGGCGAAAACGGCAAGTGATTATTACAGCGCTTTGATTTTGAACGGTTCAAATGAGAGTTTCCGTGACCGAATGTACGATTTTGATGGATTGAATGATGTCATCAAAACACACAGCATACTAAGTCAGGGGAAAAAATATGGAAATTGATCCAGTCACACTTGCGATCCTCAAGGGGCGCTTTGAGCAGATTGCAGATGAGATGGATGCAACGCTTTTTCGTTCAGCCTTCAACCCGATTATTGCAGAGGCGCATGATGCGAGTCATGGCCTTTATGATGCTGAAAACGGAGACACTCTGGTACAGGGGAAGTCAGGGTTGCCAATCTTCGTTGGGGTAATGGCCTTTGCTGTGAAGGCGGTTATACGCAAGGCCACAGCACAGGGTGGCGTGAACGAAGGTGACATGTGGATTTTCAATGATCCTTATGATGGAGGCACGCATCTATCGGATTTCCGACTGGTGAAACCTGTTTTTCGTGATGGAAAAGTATTTTGTTATCTTGCCTCTGTTGGTCACTGGCATGATGTTGGTGGTAATGTGCCCGGCAACTACAATCCTGCTGCAACCGAGTGTTTTCAGGAAGGGATGCTTATCCCGCCTGTTAAACTTTATGACCGTGGTGAGTTCCGGCAAGATGTCGTAGATATTCTTTCGGCAAACTCACGCCAGCCCTTGTCACTTTATGGTGATCTGAACGGTCAAATTAATGCGATGGATCTCGGTGCGAAGCGCCTTAATGCACTCTTGGACGAATACGGGGTGCCCACGGCCCGTGGCGCCCTGATAGCACTCAAGGACAGAGCAGCCACAATGATGCGGTCGCAAATCTCAAACCTACCATCAGGCACAATCTCAGCTGAAGACTGGTTAGACAATGACGGTATCGATGACGTGCCGCTAAAGGTTGCACTTGATTTGACAATTGATGGGGACAAGATGATCCTCGACTTCACGCGCTCTTCGCCTGCGTGCCGTGGCCCAGTAAATATTTCTCGCTCGACAACAATTGCGGCCTGCTATGTGGCTCTTAAACATGTCTTTGGTGAAGTTCCTGCAAATGCAGGTGTGTTGGAACCAGTTGAGTTTCGCATAGACGAAGATTCGCTTCTATCAGTCAAAGCACCAAAGCCTGTGGGTGGCTATACTGAGACAATCCTGCGCCTAATTGATGTTGTTTTTCAGGCGATCGCACAAGTGGCTCCAAAATCTGCGATGGCTTGTGCTTATGGTACGATCAATGCTTTGTCGTTGGCGGGCCATCGGCCCAATGGTGCGCGCTGGGTAATGTTCTCGTTCTTTGGAGGGGGGCACGGTGCACATGGGACAGGTGATGGCTTGAACCATGGCAATGCCCCGATTTCTACAGCAACAATTCCACCATTGGAAATTCTCGAAGCTGCTTATCCTATAAGGTTTACTAAATGGGCACTACGGCCTGACTCTGGTGGTATTGGGCATTACCGTGGCGGACTTGGTGCGATTTATGAGATTTCACTTCTGGACAATGAGGCGGATGTTTTCCTGTTTGGTGAACGTGGAAAAGTTCCACCGCGTGGTATAGTTGGCGGTGGAGATGCAGCCACAAACCGTTTTTATTACGAGCAATCGGATGGTGAACACACGCCACCGATGGTTTCTAAGATGGTAGGCATTCATTTAGAGCGAGGTCAGCATGTGCGTCTAGAAACCCCTGGCGGCGGCGGATACGGCGACGCGCTAACGCGTTCCCCGGAGACGGTGCTGTCAGACGTTGAACAAGGTTATGTCAGTGCAGAGGCAGCACGCAGTGATTTTGGCGTGGTCTTTACAGATGCAGGCATAGTGGAACACGCGGCAACGATTGCCCTTAGAAAAGAGCGCACAGTATGAGTGGTAGAATTGTTATTGGCGTCGATGTGGGTGGTACTTTTACAGATGTCTTCGTTTATAATGAAGACACAGGGCAGGTTGAAACGACCAAGGTGCCTTCTACCCGTGGTGATCAGTCGAAAG
>LAQD01000021.1:53470-62165 GCA_000981705.1 Rhodobacteraceae bacterium ASP10-04a
TACTACTGTTGGCACCAACGCATTGCTGGAACGCAAAGGGGGGCGTACCGGTATTATTACCACAGAAGGGTTCCGTGATGTGCTGGAAATGCGGCGTCGTGACCGGCCAGAGACATGGGGTTTGCGTGGAGAATTTAAGCCTGTTGTATCACGTCCTGACCGAGTCGAAGTAGCAGAACGAGTGCTGGCTGATGGTACAGTTTTGCAGGTGGTTGACGCTAAAGAGGTAAAAGCTCAGGCACGCAAATTGGCTGAGGCTGGATGTGAAGCGGTTTGTGTCTTTTTTATCAACGCCTATGCAAATTCAGAAAACGAACGCATTGCTGTTGAGGCGGTACGCAGCGTATGGCCAACTTCTTATGTCACAGCAGCTACTGAGATTTTGCCTGAAATTCGTGAATTTGAGCGCCTGTCTACCGCAACCCTTAACGCTTATTTGCAGCCTGTAGTATCATCTTACCTCGATCGATTGGAGCAAGGTCTGGATGAAAAAGGGTTCGTAGGAGAATTGCTGATCGTGCAGTCTAATGGCGGGGTCATGGGCGTGGATACGGCTAAGGATTTTCCGGTACGTACGGCTCTTTCGGGACCTGCGGCTGGCGTTATTGCAGGACAAGCCATTGCCGCTGCAGCCGGTTTTGACAATATTGTAACATGTGACATGGGTGGAACCTCATTTGATGTATCGCTGGTGGCCGATGGTGCGGCCGCACTCGCGCCTCAAACAGCAATTGATTTTGGCATGGTTGTGCGCACGCCGATGATTGAAATTACCACTATTGGTGCGGGCGGTGGTTCTATTGCCAGCGTCGATGCAAGTGGCCTGCTTACTGTTGGTCCCGAGTCTGCTGGCTCTGATCCAGGACCAGTTTGTTACGGTTTGGGCAACACTCGTCCAACCGTGACAGATGCAAATCTAATCTTGGGGCGCATCAATCCTGACCGTCCAATTGGTGGTAAACTTGACCGGCTGGATGTCGATGCTGCGCGCGCTGCTATCAGATCTAATGTCTCGGATCTTTTGGACCTGAGTGAAGAGGAAGCTGCTGAGGCTATTCTGCGTATCGCAAATGCAAAGATGGCAGGTGCAATCCGGCTTGTGTCGATTGAAAAGGGATATGACCCCTCAAAATTTGCCGCGATGCCCTTTGGCGGTGGCGGTGCTTTGCATACAGGTGCTTTAATCAAAGATGTTGGTCTAGGTTCAGCCCTTGTGCCACGGTTTCCTGGTGTGACGTCTGCCTTGGGCTGTGTGGTCGCTGATACGCGCCACGATCGAGTGCAGACTGTGAATAGACTGTTGTCGGATATTGATGCGGCTGTGCTGAGCGATAATCTTCAAGTGGTAGCAAATGCGACACAGCAGGTGGTCACATCTTCCGGAACCACATTTGAACGTATTGATCGGCTATTCGAATTTGATATGCTTTATTTAGGCCAAACCCACACCGTTGCCGTTGCCGTTGATCCTAGCAAAGGCCTGACCATTAATTCAATCCAAGCGGCCTTTGACAGCGCCTATAAAGCTACCTACGGGCGCCTTTTGGATAGTATACCGGTTCGGGTGATGAACTACCGTGTTACGGTCATCGGCCGTCGCCCCGTTTTTGATATGAGTGTGTTTGCACCGGTGCAGGGAAAACCTTCAAAGGAGTGTCGTACGGGCACCCGTACAGTTTGGGCGGATGGAGCGTTCCACGAGGCTACACTTTACGATCGGCTCAGTCTTGCAGTTGGCGAACACATAGCAGGGCCAGCGATCCTTGAGCAGCCAGATACAACTATCTTTGTTGACCCAGGCCTTGCTGCTACTGTTGACGCATTCGGAAATCTTGTTATCCGCTTGGAGGGACGATCATGAATATGGACGTAAACCTAATACCGGCTCGTACTGGTCTTTTGATAGTTGATTTGCAAAATGACTTTCTACATCCAAAAGGGGCTTATGCGCGTGGTGGTCAGACCTCAGACGCAATTGCAGCACTTCCGGCCAAGGTACTCACTGTGGCCAATGCTTTGCGCAAAAAAGGTGGGTGGATTATTTCTACCCAGTTCACGTTGGTACCCGGCAAAGCAGGTGAACCGTTCATTGCGCCACACCTGAAATCAATCCGTCCATTTTTAGGAAAAGGTGATTTCCAACCAGGCTCTTGGGGGCATTCTTTGGTTGATCAACTGCAGCCTGCTGATCTAACTATCGAAAAGATAGCATACTCTGCCTTCTACCAAACTCGGATGGAATTTAGCCTGCGTAAAGCGGGTATAGACACACTCTTAGTATGTGGAATTGTTACCAATGGTGGTGTTGCCTCAACTGTGCGAAGCGCACATGTACGTGATTTCAATACGACTGTTTTGTCTGATGGTTGTGCTGCTTTTTCAGAAACAACCCACAACAGCGCGATTGCTGATCTGTCAACCGTTGGAAAAGTAATGACCTGTGCGCAGGCACGAGCTATGATTGAGGCCACCTGATGCCAGAAGTTAGTCTAGCCACTCCAACGCCAGATTTCACCGCAGATGTGGTAATCATTGGGGCAGGTGCCTCTGGCCTAACTGCAGCGCTGGCGGCCGCTGAAAATGGTTCAGAAGTTGTCGTGCTAGAACGAGATGCATCGCCGTCTGGTTCAACCTCTATGTCGTCTGGCTTCGTACCCGCACCGGGCACGCGTTTTCAGCATGCAATAGGTGTTACTGACGATACTGCAGAACTTTTTTTTAGTGATTTAAAGGCTAAAACTTATGGGCAACTGGACGAACGATTGGCCCGACTGGCAGCAGAAAATATTGCACCAGCAATGGAATGGCTGGCCGATAGATGTGGAGTAGAGTGGCACGTACTTGATGATTTCCTATACCCTGGCCATGCGCGTCATCGAATGCATGCAGTGCCTGAAAAAACAGGAGCAGCTTTGGAGGCACGGCTTTTGGCTGCTGCTGCTGAAGCGGGTATCACCATCGTTACAGAGGCGCTCGCTGAAACGCTTTTCTTTGATGAGGCAGGCAAAGCCGTGGCCGTTGGGCTTAAACGACCAGGTAATACAACGGAGGTAATCGGATGCGGAAACCTTATCCTTGCTTGTAACGGTTATGGGGGTAACCAGCAGTTGGTGGCAGAACATATTCCGCAGATAGCAGGGGGGCAATACTACGGGCATGCAGGTAATACTGGTCATGCTTTAACGTGGGGAGAAGCACTTGGTGCAGAAATAAAACATCTCTCTGGTTATCAGGGGCACGGATCGCTGGCACATCCCCATGGTATCCTGATTTCATGGGCACTGATGATGCAAGGTGCCGTTCAATTGAACAACGAAGGCCGCCGGTTTTCTAATGAGATGGGGGGCTATTCTGAACAGGCGGTCAAAGTTCTAAACCAACCAGATGGTATTGCTTGGAATATCTATGATGCACAACGACACAATTTTTTGGTTAATGGTTTTCCTGATTACTGTGAGGCTGTCGGTGCTGGCGCGATCCATTGTGGTGCAGATGCCGCAGAATTGGCGAAGGTGACGTGCCTGCCAGAATTGATTTTAGCAAGCACGCTGGCTGAGGTGCAGGCACTGGCTAGTGGCGTAGGTTCAGATGCGTTGGGTCGAGATTTTACGGGGGTCACACCACTGAAAGCACCGTATTATGCCGTGAAAGTTACGGGCGCGTTGTTTCATACGCAAGGCGGCCTTGTGATCGACAATACTGCTCGCGTCCATCGTGCTGATGGGGGTACATTTATGAACCTCTATGCTTCTGGCGGTGCGGCCTGCGGAGTGTCGGGTCCAGCAGTCGAAGGATATCTTTCTGGTAATGGTTTATTGACGGCCATTGCCTTTGGTTACCTTGCGGGCCGCAACGCTTGTGTGGTCTGAACTCAACTGTTGTAGGGTGCAGAGCTGATTAACGGGTAGATTAATTACTACGATAATTTGTTAAATTGCTTCAATCCTTAGACATGCCCATTATGTGCAATGCTATTTAAATAAAGTGAATTGGATTGCTTGTGAGCACAAGCTCCACGGCGACCGGCCGGATACCAGCTATAGCTGAGCACTTTCGTTTAAGGTTGTTTGGCGTGCAAAGTATTAAGTTGGGCCATTTTGGTTCATATTACCATAACTGGCCATGACTGCTTTGTAGTTTAGCCAGATAATTAGATTTTATCTGAAACTGAATAAAGTTTAGTTTTCTCTCTCGAATTTTTATAATTATTAGATATAATAAACATTATCCATATGAACTAAGTAAGGGAACCCATGGATTCTGTGAAACCTCTGCCGACCTATTTGGTGCAACGCTACCATGGTTGGAAAGCTACCACGTTTGAGGACAATCATGCATGGTACCGTCGGTTAGCTAGCGAAGGCCAAAGGCCACGAGCGATGGTTATTTCGTGCTGTGACAGCCGGGTTCATGTGACTGCCATTTTTGGAGCTGAGCAGGGTGAATTTTTTATTCACCGGAATATTGCAAATTTGGTACCTGCCTACCAGCCTGATGGAGAGGCGCATGGGACCTCTGCGGCCGTAGAATATGCAGTCACTGCACTTAATGTTTCACATATTATTGTTCTTGGTCATTCTAGTTGTGGTGGAGTGAAGGGCTGCCATGATATGTGTACTGGCCTTGCGCCAGAGTTGGAAAAAAGTAGTAGCTTTGTGGGCCGTTGGATGGATATTTTGCGTCCTGGGTTTGAGCGTGTCAAACATATGCCTGATGAAGTGGAACGTGTGGCGCGGCTAGAGCGGGAGGCAGTTATGGTTTCAATTGAAAACCTGATGACATTCCCTTTTGTCAATAGTGCCGTCGATAAGAACGAGCTAACCCTCCATGGGCTTTGGACCGATATTGCTGAAGGCACTTTAGAGCAATTCGACGTGGCCACACAGGACTTTGTCCGCATTTAGCCTCCGCAACAAAAAAAGGCTTCGCATGATAGCGAAGCCTTAGATGAATTAGGTGTGTTCGTTAGCCTTTTTTCAGGACTTTATTACCTAAAACTTCGGCAATTTGGACTGCATTCAAAGCGGCGCCTTTACGCAGGTTGTCAGAAACGCACCATAGGTTGATACCATTTTCCACAGTGACGTCCTGCCGAATTCGGCTGATGAAGGTGGCGTAATCACCTACGCATTCAACGGGACTGACATAACCGCCATCTTCGCGCTTATCAATAACCATAAGGCCGGGAGATTCCCGCAGTATTGAACGAGCTTCATCTTCGTCTAGGAAATCTTCAAATTCGATATTAATAGCCTCAGAATGACCCACAAAAACAGGAACCCGCACGCAGGTTGCTGTAACTTTGATTGCAGGGTCCAGGATTTTCTTTGTCTCCGCCACCATTTTCCACTCTTCTTTTGTATCGCCACTATCGAGGAATACGTCGATATGGGGAATGACATTGAATGCAATTTGCTTGGTAAACTTGCGTGGTGGCTTATTGTCTACTGGGTTGTAGATGGATTTAGTTTGGTCCCAAAGCTCATCAATACCCTCTTTGCCGGCACCAGATACAGATTGATAGGTGCTGACCACAACACGCTTGATTTTGGCGCGGTCATGCAAGGGCTTCAAGGCTACAACCATTTGCGCAGTCGAGCAGTTTGGATTGGCAATAATATTTTTCTTACTATAACCATGGATCGCATCGGCATTCACCTCTGGCACAATTAGCGGTACATCCGGGTCGTAACGATACAGGCTGGAATTATCGATCACCACACAGCCTGCAGCAGCAGACTTTGGTGCATATTCTTTGGTGGCGTCTGAGCCTACTGCAAAAAGTGCCATGTCCCAACCAGTGAAATCAAAGGTGGCCAAGTCGGTCGTCTTCAAAGTCCTATCGCCAAAACTTACTTCGGTACCAATAGATTTCCGGCTAGCAAGAACGGCAATTTCAGAAATTGGAAATTCACGTTCATCCAAAATATTCAGCATTTCGCGGCCCACATTCCCTGTGGCTCCTACGATGACAACTTTATAAGACATACTTTCTTCCTTGTTTCGATCACGGGCCCGTTTAGCGCGGTGTTTGATCAATGGGAAGGGGGGGGGCTAGTCAGTTCGGTCCTGTGAGCATAGATAAATTGCTAAACCCAACAACATTGTCACACAAAACAGCAGAATTACGGCATTATACGAGAGAATTGGTGACGTAGTCTCTGTTATCTTAGTATTATAGATACGTCCTGACAGATTTTGCATTACGCCTACACCACCGATACAAAAGAGGTTGATCAATGTAACCCCTCTACCTACCAAATGTTCGGGGAAAAAGCTGCGGCCATGGGCTACCAAAATTGGGTACGACGCACCAAAGAAACCGATGCCAGCCATGATGCCAGCCGCAGTCCAAAAGCTGTTGCCACCGAAAAAGTAGAGTGAAATACAAAGTGTTGCACCACTTAAATTACCAAAGAAAATCACCCATTTCCGTGTTCCAAATAGCCGATCAAGTGGTCCGTAAAAAAAGTTCCCAGCAATCATAGCCAGTGCCATTACGCTAGTTACGGTTCCAATTTGCGCAATGTTGGAGCCAAATACGTCTGTGAAGTAGGGTCCAATCCATAGGCCGCGCAGACCTGCGGCAGGCGCGTAATTGACTAGCACCATAGGTAAGATAAACCACATTGCTCGTATCCGAAGCAAATCCAAAATGCTGCCTTTTTGCGTGGTGACTACCTTGGGTGGATCCTTGACTATCAGATAGCACAAACCTGCTATTACCAAGGTTATCATGGCGATCATCATAATTGAAAAACGCCAACCAAACAGCTCCACCAAGAGGGTCAAAGGAAAGGCCGCACCGATATTTCCGAGTGATCCAATACCCAGAATAGATGCTGCCATTGTTGCAAAAGCTGCTCCTGAAAAACTTCGCGCCACCACGTAATAAGAGGCCATGAGCACTGGCGAACAGCCAATTCCTATCAATGTCATCGCAAGTGAGATATGCCACGGTACAGTTGCTAAGGCAAAAACTATGGCGCCACCACCGGCCCCGAGAGCCAATAAAATAGCATTAGTACGTTTTGGCCCTAAGGTATCTAGAGCCCAGCCGACAGGGATTTGCATCAGTGCAAAGGCTAAGAACCAGTAGCCTGACGCTTCAGACAGCTGCGCCGCGGTAGTACCAATTTCTGCCTGCAACGGAGCGGCAAATACTGCTAAAAACGCCCTATAAAACTGGGACAGCATGTAGGCCATAGTTAGGATCACTAAAGTTGCGCGCAAAGGTGTCTCCGTTCTGAATTTGTGGTGTCATGGACCGGCTGTGCGGTAAAGTCAGAAGTGCTAACTTGTGTCTCGATCAACGTCGCGTTAGCCTGATTGAGACCAGATTAAAAGGCAGTGGTTATATGACATTCTCAGGAAAAACAGTTTTGATTACTGGTGCAAGTCGGGGTATTGGAGCAGCCACTGCCCAACATTTGGCCTCCCTTGGGGCGAATGTTGTCTTGACTGCCCGCAGCGCTGATGCTTTGGAGCAGATTGCCGCTCAGATTGGGTCACAGGCTAAAGCCATTTCTTGCGATGTATCAGACTACGATCAAGTGAAATCGGTAGTTGATTTAACACTCGCACATTTTGGCAGCATAGATATTTTGGTAAATAATGCGGGACTGCTGGCCCCTGTGCACCGTTTGGCAGAGTTCACACCAAAAGATTGGGACCAAATTATTGATGTTAATGTGAAGGGTGTTTTTTACATGATGCATGCCGCTCTACCGATTATGATTGAGCAGGGGGGGGGGACTATTATTAATATTTCTTCTGGAGCGGCCTATGGTGTGCTCGAGGGCTGGAGCCATTATTGCGCTTCCAAAGCCGCCGTATTACAGTTAACCCGATCGGGCCACGAAGAATATGGTGCCCAAGGAATTACTTGCCTAGGTCTTAGTCCTGGTACAGTTGCAACTGAGATGCAGGTTTTAATTAAAGCTTCAGGAGTGAACCCTGTAAGCCAACTTGAAGTTGCAGATCACATCCCGGCCACAGATGTGGCTCAGGCGGTAGCTTATCTCTGTGGCCCGGCTGGTACAAAATACTTAGGTGAAGATTTTCACCTCAAATCACCAGAATCGCGGGCTGCCATCGGCTTACCCAAGCGGTAACTATTTTTGCGATGCTGCTGATAACTACTCAGCTGTTTTCAATTGAACCCATTTTATTGTGGCGTTGAGCCCAAGCTATGTAACAGCATTGAGCGTGTAGCTATATTTCAATAGATCATCTGGTACTTTAGCGCGATGGTATGGGGTTGCTCTTACCATGAAACCCCAAATGTTACTTCGGTGGAGGACTTGCGACCTGAAGTATACAAATAAGTTAAAACTGTTTTTATCCGTTGGGCATCACCCCCAAGTGGGGTTGCCCGATGTACCGTATTTACGCCATTAAATACATTCAGAGTATCCGCTTTTTGTAGGTAGATCGTTGGCTTTGATGGTTTGTCAAAATCGCTGCAATCCCATCATAATTTGGATCATCCTCTGTGCCCAGATCGTTTAGATACTCAAACTCATCGCTGCTGCAAGGTACCTGTAAGAGCAAAGTTGTGGTAAGTTCTACCGGGTCAAAATGCCAGTTTAAGGCGTCACCTTCATAATAGGTCATGACACTCGCGCCCGCGATGTGGTCATTCACTCAGTATAACGCTTACTTTTGGATAACATCAGCCAAAAAGTTGGTAAAG
>LAQD01000021.1:62244-64334 GCA_000981705.1 Rhodobacteraceae bacterium ASP10-04a
TTGGCGCAAGGCCTGGCACGGGCTTATATCAGTTAGGTTTTTGGATACTGTCTAAAAGAAAAAAGCCGGGCAAGCCCGGCATTTACTGTGTTTGCGCGAGGCGGACTTAGAGACTGGCAGTAAGCGCCCCAACGATTGCATCACCCATTTGTGATGTTGTCACAGCGGTGTCACCTTCAGCTTGCAAAAGATCTGCAGTACGAATTCCATCAGCAAGCACTTTCTCAACTGCTGTTTCGATCCGCGTTGCTTCTTCACCAAGATCAAAAGAATAGCGTAAAGCCATTGCAAAAGACAAAACACAGGCCGAGGGGTTAGCTTTGCCCTGGCCGGAAATGTCTGGGGCGGAGCCATGAACTGGTTCATAGAGCGCTTTTGGGCGGCCATTCTCCATTGGAGAACCAAGGCTAGCTGACGGAAGCATGCCAAGCGAACCAGTCAACATAGCTGCACAATCAGATAGGATGTCGCCAAACAGGTTGTCAGTAAGAATCACGTCAAATTGCTTGGGCGCGCGTACTAGCTGCATCGCACCATTATCTGCATACATATGCGTTAATTCTACATCAGCATAATCAGCCTGATGAACCTCAGTGACCACATCACGCCACAAAACACCAGCTTCCATCACATTGGCTTTTTCCATTGAGCATACGCGGTTACTCCGGCGGCGTGCTAATTCAAGCGCAGCACGTGCAGCACGCTCAATTTCAGACTCAGTATATCGGTGGGTATTAATGCCCACGCGTTCATTTCCTTCTTTGAAAATGCCGCGAGGTTCTCCAAAATAGCTTCCTGAAGTTAATTCACGTACGATCATAATATCTAAGCCGGCAACAATATCCCGCTTTAGGGAGGAAAAATCTGCTAAAGCATCAAAACATTGCGCTGGGCGCAGATTAGCAAACAAATCCATTTCTTTACGTAGGCGCAGCAATCCCCGCTCTGGTTTTACGCTGAAATCCAGATTATCGTATTTTGGACCCCCAACTGCACCTAGCAAAACCGCATCCACGGACTGTGCTTTTGCCATTGTGTCGTCATGCAGTGGAACGCCGTGTACATCATAGGCGGCACCACCGACCAGATCTTCAGACACGTTAAAGGCCATATCGCGGTGGGTGCCAAGCCAGTCAATGACTTTGCGTACTTCGGTCATGACTTCTGGACCAATGCCGTCGCCGGGGAGAATAAGGAGGGATGGGGTGCTCATAAAAAGCCCTTTCAATTATCTCATATTTTTTGACTATTTAACTTACAAAGTTTGTCTAGCCAAACATGTCTGTAGTTAAGCCAAGGCTTATACCCAGGGGGTGCTTTGTGCCATTTGAGTTTCAAAAGCATCAATTGAGGTTACTTTTTCTAATGTGAGACCAATGTCATCAAGGCCATTGATTAAGCAATGCTTTCTATGCTGGTCTACATCAAAATTTATTACCTCACCGTCTGATGTTTGGATATGTTGCTTTTCGAGATCGATAACCATGCGTGCATTGCTGCCTTTTTCAGCATCTTTCATCAACAGCAAGAGCTCGTCTTCAGTCACGATCACAGGCAGAATGCCATTTTTAAAGCAGTTATTGTAGAAGATGTCGGCAAAACTTGTAGAAATCACACAACGTATACCAAAATCCAGCAAGGCCCAAGGCGCATGCTCGCGCGATGATCCACAGCCAAAGTTATCACCAGCCACTAAGATGTTGACGCCTTGATAAGCTTCTTTGTTGAGTATAAAATCTGGATTGTCAGATCCGTCCAAATGGTAGCGCATTTCGTGAAAGGCACTAACACCTAATCCGGAGCGTTTGATGGTTTTCAAAAACTGCTTTGGAATGATCATATCGGTGTCGATATTGATTAAAGGCATTGGTGCAGCGATTGCTGTGAGTTTTTCGAATTTTTCCATTATGTAATTTCCCGCACGTCAGTGAGTCTTCCGGTGAGAGCTGCTGCAGCGGCCATGGCTGGGCTCATCAAGTGAGTGCGTGATTCGCGTCCTTGTCTGCCTTCAAAATTGCGGTTGCTGGTCGAGGCACATCGGACCTGTGGTCCAAGCTGATCAGGGTTCATGCCCAAACACATAGAGCATC
>LAQD01000021.1:64405-76329 GCA_000981705.1 Rhodobacteraceae bacterium ASP10-04a
CACAAGGCCTGAACCGGGAACAACCATGGCGATCAAGCCATCTTGAATTTTTTTGCCTTCAACCACTTTTGCCGCAGCGCGTAGATCTTCGATCCGCCCGTTGGTGCAAGAACCGATGAACACGGCATCGATGGTGACATCTTGCAAACGTGTGCCAGGTGTTAGGCCCATATACTCCAAACTGCGTTGGGCTGCAGCTACTTTGCCACCATTGAAGTCACTGGCAGCAGGCACGCTTGCGGTGATGGGTAACACATCCTCAGGGCTGGTGCCCCAAGTAACTACGGGGGCTATGTCTTCGCCTTTCATGGTGATGATCTTGTCGAAATGGGCTGTATCATCGGAAAAAAGAGTTTTCCAATAGGCCACAGCGGCGTCCCACGTTTCCCCAGTGGGAGCGTTGGGGCGGCCATGACAATACTCAAATGTAGTTTCATCAGGTGCGATCATGCCGGCCCGTGCGCCACCTTCAATTGCCATGTTGCAGACCGTCATTCGCCCCTCCATCGACAGGTTGCGGATGGCTTCGCCACAATATTCGATAACATAGCCGGTACCGCCAGCGGTGCCTGTCTCGCCGATCACCGCCAGGGTAATGTCTTTGGCCGTAACACATGGGCTCAACTGTCCAGTGATTTCAACTTTCATATTTTTGGATTTTTTCTGGATCAACGTCTGGGTGGCCAAAACATGCTCAACCTCAGATGTGCCTATCCCATGGGCCAAAGAGCCAAAGGCACCGTGCGTGGCGGTGTGACTATCGCCACAAACAATGGTCATGCCCGGTAATGTCCAACCCTGCTCAGGGCCAATGATATGCACGATGCCTTGGCGCACGTCATCCACAGGATAATAAACTACTCCGAATTCGCGCGCATTGGTGTCGAGCGCATCAATCTGGATACGGCTCTCTTCATTATCGATGCCTTTTAAGCGGTCCAATGTAGTGGGTACATTGTGATCGGGCACTGCAATTGTTTTTTCTGGAGCGCGGACTTTGCGTCCTGTCATCCTTAAACCCTCAAAGGCTTGAGGGCTGGTAACCTCATGGACCAAATGCCGGTCAATATATAGAAGACATGTGCCGTCAGCGGTTTCATGGGCCACATGGGCGTCCCAGATTTTATCATAAAGTGTTTTAGGGGCCATATCCGGCATTCCTTATATGTATAATCTATTTTGAAATGTTATCACAGGCGGGCTTAGCTGTAGAGCCACCGCCAGAGACTTGATTTTTCTACGCGAAAAAACCGCCAAGGTAGGCGAGTGTGATCCGCAATATTAAAGACTATTTCCATTCTTCTGAATAACTCGCCCGCATGCCCGACACAAGCCTTGAGATGATCTCATGTTATACGTAATTCTAGTGGGTTCAGCTTGGCGATTTGCGATGACCTTAGAGTGAACGTCAACAGACTTTTTCGTGGCACTTTAGCGCTTGGCTGAACCAGCATGACCAATGCCATACGTGTTTACAACGACCGCAATATAGCTATTAATTAAGTAGGAAAGTGCGAATATTTGCCAGCTACACGGTTCGATCCTGCGAAATAGAATTATTTTGAAAATAAAGTTTACTAGGAACTCTAGTCAAAATAAATATAAGTTTTTGATATAATTAGAATAAATATTATTATTCATATAACGTTAGCTAAAGAAATTTGGTACAGATTGTTACTGTGGTCCTCGATGAACACAGTTTGTGAAGTAATCCACGCAAGCGATTGAGGAATCTAAATTTCAATGCTAAAGACCTCAAACCCGGCGCCGGGATGTTGCGGCGTATTGTTTGGAGGACATAGTCCTGTCTTTGACGTCTGACGCGGAAGGATCCGCGCGCAAATTGGCTAAAGGCCAATCGAGTGCTACGAGCGATGCAATATTAGCTGCCGTTTTAAAATCCCTAGATGATGATAAAGCTGAAGATGTTGTGCAAATTGATTTGCGCGGCATTTCGGAGATTGGCGATCACATGGTAATCTGTTCTGGTCGATCAACCCGCCAAGTTGCAGCGATCTCTGAAAAGCTGAAAATTCGCTTAAAGGACGACTTGGGGATTTTTTCCAAGCTAGAAGGCAAAGGCACCGGTGATTGGGTGCTTGTTGATACAGGTGATGTCATTGTCCATGTGTTTCGTCCAGAGGTGCGTGAGTTCTATCAGCTTGACCAAATGTGGTTGGAGCCTGGAGCACCAGCCCCCTCTGAGGTTTAATGCGTCTGCGCATTATTGCCATTGGACGTCTGCGCAACGGCCCAGAAAAAGACCTTATTGAAGATTACATCGCCCGGTTCAACCGGACTGGGCGCCAGCTTGGCTTGGGCCCAGTTGAATTTACAGAGCTGGAAGATAAAAAAGGTGGTGGCAAGACAGCTGAAGGCGCGCTTTTGAGTAAGGCCATACCAACTAGTGCGGCGGTGATTGCTCTGGATGAGCATGGCACATTACAAGACTCCCCTGACTTTGCCCAGTCCCTGGTACGCATTCGCGACCAAGCGCCCAGTGAGTTGATATTTGTTATCGGTGGTGCGGATGGTTTGGCTCCTGGGGTTTTGGCGCGTGCGGATGCAAAGCTGAGCTTTGGCAGAATGGTTTGGCCGCATATGCTAGTCCGGGTGATGCTCGCTGAACAGTTGTACCGCGCTGCATCCATCCTTGCCGGTGGTCCGTATCACCGAGTTTAGATTAACCCAATTCGATAACTTTCTTTGAAAAAGGGTTGTAAAGGTTCCTTAGCGTGACCTAGGGTTTAAGAAATATTTAGGGAGTTTTATGATGCGAACACGCGCGGCCGTTGCTATGGAAGCTGGCAAACCACTTGAAGTTATGGAAGTGGATCTCGAAGGCCCGAAGGCTGGTGAAGTTTTGGTCGAAATTAAGGCAACGGGGATTTGTCACACTGATGAATTCACTCGATCTGGTGCCGACCCTGAAGGTATTTTCCCTGCTATTTTGGGCCATGAGGGTGCGGGTATTGTATTGGAATGTGGCTCTGGTGTTGTGGGTTTAAAGCCGGGTGATCATGTAATTCCACTATATACTCCCGAATGTCGCGAGTGTGACTATTGCTTAAACCCAAAAACCAATCTTTGCCAAGCGATCCGTAGTACACAAGGTAGGGGATTGATGCCTGATGGTACCAGTCGGTTCTCGATGCTCAATGGCACGCCTATTCTTCATTATATGGGCTGCTCGACCTTTGCTAATCATACAGTTTTACCAGAGATAGCATTGGCCAAAGTGCGCTCTGATGCGCCTTTTGATAAAATTTGCTATATTGGTTGTGGTGTCACGACAGGTATTGGTGCTGTAATCAATACTGCCAAAGTTGAGATTGGCAGTACTGCAATTGTGTTCGGTTTGGGTGGTATCGGTCTCAATGTGATCCAAGGTCTGCGACTTGCTGGGGCAGATCAAATTGTTGGGGTTGATCTAAACCCTGGAAAGATTGAGATGGCCACGCGCTTCGGCATGACTGATTTCGTAAACCCTAAAGATGTTAGTGGGGATTTGGTGGCGTATTTGGTGGCGCTGACTGGAGGCGGCGCAGACTATACATTTGACGCCACGGGCAATGTCGATGTGATGCGTACCGCACTGGAGTCGGCCCATAAGGGTTGGGGCGAAAGCGTGATTATTGGTGTGGCTCCGGCTGGTGCGGAAATCAGCACACGTCCGTTTCAATTAGTGACAGGTCGTGTCTGGCGTGGCACGGCCTTTGGTGGTGCACGCGGTCGTACGGATGTGCCAAAGATCGTTGATTGGTACATGGATGGGAAAATTGAAATTGATCCAATGATCACTCACACTATGGCCTTAGAAGATATCAACATGGGCTTTGATCTAATGCATGCAGGCAAATCTATTCGCGCTGTGGTTGAATTTTAATTTCAGGGCTTTTACCCAGAGATTTTAGAACTACAATGACCTCGCGCATCGTGCGCCCTTTCCAGTAAGAAGTTTACCTTTCTATGATCGAAGTTCTTCTCAAGACATTGCCTTTTTTTGCAATCGTGGGGCTGGGCTATGGCGCTGCTCGCACTCATTTCTTTACTGAGGTCGCTACTTTATATCTGACAAAGTTTGTCTTTTACTTTGCTTTGCCGGCTATGATCATCCGATTTTCGGCCAATTTGTCATTCTCTGAATTGGTCAATCTCCCCTTCATTGCGGCCTATCTTTCGGCTTCTTTTGTGATTTATCTTCTGGCAACGTGCGTAGCAGTTTTACGGCGGCGCAATGTGGCGGAGGCTGCGGTTGAAGCGCAATGTGCCACGATTGGTAATGTGGGTTTTCTTGGTATTCCGATGTTGGCGATGCTGATGGGGCCGGAAGCGGTGCTTTGGGTGATGCTTGTGTTGGCGATAGATCAGCTGGTGTTTGGCAGTTTAATTGTAATTTTGATTGTGGGTTCGCGCGACGGGCGCATGAGCTTTGGGATGCTAAAAACTGTTGGTATTGGCTTGATTAAAAATCCTATGATTATGGCGATGGGTGCGGGCTTGCTGTGTTCTAGTTCAAGTTGGGATCTGCCCGTTCCTGCGACAGAGTTTTTTGATATTTTGGGTGCAGCGGCTACGCCGGGAGCATTATTTGCCATTGGTGCATCTTTGGCTAGCAAATCGGCTGAGCGGATCACTGTGGCGGGATGGCTCGCTTTTTGTAAGTTGGTGCTTCACCCTGGTGCTGTGGCGATTGCTGCCTTGCTAATTTTTCCCGTAGCGCCCTATCCCGCTGCAGTGTTAATTGCCGCGACTGCTTTGCCTGTAGCTGGTAATATCTTTATTTTAGCTACGCATTATAACGTGGCCCCAACTAGGGTCTCTGCCTCGATTTTAGTATCAACTGTAGCCTCTGTGGTCACAGTATCTTTGGTGATTGCTTGGGTGAGCAGGCTTTACAGCTAAGCGATAAATTGCAGGTCACATTCCATAGCCTTCATCCTTGCATAACTGAGCAATTTCAGCTTTGCACATGGCAACACGAAAGAAAGGGTTTATCATGGAAATTAAATCAGAAGTTGCATGTTTTGGCGGTACACAGGGGATCTATTCCCATACATCTAAAATTTGTGATGGAGAAATGACCTTTGGGATTTTTATACCGGAAGAAGCAAAGCTGGGCTCGGTCCCAGTACTTTGGTATTTGTCTGGGCTAACTTGCACCCATGAGAATGCTATGACAAAGGCCGGTGCGCAGGCTTGGGCAGCGGAGGAGGGGATTGCATTAGTATTTCCTGATACGTCTCCACGTGGTTCTGATGTGGCAGATGATGAGGCATATGATCTTGGCCAAGGGGCTAGTTTTTATGTAAATGCTACTCAAAATCCATGGGCGCCGCATTTTCGGATGTGGGACTATGTGGCTGATGAACTTCCAGCACTGTTGGGTCGTGAGTTTGCGATTGACTTGGAAAGACAATCGATCACCGGCCATTCGATGGGCGGACACGGGGCGTTGACACTAGCGATGGCGCGTCCGGAGCAATACCGCAGTGTGTCAGCATTCTCCCCTATTTGTAATCCAATGGCGTCTGACTGGGGCCAAAAGCAATTTACTGCGTATTTAGGATCAAAAAGTAGTGCATGGGAAACCCATGACGCCAGTCATCAAATGCTGCAAAAAGGCTTTGATGGCCCAGTTTTGGTGGATACAGGCACTAAAGATCCATTTTTGGAGCTGCTAATGCCGGAAACATTAGCCTTTTCAATGGGAAAACGCCGCCAACCGGGCCATTTTCGTCTACAGCAGGGATATGATCATTCCTACTTCTTTGTGTCGACCTTCATGGAAGATCACATTAATTTTCACGCGGAATCATTGCACGCGGAGTAACCCATGCCACATTATGACTTAATTATCATTGGATCTGGCCCTGCAGGTAGGTCTGCAGCAATGCAAGCAGGAAAATTAAAACGACAAGTTTTAGTAATAGATTCTAGAGTGCGCTTGGGTGGAGTTTCTGTGCATACTGGGACTATTCCATCTAAAACCTTGCGTGAGACAGTCTTGAATTTATCGGGGTGGCGTGAGCGCAGTTTTTATGGCCGCTCTTATAGGGTAAAAAATGAAATAGGTGCGGATGATTTAAAAGCCCGTTTACACAAAACCCTCGATTACGAAGTAGATGTACTGGAGCATCAATTTAATCGTAATCACGTGGATGTGTTGCATGGCATGGCGCGGTTTTTAAGCCTAACCCAAGTTGAAGTGGTGACTGACTCCGGTGAGATTACACTGGTAACTGGCGATAAGTTTTTGATTGCAACAGGTACACGCACACATCGGCCTGATAATGTTCCATTTAATGGATCAAATATATTAGATAGTGATGAATTTCTAGAAATGTCGCAAATTCCGAGGTCTTTGATTGTTATTGGAGCAGGTGTGATAGGCGTTGAATATGCTACAATGTTTGCGGCTTTGGATATACGCGTTACGTTAATAGAACCTCGTGAAACCTTTTTAGATTTTATTGATAGTACCCTTATTCAAGAGTTTACCCATGAAATTCGTGAAAATGGAGTTGATTTGCGGCTAGGATCTCCCGTGTCCAATATTGAGGACGGTGGTGACTATGTTGAAGTATCATTGGAGAACGGCCGTCACGTTCGTGCTGAAATGCTTTTGTTTGCCGCGGGTCGAATGGGTGCCACCGAGAAGTTAGGATTGGGTGCTACAGGATTGATCACTGATCATCGCGGAAGAATAGATGTTGACCGCAAGACCTATCAAACTTTAGTGAAACATATTTATGCAGCTGGAGATGTCATTGGCCATCCATCACTTGCTTCCACTAGCCTGCAACAAGGGCGGGTGGCGTCCTGCCATGCTTTGGATACCCCTAGTTTACTTGAGAGCCCTTGGTTTCCTTATGGTATTTATTCAGTGCCTGAAATCTCAACTTGCGGAATGAGTGAGGAAGACACCAAGAAACGTGGAATTCCTTATGAAGTGGGTGTTGCCCGCTTCAGGGAGACTTCTAGGGGCAATATTATGGGGTTAGAGCATGGTATGTTGAAAATGCTATTCTCATTGAAAACCCGCCGTGTTCTTGGAGTGCAGATTGTTGGAGAAGGTGCAACTGAGCTAATCCACATAGCACAGGCTGTGCTCAACCTCAAAGGGACAGTGGATTATTTTGTACAAAATACCTTCAACTATCCAACTCTTGCTGAAGCTTACAAAATAGCCGGGCTAGATGCGTTCAACCGAATGCCAATCCCAGAAGAACTGAAAACTGTGAAGCACGACGCACTATGATCTATGTCGATGCAGATGCCTGCCCAGTGAAAGCCGAGGTGGAACAGGTTGCGACGCGCCATAAGGTACTGGTAAAACTCGTCTGTAATGGTGGTATCCGTCCTTCTGCCAATCCATTGGTGGAGCTGGTAGTTGTTGAAGCTGGGCCCGATATTGCAGATATGTGGATTGCGGATCGTGCTGGACCCGGCGATGTGGTGATAACTACAGATATCCCGTTGGCAGCGAAGGCTGTTGAGGCTGGAGCCATGGTCCTCAAGCCTAACGGTGAGCCTCTTACACAAGTAAATATAGGCAATGCTTTGGCTACTCGTGACCTGATGTATGACTTGCGAGCTGCCGATCCCTTTCGTCAAGGCGGTGGCAAAGGGTTTTCTAAAGTGGACCGGTCCCGCTTTCTGAATGCTTTAGATCAGGCTCTTCGTCGCTGAGCCATTGTAATTATAAGGTTATCTAGTTCAATTGCGCCATGTGTTGGGTCGTAATTAAACCAGATTCCAAACTGTGACAGGCATAGTAAAAAAGTATGGATAAAGCAAAAACTCCAACCGGCACGCTTTGGGCTCTGCTCGCTGCGCTTATTTTTTCTATCAACGATATGCTAGTCAAATTTTTGTCTGATGGTTATGCGCTACATCAGATAGTTTTTACACGGTCGCTTATTAGTGTTTTGTTATTATTAATAGTTGTGATCCCTTTGGTTGGTGGGTACGGATTGCTTCGTACTAAGCGTCTAAAATTACACATGGTGCGTGCCTTTTTTGTAGTAGGGGCCAATTTATTCTTTTTTACAGCTTTGGCAGACTTGCCGCTAGCTACTGTTGTGTCCATCTTTTTTATCGCGCCTTTTTTAATTACAATTTTCTCAGTCATCTTTCTTGGTGAAATCGTTGGTGTGTGGCGTTGGTTTGCCGTTGTTGTTGGACTAATCGGGGTGATGTTGGTAGTACGGCCCGGTACAGAATCCTTTACCTTTACTACTATTTTGCCGGTTTTAGCTGCAATATGTTACGCTTCTTTTCATGTGTTGACGCGAAAGCTGGGATCAGATGAAAATCTCCTCACGCTTACCTTCTACGTACCAGTTGTCTTTTTAATTGTTGCTGCTGTAATCGGCTTGGCTGTGGGGCATGGTAATTTCTCTGGTGGTGGGCATCCGTCGCTTGAATTTTTAGTCCGTTCGTGGCGTTGGCCTACTTGGCCAGATTTTGGCATAATGGTCTTTATTGGTGTTGGGGTAACCGCTGGGGGTGCTGCGATCAGCCAAGCCTATCGAGTTGCCGAAGCGGCATTGGTAGCCCCATTTGAATATACAGCCCTGATTTATGCTACATTATTTGGCTATTTAATATTTTCTGAATGGCCTGATTCTTTTGGATGGACTGGCATGAGCCTTGTGCTCGCATCTGGTTTGGTCATGGTGTGGCGAGAATCTGTTAATGCTCGGCCAAGGGTTGCACCACTCAATTCTCCACGCTAGCAACTGTGTAACGAAAGGCCATAATATGAGCGTACATGCTGTTGTTTTTGATATTGGAAATGTGCTGCTTGAGTGGCACCCAGAGCGATACTTTGATCGTACAATTGGCCCCGAGCGACGTCGCGCCATGTTCGCTGCAGTCGATTTACACGCGATGAATGATAGGATTGATCTTGGTGAAGGCTTTCGGGATGTGATCTATGCGGAAGCTGAGGCTAATCCTGAATGGCGGGCTGAAATTTGTGATTGGTATGATAACTGGATCGAGCTGGCTGGCCCACCTATCGATCATTCGGTGCGGCTTTTGCGTGCGCTTAAAACCGTGGGTGTTCCAGTGTTTTCGTTGACCAACTTCGGTGTTGAAAGCTATGCCTATGCTCAAAGCCATTATGATTTTCTCTGTGAATTTGATCGTAACTATGTGTCTGGTCAAATGCAGGTCATTAAGCCAAACCCTAAGATTTATGAGATGCTGGAGCAAGATTGTGGTGTGGCACCAGAGCGTTTACTTTTCGCTGATGACCGCGCTGACAATGTTGCGATGGCGGCAAGCCGCGGCTGGCAAACCTATCTCTTTGAAACGCCGCAGGGCTGGGCTGACCTACTCGTTAATGTGGGGCTTTTAACGCGGGAGCAGGCCCAATGACCCCAACTATTGTCCCCTTTGCTGAAGGTCAGAAACGGTTAGATTGGCTTACTTTAGTTGCAGCGTTGGAACTTGGACACCAAGGCCCGAAGGCTGAGATTAATGATCTATTTTTATACCGTGGAACTGATACTTTGCTCAGTCGCTCTGCATGGATAGATGGTATGGGGCTGCTAACCAAAACTGCTACCATATTTCCAGGAAACTCTAGATCTGGTCAGCCGATAGTTGGTGGTGGTGTGATGCTGTTTGATGATCAAGATGGCCAGCTGTCTGCAATGATTGACTTTCACCTGATCACTAAGTGGAAAACTGCGGGCGACAGCCTCATGGCAGCCTTGGCATTGGCTCCGGTAGGTGTACGAAAAATTTTGATTGTTGGAGCAGGTACTGTGGGCAAGTCACTGCTAGAGGCTTTTAGTGTGGGTTTTCCTGATGCGAATTTTACCATCTGGAACCGGAGCCACGCGGGCGCACAGGCCTTTGCGAAGGCAACGGGTGCTGTTGTGGCGGTTGATTTGGAGACTGCGGTGCGCACGGCGGATATAATACTGACCTGCACCATGACCACTGAGCCGATCATCAAGGGCGCCTGGCTGCGTCCGGGGCAGCATATCAATATGATAGGTTCTTATCGGCCCGATATGCGTGAAGCTGATGATGAGGCCCTACAAAAATCACGTCTTTTTGTGGATAGTTTTGACACCACTCTCAGCCATATCGGTGAGCTAAAAATCCCACTGGAGACTGGTGCAATTTCTCGTGATCATGTGTTGGCGGATTACTATAACTTGGCAGCCTTTCAGGCGGGTCCAGACGATATTACCGTTTTCAAAAACGGTGGTGGTGCGCATTTGGATCTGATGACTGCGCGGTATGTGTTGGACCGTTGGCATAGCTGAGGCTCAGTCTAGATCAAGGCGGCGATCCTTGCGCGAGCTGAATTAGAGCGTGGTTGCCAGAGGCCCCGGTCAATGGCCTCTTGCAGACGCTCGGAAATTTCACGCAGCGCGGGGGCATTGGCATTTGAAATGAAGTCTCGGGTGTTATCGTCTTCTAAAAATGCCGCCTCTATTGCATCAAAGTGATGGGATTTCACCGAGCCTGTCGTAGCGGCAAAGGCAAACATGTAATCTACCGTAGCGGCAATCTCAAAGGCGCCCTTATAGCCGTGGCGCTTCACTCCATCGATCCATTTTGGATTTAAAACCCTAGAATGGATTACCCGAGCCATCTCGTCATCGAGTGTCCGGATGACCGGGCGCTCAGGCCGGGAGTGATCGTTGTGATAGATTGGGCGTGAGTGGCCTTGCAAGCTAGCCACTGCCGCGGCGGCACCGCCTTCAAATTGGTAATAGTCATCGCTATCGAGTAGGTCATGCTCGCGGTTGTCTTGGTTTTGTACAATAGCCTCCACCTGAGTGAGGCGGGCCTCAAACCCCTCGCGGTCTTTATGGCCCGCCCGGCCTTCGCCGTAGGCGTAGCTGCCCCATTCCAAATAGGCTGCGCCAAAATCTGCCTGAGTGTTCCAGATGCGTTCATCGATCAAGGTTTGCAAACCAGCCCCATAGGCTCCAGGCTTTGAGCCGTACACCCTTGCACCAGCGCCATTCGCTTTGGCTGGGTTGATGTCATGGGCTTCATCTAGGGCTAAAACTGCCCGAGCGGCGCTGTCAACCAGATCAATTAGTCCAGGAAAGGCATCACGAAAAAAACCAGATATGCGAAGAGTGACATCTACCCGTGGGCGCCCTAATGCGCTGGCAGGGATTACTTCAAAGCCGGTGACCCTTCGGTTTGCACTGTCCCACTTTGGCTTCACGCCCATCAAGGCCAAACACTGAGCGATATCATCGCCGCCAGTGCGCATATTGGCAGTGCCCCATGCAGTAAGCAACAGCGCGCGTGGCCAATCTCCATGGTCTTGTAAGTGCTTATCGATCAGCATATTGGCGGATTTCCAGCCCAAGGCCCAGGCCGTTGGCGTGGGTACAGCACGGCTATCGACTGAATAAAAATTGCGCCCTGTTGGTAATACATCCAACCGTCCACGGGTGGGCGCACCGGAGGGCGCTGGGCTTACAAATTGTCCTGAAAGTGCCTTCAAAAGCCCTGCTAATTCTGAAGGTCCACAATTGGCCAGTTTTGGGGAGATGTCATTGTGAATATGCGCCATCACTTCACTGGATTTTTTGCCTGGAGTTTGTGCTGTGCTATCCATCAAGTGTTGGGCTAAAAGCTCCAACCTCTCTACCGTATCGCCATTGCTGCGCCAGATATCGTCACTGAGATGAACCAAGCTGTTGGGTTTTGGTCCTTGCCATAGGCCCGCAAGATCACAATCGAGTGGATCAAACTGCAAATCTAAATCATCAGCCATAGACCGCAACAATGAGGCGTCGCGGCCCTTGCCACTGCCGCGTGGGATACGCGCAAGTGCAATGGTGAGGTCCCGTAATTGCCTGCCTTCTGGAGTTTGCCCGAAGATGTGCAATCCGTCGCGGATTTGTGCTTCTTTGAGATCGCAGAGATAGGCG
>LAQD01000021.1:76444-91324 GCA_000981705.1 Rhodobacteraceae bacterium ASP10-04a
TCATAATACTCATCAACCAAAGCCTCTAGGTCACGTAGGGGGCCATAGGTCTCTGCTCGGGTGAGAGGTGGGGTAAGATGATCAATGATTACGGCCTGAGTGCGCCGCTTTGCTTGCGTCCCTTCGCCTGGATCATTGACTATAAATGGATAGATATGCGGCATTGGCCCTAAAATAGCTTCGGGCAGACATTCTTCACTCAGCGCCAAAGCTTTGCCGGGAAGCCATTCCAAGTTACCATGTTTACCTAAATGCACAATTGCATGCGCGCCTTGGCTGTGGCGCAGCCAGAAATAGAAGGCTAAATAGTTGTGCGGTGGTACAAGGTCTGGAGAATGATAGGTTTCAGTGGGATCAATGTTATAGCCACGTGCCGGTTGCAGGCCTATGGTAACATTCCCGAACCGCAGGATAGAAAGTTTGAACCCGCCCTCTGCTATTGTGGTATCGGGTTCAAAAAACGGATCTGCTCTAGGTTCCCCCCAGCGCTCCTCTATACGTGTGCGCAAAGCGTATGGTAGGGATTGATATTGTTCCAAATAATGAGCCAGTGATAAGGTTTCACCGCCGCTGCGGTCCGCACGTTCCGTAAGCCAATTGGTAGGTCCAGCCATAACTTGTGCCATTAGATCTGCGCTGTCCACGGGGAGATCCTGGACATCATAACCTGCCTGTTGCAGGTGCCTAAGCACATAGATCGCTGACGTTGGGGTATCCAGTCCAACCCCATTGGCCAGTCGCCCATCCTTATTGGGGTAATTAGCCACCACTAGTGCTACTTGTCGTTCAGCGGCGGCTGTGCGGCGCAGATTGGTCCAATTGGAAGCAAGATTGGCCACAAACGAGATGCGATCGCCGCGGGCTTTATATGTAGCAATGGGACATTCAGTGGCCTCATCAAAAAATGCTTCTCCTTTGAAGCTGACAGCGCGGGACAAAATTCGGCCATCCACCTCGGGCAATGCCACATTCATCGCGATATCGCGCGCAGAAAGACCGCTAAGGCCTTCCTCCCAACTTTGCTCTGTACTGGCAGAAAGCACGACTTGAAAGATTGGAGCCTTTAAGGCTGAGGGCAGGGTCAGTGGATTGTCTGGGCTTCCGTCGCCATGTGGATTGCCTACGGCAAAGGATGTACAATTGAGAATTACGTCGGGTGCTGCGGATTGAAAAAGTTGGTCCAGCGTAGCTACAGAGATTGGATCTTTGAGTGAAGCCACAAACACTGGGAGAGGATTGAGGCCCACGCGGAGCAAGGCCTTTACCATTCGGTTAATCGGATTAAGCCCAGCTCCTTGCACTAAAGCGCGGTAGAAAATTACTGGTACAACTGCGGCGCCCTCGATCCATTCTGCCTGTACGTCTGTGATGTTTGAAATGCCGGCTCCCGGCCAGTAGATGCCGGCACGCAACAGGGGCTGGGCGGCCTGTGGAGCTTCACGCGTGGAGATCATGGCGGTGCAATAATGCAGGAAGTTTACCGAATTTTTTGGCCCTCCTTCGACCAGATAAGCCCAAAGGGCATCGTAATCTGCATCTGATACGGTTGAAAACATACGTAATTCTGGATCTGGCTTGTCGTCGCCCGGTAGGGCTACAAAGGCTACGCCCGCATCGGCTAAACGGGCGGCATATTGTTCAAAGCCGTATTTCCAATAGCCCGTACCGCCCAATACACGTGCCACAACCAGTTTGGCTTTGGATGCACAGGCATCAATATGCAGATCCACCGACATGGGATGTTGCAGATGCATCATACTGGCCAAACGTAGACCAGGTGGATCTGACATCTCGGAACGTGCGGTTGAAAGCGCCGCAAGTTCGGTATCAGCGGCTGAGATAAAGATCACGTCAGCGGGGGTTTGCCCCAGATCAACTGGCTCTTTTCCGTCATCTACAGATCCAGGTGTGGCGGCGAGTAGGTGCATCAGGCGGTTCCGTCTTGCTCAATTGAATGTAATAGGGCATCAGCGTCCGCTAAGCGATTAGACGCTGCAAAGGATAAATTATGGACTACAAAGACGCAGGCCACATTAAACAGCGTGCCAATACTCCACGCCACAGCGAGCATAACGCCAAAGGCAGTAGCAAAAACCCTTTTGGAAAAGGTGGCGCTAAGGCAGACCTCTTGGCCCGAATGAAGGCTGCCGCTGAAGCACGCAAAGTTGTCAAATAGACTCATAGCTGCTTCTTCATGAAGATACTGCTAGTGTTGGCAGTGTAATATCCAAATGGTCCACCGACCAAAAAACCATGCCGCTCATAAAACCTAAGAGCAGCATGCAATATGTTTCCAGTTTCTAATTTCATTTCAGTAAGGCCCATTTCACGGGCTATATCCTCAAGGCTCCTTAGGATAGCATCAGCCACCCCTTGGCCGCGGGCTGTGGGATCTACGAACATAGATTTTATTTCCCCATAGCCATCCTTAACTGACAGCGCTCCGGTGCCAAGGACAACGCTGCCACGGCGGGCAGCAAAAAAATGTACATGCTTGGCGCAAAGCTGATCAATCGACAGATAGGCATTGTCCTCTGGTGGAAACAAAGATTGCATTAACGCGTGGCTCGCCTGCAATAAAGCTGTGGCTTGCGGATCATGGGGATCAGTGCGTTCAACTGTAATCATTGTATAATCTAGCTGGAATGCACGCACGGAGTGCCGCCTCAATAGCCACCTGGTCCAGCCCTGCTTGCCCAATCACAACCAGCCGTGTCACTCGAGGGGCTGCACCGAAAGGTTGGTCGAAATATGTATCGATTCTTGGCCCCACGGCCTGGAGCGTGAGGCGCATGGGCTTTCCTGCCACGGCAGCAAAGCCTTTAAGGCGTAAAATGTCGTGAGCACGGATGATATTGGAGGCTTGAACTACAAACTGTTTTGCGTCGGGAATCTCGCCAAGGTTCACCACAAAGCTTTCAAATGCGTCATGATCGTGGTCGTCATGGTCATGGTCATGGTCATGATGGTGAAGTTCATGGCGGGACGCCAAATCAGCTTCCGCACCAATGCCTTGGCCGAGCAATATATCTACTGGCAGTTTGCCCATCGACGTTTTTATAACTTGTACACCGTCGCGCGCTGAGCGGTGGAGGCTAGCAACCAAAACATTGGCTTGTGCCGCATCCAACAAATCTGTTTTATTGACTATAATCATATCCGCACAGGCCACTTGATCCTCAAACAGCTCTGATAATGGGGTTTCATGGTCGAGGTTTTCATCTAATTTGCGCTGTTCATCTACCGCCTCCACAGAATGGGCAAAACGTCCCTCGGTAACGGCCTTGCCATCCACCACGGTGACCACGCCGTCCACAGTCACCTGCGTTGAAATCCCAGGCCAATTAAATGCACGCACCAAAGGTTGTGGTAGAGCTAAACCGCTGGTTTCGATTACGATATGGTCAGGTTTGTCTTTCCGAGCGAGAAGTTTTTCCATGGTAGGAATGAAATCATCGGCCACGGTACAGCAGATGCAGCCATTGGATAGTTCCACCACATCCTCTTCGCGGCAGGTTTCATCGCCACAGCCCTTGAGAATATCGCCGTCAACGCCCAAATCTCCAAATTCATTGATGATCAGAGCAATCCGGCGGCCCTGAGTATTTTGCAGCATGTGTCGGATCAGTGTGGTTTTACCCGCGCCAAGAAAGCCGGTAATAATTGTGGCAGGAATTTTCGTTACCATGTCAGTGTTCCTTGTGATCGGGCTGGGAGTGTTTTAGGGCGAATGCTAGGCAGACAAAAGGGGCCTTTGTGAAAGATCGTGTGGTCATATGTGATACCTGTACTGCGAAAGGTGCTGCACCTGGTGGGACGGCTTGGGCTGACCATCTGTCTATCGCAGTCGTGGGTAGTGGTTTGGATGTTGATGTCACTACAACTTCTTGTTTAAACATGTGCGATTCTCCAGTTTCATTCGCGCTCCAAGGACCTGGCAAGGCAACCTATCTTTTTACGGGTGCAGATCCTGAGACTGATACCCAAGATATGCTTGAATTGCTGAAACTCTATCTCGATGCTCCCGATGGGTGGATAAGTGAGGCCCAAACTGCTGGGCGTTTGCGCCTTTGTCTGCGGGGCAGGGTCCCAAAACTTTAACTGTCTTTTAACTGTCTTAAGATTTGGGCAACCACATAACCTAACACAGCCCAACCCGCTGCAGCGGTACCCAAACTTAATGTTGCAAACTCAGCTGCAAGTTCTGGTGGCGCCACTCCAAAAAATGTGTCTAGATGCGGTGCACCAACCAAATGAGGTACGAGCATGATTGCAATGCCACCTATGGGAAGGTAGCTGCGGCCAAAGGCAATAACCCCAATCCCGGCCGCTGTAGCCATAACTGTACCTAGCCACCACATTTGCCGTGGCCCTACCTCTGCAGCAATGGTGCCGGGTAGCTCTGGAGGAAGGCCAATCGCTGGCGCCAATTGTACGGCAATGAAACCACAAAGCCCCCAGATCACTCCCTGGCGTGAAGTGGTTATGCAGCCCTTCAATGCGGCGTAGCTTATCATTGCCGCAAGAAGTAACCCATATCCGGTATACGTGATGATGTTGAAGGCCACAGTCATCGAATGACGACCCCAATCGCTGCCTAACCCGGGTGATCCACTGTCACTTTGGGGCGAGCCATTGCTGCCAAAGTGAAGCCGTGCACCTGATTCAAATAGCTCTCCTTCCAGTAATACTGGAATAACGAATATGAATTGTAACAGGGCTGCTGTCAGCCCGGCTACAATGCCCGCACAAATCGCGCTGACAAATAAATTTTTAACCATGATTTAGTGGCAGGGGAAAGCCATAGCGTGGCGCTGGTCGTGGGCTGCGTCATGAAAGGCTGTCGCCTGAGCTAACCCAGATGCAAACAACAATGCTAAGCCTGTGATGAAGGCAAACGCAATGCCAGCGGTTGCCGGCGTTGCAACTGTAATTACTTTTGTTTCAGTCGTCATAATCGTATCTCCTAAACCTGTCACACCCGACAGGGGGTTGTTACATTTTGTAGGCCGGTCTCCTGGCTGGCGGCGTGATGGTCTGTAACCTTCCCGGTTTCCCAGTGGTATATGACAGACCCAAACCACTTACAGTCGCGGGGGCGGCTTTGGTTTTGGATCCCTAAATGGGTCACCCGCACCAAATTCCCGTTTCAGTTCTGAATGCTTTGCATTCAACGAACACCTTACGAAACTATGTTTGTCCTGCTTGGGCTTAATCGTCAAGAACGTTTGCGACACCCAATTGCCGTGTATCGGCATTTGAAGGCAAGGTACTCTATTTTTTAAGTGGCTTGAGGATAAAGTAAAAAGAAGAAATATTTACTTCGTAAAATTGAGTATCATGACAAAACCCCGGATCATAACCAAAAACCGCAACATATTGTGGATAAATCGAATTTTAACACAGGATACAGGTCCCCAACATTGACTCAACCCCCTGTGCTTCTGCAAGATTGTCCGAATAGAATCACAAAGGTGGAAGCGGTGCGGTTTTCTAAATTACGATTGAATGGTTTCAAAAGTTTTGTGGACCCTACGGATCTAATTATTGCGGATGGGTTGACTGGTGTCGTTGGGCCAAACGGCTGTGGCAAGTCGAATCTGCTTGAGGCGTTGCGTTGGGTTATGGGCGAAAACCGGCCCACTGCGATGCGTGGTGGTGGGATGGAGGACGTAATATTTGCGGGCACTGCGACCCGACCAGCCCGTAATTTTGCTGAAGTTAGCCTACAAATTGACAATACTAAGCGACTTGCGCCTACGACCTTTAATGAAGGTGATTTTCTTGACGTGGTGCGCAGAATCACTCGTGATATTGGCTCTGCTTACAAGGCAAACACCAAAGACGTGCGGGCCCGTGACGTTCAGATGCTGTTTGCAGATGCCAGTACCGGCGCCCACTCCCCTGCTCTGGTGCGGCAGGGGCAGATCAGTGAATTGATAAATGCCAAACCTAAGGCCCGACGCCGAGTTTTGGAAGAGGCTGCCGGAATCTCGGGACTGTATGCCCGGCGGCACGAAGCGGAGTTGAAGCTGCGAGGTGCTGAAACCAACCTATTACGAGTAGATGATGTGATAGAGCAATTGGGAAATCAACTTTCACAACTGGCCCGTCAAGCTAAACAGGCGGCGCGTTATAAGGAATTGGGTTCTAGCCTACGTTTGGCGGAAGGGCTGCTGCTTTATCGCCGTTGGAAAGAAGCTGATGAGGCTCGTGCCACTGCTGAGGAGGCTGTTAGGGCAGGCACGATTTCTGCAGCTCAGGCTGAAAAAACTGTTCAAAAAGCTGTGAAGGCCCGCGAAGCCTGCGAAGCAGCGCTACCGCCTCTGCGTGAAGAAGAAGCTATTACTAATGCAGTTTTACAACGATTAAACGTACAAAAAGATACTCTAGGCGATCAAGAGAAACGCGCTGAAGAAACTATCCGTACGCTGCAACAGCGCATCTCGCAGTTGTCTGCAGATATGGAGCGTGAAGAAAACTTAAATAAAGATGCTGGCGAGACGATTGCCAGGTTACGGGCCGAGGCTACTGGGCTTGGCACTGCTGGGGAAGGTCACGTTCAAAAGGTGCAAAAAGCAGGTGGAGAGGCCTCGGAATCTGCGGCGGTGCTGCACAACCGAGAATCCCAGTTATCTGAGATCACTGAAGATGTTGCGCGATTGGCTGCGAGCCATCAATCTGCGGAACGGTTCATCGAGGACGCCAAAACTCGCTTGGCCAAGGCTGAAATGGATGAAGCTAAGGCCAGTTCTGCGGTGACTGAAGCGCAATCACAAGCCGGTAATGCTTCTGCCGCTTTTGAAAAAGCTATTCAAGATGAAGCTAAAGTGGCCAAGGCTGTTGCTGAGGCTGAAATGACATTAGAGCAAGCTGAGGTAGGGCGTGGTGAATGCCAAGCCCGAGAAACCATCGGACGCAGTGTGTGCGCCGAAGCCGATGGGGTCGCCAATGCGTTGCAAGCTGAGGTCTCAGCGCTGACAAAATTAGTTGAGCGTGACCGTGCACAAGGCGATCAAATTTTGGATCTAGTTAATGTGCAATCCGGCTATGAAAAGGCGTTGGGCGCGGCCCTGGCGGATGATCTGAAGGCGCCCACAGTCAGCGTGGAGGGGCTCTCCGGTTGGGCTGAATTGGTAAGCTATGATCTGCCGCCCGACTTGCCAGAAGGCATTGAAAGTTTCGGGGAATATGTAACTGTTCCTGGCGTATTGAACCGCCGCATTGCTCAAGTGGGCCTTGTGAGTGCCGGCGAAGGGCCACTGCTGCATGCGACACTTTTGCCAGGCCAAAGATTGGTCAGCATTGAAGGTGATTTATGGCGCTGGGATGGGTTTCGTACGCAGGCTAAAGATGCACCATCTGCGGCTGCTTTAGCGCTGGAACAGCGTAACCGTTTGCAGGCTTTGCAATTAGAGTTGACCTCTGCGCAAACCTCTGCAGAGTTGGCCGAAGTGGCCCATTATGCATTGGTTGTGGAGATGCAGGCTTTGACCAGGGCAGATAAAGACGCCCGTGAGGCACGGCGTACCGCAGATGGGATGATGGCTGATGTGGGACGTGCAGTATCGCGTGCTGAGGCTGAAACTAATCTGGCTGGTGGGCGTGTTGAGGCGTTGGGGCTGGCTGTGACACGCCATGGAGAAGACGCCACGGAAGCGAGGTTGCAGCTGCTTGAGGCGCAGAATGATCTAGGTGGTTTGGCGAACCTTGTGGCCGCGCGGGCTCGGGTGGAAGACGTGAAGTTGACTGTTGAGGCCAGCCGCGTGACCATGATGCGAAGCCGTGCTACTCATGACGAAGTGCGCCGTGAGGGTGAAGTGCGCGACAAGCGTGTTGCCGTTGTAGCCAAGGATATGGACAGCTGGACAGAGCGGCTGCGCAACGCAAACGCGCGGGCTGAGGAATTGGCGCAGCGACACATACAAGCGAAAATTGACCTGGACGCTGCGATTGCTGAGCCTGATCATATTCGTACGCAGCGGGCAGAGCTATTAGAGGCTTTGCAAGACGCCGAAGACCGGCGAAAATTGGCTGCAGACCATTTGGCTGTTGGCGAGACGAATTTACGCCAAGCCGCTGATGCTGAGCGCAATGCAGCGCGTTTTGCCTCTGAAAGCCGAGAAACTCTTGCTGGCGCTGAGGCGCGCGCGGAGGGGGCTGTGGAGGCAGTGACATTGGCTTCGGAACGCATCCGTGAAGAACTCGAAACTGAGCCGGAGACTTTGCTGGAGCAGTTGGAAGTGGACCCTCTGAGAATGCCACCTGCTGAACAGGTTGAGGCCGAGGTGGTGCGTTTGCGCCGGCAAAGGGATGCACTGGGGGCGGTCAATCTTCGTGCAGAAGAAGACTCGCGCGAGGTTCAGGAAGAATTTGATACTTTGTCAAAAGAGAAAACCGATTTATCAGAGGCTATAAAAACTCTGCGCGGTGGGATTTCCAGCCTGAACAAAGAAGGTCGTGAGCGTTTGTTGACGGCTTTTGACGAGGTAAATCGTAATTTTGGCACGCTATTTGCACATTTGTTTGGTGGCGGTGAAGCCAATCTGGTGCTGGTGGAGAGTGATGACCCACTGGATGCGGGTCTTGAAATTCTGTGCCAACCGCCCGGAAAAAAGCTATCGAACCTCAGCCTATTATCTGGTGGTGAGCAAACTTTGACTGCCATGGCGTTGATTTTTGCCGTCTTTTTGGCGAATCCTGCGCCGATTTGTGTTTTGGACGAGGTTGATGCGCCATTGGACGACGCCAATGTCACGCGCTTTTGTGATTTGCTGGATGAAATGACCCGCCGCACAGATACTAGATTTTTGATTATCACTCACCATGCCGTGACCATGGCTCGAATGGACCGTTTGTTTGGGGTGACAATGGCTGAACAGGGTGTCAGCCAACTGGTATCTGTTGATCTCAAAAAGGCTGAGCAACTGGTGGCTTGATTTGGTCCCACTTTTAAAGTCGGTTGAGTAGATCTGGTGTTGGCCAAGCATCAGAAGGCATGCCTAGTTTGATCTGTTCTGCTCGTACCGCTGCCCTAGTTTTAGAGCCTAAAATTCCATCAACTTTACCCACGTCATGGCCAAGACGTACCAGTTTGGTTTGCAAAACTTTCATTTGAAAGCCGTCTAATCCCTGATCGTGGTTGCCCACGCTATACGCGGGTTCTCCAGCCAATAGTGTGGCAAAATAGGCTGCTGTAGTAACATAGACTAGACTTTGGTTCCATTCAAAATAAACTTTAAAATTAGGATAGGCCAGAAAAGCTGGACCCTTGTGGCCGACTGGCAGCAAGACCGAGGCCTCGCTTGCGCTGTCGTATAAAGAACCATTTCGGGCAGTGACGCCGAGGGCTTTCCAGCTAGACACTGGGTAGGCCCTATTAAGGCCAGTCAATGACCAATCTAAATTAGTAGGGACCGAAATCTCCTGCAGCCAAGGCTTATTAGCCTGCCACCCAAACCTTTTGAGCATATGGCCGCCTGTCATCAAGGCATCTGGCGCCGAATTTTGCAAATCAACCTGCCTATCTCCATCACCGTCGGTGCCACTATCGATGATGTCTTTGGGTAGCATTTGGATCATACCAATTTCACCCGCCCAAGCGCCTTGAGTGAGGGTGGGATCAAACTCACCGCGTTTGAACAGCTCAAGTGCAGCAAATATCTGTGGTCGAAAAAGCTCTGGGCGGCGACAATCATGCGCGAGAGTAATAAGTGAATTTAGCGTATTAAAATTGCCTTGATTAGCACCGAAGTCTGTTTCAAAGGCCCAAAATGCTAATAGAACACCGGCAGGTACTCCAAAGTCTCTTTCTACATTCTGGAATGCTATGGCGTATTTGCGGGCATTTCTTTTGGCATGGGTTAGGCGATGGTCTGAGATCAGAGCACGAGAAAAAGTGATGAAATCTTTTTGAAATACCCCTTGGCTTCGATCGGCTTTTAGAACTTTTGGATCTTGCTTGGCCACGTCAAAAAAGCTGTTCACCAAAGGGTTTTTATATTTTAAGCTGAGCGCCTCTTGTTTGAGCATTGCTACAAATTGGCCAAAGTTGCCGCCGCATGTCGCATTTACGCCGGTTGTCAAACAAGTGAATGCCATAGCAAGTAAAAGACGTCGCATCTAAATCCCCTAATATAATTTTTTGGAGTTTATTAGGCCTGCTTCAGAGAAAAAATACAAGGGTGACGCTTGCCACAATCGCTAACATGCCAGACCAGGTGACCCATAAGATACGGATGGCTTTGTCAATATCCACTGGACCGATGTCCTTTCTGCCTAAGGCATTCACCCAAGAAAAATCCTGCATCTTTCCCTCATAGCTCCGTGGTCCCGAGAGGCTGATGCCCAAGGCATGCGCCATGGCCGCTTCCGGCCAGCCTGCATTTGGGGAGCGGTGAAGCTTCGCATCCCGAGCAAGGGTGGCCCACGGTGTTGCACATCCTGTTAAGAGCCAGATCCCAAAGGCAGACATGCGCGCTGGGACCCAATTAATCATATCATCTAAGCGCGCGGCAGCCCATCCAAAGTCGACATAGGTCTTGTTTTTGTAGCCGACCATACTGTCTGCGGTATTGATGACTTTGTAGATGATCAATCCTGGAAGACCTCCGATTGCGAACCAAAATACTGGGGCAACGACGCCGTCGGAGAAGTTCTCAGCCGCACTCTCGATAGCGCCCCGCGCCACCTGAGCGTAATCCATCTGTGCCGTGTCGCGTCCCACAATCATCGCCACGCTGCGGCGGCCAGCTGAGAGAGACAGGCGAAGCGATTGCGCGACATCTTGCACATGCTGTACAAGCGACTTTTGGGCCAGCAAAATAGTGGCTACAACGATTTCAGCTAAGGCCCCGAGTTCGGCAAGCAATGCACCCAAAATCCCACCACCTATCACGAGGCTAATAACCAAGACCGTACCTTTAATTTTTTGCCCTGGCGCACGATTGAGCCGATAGCTTGCTTTGGCAATGATTTTGCCCATGACTACCGCTGGATGTGGCAACCGCGACCAAAGCCAACGTGGCTCTCCCATCAGTGCGTCCAAAATGAGAGCGCAAAGCAAGCTCACAGGGCAGCCTCTAGCCGATGCCAGTCAGGTTTTGGTGGCATGCCCAGCCTGATCCATCTATCGCTATAGGGAAAAATTCGGGTCCAAATATGGGATTGGGCCAGTTGATGTTGAAGATTACGGGCGTTGCTCACATCATAGGTGCGAAACAAGGTGCAATCGCCCATCGGTAGCGCTGCAACTTTACCCATTATCTGATCCAAGAGGATGGCGTCTTTGCTTAACCTGTCGCGCGTATGTTCTGCCCAGGCATTATCCCTGAGTGCAACGGTGCCAACGCGGATGGCTGTGCCAGATACTGGCCAAGGGCCCAGCCTCTGGCGCAGAGCGCCAATCAGCTCAGGATCGCCAATCGCAAACCCAAGCCGTAAGCCTGCAAGACCCCAAAATTTACCAAAGCTCTTTAGCAGGATATGACCGGATATTGCGGCCTTGGCAATGTGACTGCGCGCCGGTGCAATGTCGCAAAAACTTTCATCAATCACCGTCAGTGTGGCCGGTGCAATTTTTGCATGAAACGTGCCCGTGGGGTTGTTAGGATGCACGATTACCCGCGCTTGGGGGGCTGTTGAGGCCTCTTGCGGATCCCAACCATGAAGACGAAAGGCTGCTGCGTGTTCGTTATAGCTGCGCATTGCAATTTCGACAGTACCGGCAGGACGTAGTGATGGGATCTGTGCAATAGCTGCGGAACACCCTGAAACAGCCAAGACATCGGCAGTGGGGGGTACATTCCAAAATTGCCGTGCCGCTGCGCAAAGATCTGCGCTGGCGTTATGATCAGGCAGGTCGGTCCAGTCTGAGGGCACACATCTAGGAATACGATAGTACTCAGGATTTATGCCGGTCGACAGATCAAGCCAATCTGAGCGCTCACCGCCATATTGAGCCGCTGCTGCATCTAACCCACCCCCATGATCGCGCCCAATTCTGGCCATCAGTCTAGAACCGGAAGCGGTGCCATGCGTGAGGTAAAATGACCTTTCACGCTCTGAGGCCATTGCCGATAGGGCACTTGACCGCTATCTGAGTCCTGATGCAATATCGTATATTCGACAATTGCTTGAGCATTTTCTGCTGTGGGTTCGAATGTGCCCAGCACGTAGGCCAGTTTTCCTTGGCTCTGAACTGCCACATTACACGCTCGTATGCATCCCATCATGCAAGACACGCGGCGTGTCTTGATGCCTGCTGCTTTGGCACGTGGCTCGATAAGATCAGCTAAAATCTCACCATCAGTTAGGGGCTGCGTCACTGGATCCCAGTTTTCGCGTTTGCAGGTATCACATATGGTAATCCACGATCTCATAGAGTCCTCCAAGCGTTTGTGTGCTCTTGGAGGATTGTTGCGTTGGGCGCAAGAAAAACTCAAGGCGTTTTGGGAGAGTTAATGATTTGCTAATCAATTTTGAGAAAGAGTTAAGAGCCTTGTCTGCTGTAAACTGAGTAATGACGTCCTAAGTATTATATGACTGTATTGCTTGCTGTGAGTGATCCTTGTCGTGCAAAGATTTGGAGTATCCATTTGACCTATTTGAGAATGGAGGTAATCCAGACTGCGTCTAATCAAATAGCCCTGCACACATTGGCCTAGGTTGAATTCTATATTATTATCTTAAATCTGGATCTCACTGGAGGCGGTGTGATGGTCTTGGCGGATTACGCCGCATAAAGCTGACCTAAGACTCAGATTATACTCCTGACGTAGCCGGGTACAGTCTTCGATGGGTCATTGTTTAACTACAGCCCTAACTTGTGTGCTTGCGTGCCTGAAGCGACTAGGGCTGCAGATCCAATGATCATCATTGATTACTAAAGTAAGTGACCCCAAGATGGCGTTGCATTAGGTCATCCCGGTTTTGTTTATTGAGCAGATTAGAAGCGAACGGCTTTAGTCACCTCTTCCATGGGGTTGGTGCCAGTCCAAAATTGGGTTGATTGGGATGATCCGATTTGGATTAATAGTATCATGGCTATAGTGATAATGGCGAATAATATGTTGCATATTCACCGTATCAGAGATGCCATCATATTGGTAAAGTTCGCGAGTATAAGCCCACAGGTTTGGATAATCTATAATGCGTTTTCGATTGCATTTGAAATGTAGGTGATAGACGCAATCAAATCGCGCCAAGGTTGGAAAAAGCCTCCAATCGGCCTCAGTGAGCTGATCGCCCATTAGGTAGCGGTTGCTTGCGAGATGGTTCTCTAGCCAGCCCAGTGTCTCAAACAAAGGCATAACGGCCGCATCGTAGGCAGCCTGTGTCGTGGCAAACCCACAGCGATAAACGCCATTGTTGAACGTGTTATAGATGCGTTGATTGATAGGCTCTATGTCTGTCTGAAGTGCCGCGGGATAAAAATCTAAATCATTGCCCGTCAGTCCATTGAAGGCGGAGTTGAACATACGGATGATTTCAGAACTTTCATTCGATACGATGGTATTTTGATGCTTATCCCACAGGACAGGGACCGTCACACGTCCACTGATTTTGGGATCGGTTCGCAAGTAGATATCACGTACAAAGGGCAGGCCAAATTGACGGTCTCCCGTGGCGCCCGCAAAATCAGTAGCAAAGGCCCAGCCATCGGTTAACATATCAGGGTGTACCACATCAAAGCTGATATGCTCTGCAAGCCCTTTGATTTGACGAAAGATCATTGTGCGATGTGCCCAAGGGCAGGCGTAGGACACATAAAGGTGGTAACGGTCAGTTTCAGCTTTAAAGTTGCCTATTCCACTGGGCCCTGCACTGCCATCTTCAGTGATCCAATTGCGAAACCCTGCGGTGGATCGCTCAAAGGAACCTCCAGATTTTCCGGTGTCATACCAAACGTCATGCCAAATGCCCTGTACCAACTGTCCCATGAAATCTCCTGCTGTGATGCCTTTTACTTGCTTGACCCCCTACAGGAGGCGCAAAGGACTGCAAAGGCTTGCATGCAGTACCCTAAGGAACGTTAATGCCTTTTATAATTGCTGGCTCCATCAGCTGCATTCTGGGCGGTCTGGAGTTTGGCCAAGCCACAGGTGATTCTGCTTATATCGAGCAGGCTCTTCACGGCGCTAGTATTTCACAGCTAAAACCTCGCGGCTTAGGTCGTTTGTATAAGCTGTGTGGTCGGGAATTCATTTGCTCTGCTGGGAAAGATGGCGTAGCAAAGGGCCTAGACGAAGTCTAAGGACCGGAGCGGAGCATGGCATCGCATTGACCCAAACTGGGGGTGCACACCATGATCGTCAGCAAAAACAACATACCTTACATGTTGTGGGCTCTTCGATAGCTATTTTGAAGGACCTGACCATGACCCGCACAGTGATCATATTAACCTGTTTTCTGCCTGCGCCGGCGCAGGCACATATTGGCAGTTTGGCAGGTCATGACCACTGGGTGATCGTGGCGGCCATTGCAGCAGCTCTTGCTGCCACCGCTGTGGCGGCGCTCAAGGTGAGCGGTACAGACGTGTCCAAAGAAGATGAATCCGAATTTCAGGAGGCTTGAGATGAGCAAAATTGGTGTAATGATTTGCGGCCACGGCAGCCGGGCAAAATCGGCCGAAGAGGAATTTGGGCTTTTGGCCAAAGGCATCCGCGCGCGGCTTCCTGACACGCCGGTCGAACACGGTTTTCTGGAGTATTCCGCGCCCAACATTCACATGGGCCTGAACAGACTTGTCGAGGCTGGTGTGACCGAAATCATCGCCGTGCCGGGCATGTTGTTTGCCGCCACGCATGCAAAAAACGACATTCCGTCCGTTCTGACAACGTTTCAGGAAAAGACACCTGGTGTCACCGTCAAATATGGTCG
>LAQD01000021.1:91467-97439 GCA_000981705.1 Rhodobacteraceae bacterium ASP10-04a
GGCCAACGCCGAAGCCGCGCGCTTGACCCGTATTGTGACCGAAAACATGGGCTTCGGGTGGTCCGAAACAGTGTATTCCGGTGTGACATATCCGTCGGTGGGTCGGGGCCTTGAGATGGCAATGAAGTTGGGGTTCAAAAAGGTCGTCATCGCACCCTATTTCCTGTTTACTGGCAAATTAATTGATCGCATCTACGCTTACGTTGATCGCGTGGCGCAGGCCAACCCGGATGTGACTCTTTTAAAGGCTGGTTACCTCAAGGATCAAGATCACGTGATTGATACGTTTCTAGAACGCATCGAAGAAGCGCGATTATCGACCCTGACCGACAGCACTGATTTAATGGCATCATTTAAGGAACGTCTGGCCAAGGGCGAAGTTGACGTACATCATCACCACGCTGAATTTCATGATCCGCTGGATGACGAGTTGTCGGACACGCCGGATCATGACCATGACGACAATCATAGCCACAGTCATAGCCACGGCCACTCACACGGTGTTTACCGTCATATTGCCCACCCCCACGGGCCCCGGACAATGATCGACCAAGGTGTTTGTTGCTGTTTCATGAGCCAATTCCCCCAAGAGGTGATTGACGATGAACGTGCACGTAAAACATCCAACAGCTAATTTCATCTGATGGGTTTGCCCGTCGCCTACAACCTAAGGCCCGCTGATGCGTCCCTATGAAAAAAACCCCAAGGCGATTTACGCTGAAAGTTTTGCCACCGTCGCTCGGGAGGCAAGTCTAGAGCGCTTTCCCCATGGTTTGGACAAGCTGGCAATACGGATTATTCACGCCTGCGGTATGGTGGATATTGCTGATCGTTTAGCCTTCTCTGAGCGTGCCTTCCCAGTTGGTGCTGCGGCCTTGGCCGCTGGCGCGCCAGTTCTATGTGATTGCGAAATGGTGGCGGCTGGTATCATTCGCCGCTATCTGCCTGCTGATAATAAGGTTTTGGTCACTTTGAACGATCCATCGGTGCCCGATCGTGCGGCCCATATCGGTAACACCCGTTCTGCTGCCGCGGTTGAGCTTTGGGCTGAGCATCTTGAGGGGGCCGTTGTGGCCATTGGCAATGCACCAACGGCTTTGTTTCACTTGCTGGAACTACTTGAGCATGGTGGACCAAAGCCCGCGGTGATCCTTGGCTTTCCAGTGGGTTTCGTGGGCGCTGCAGAATCCAAGGCTGAATTGGCCGCCAATGCGCGCGGCTGCGAATTTGTGGCGCTGCGCGGTCGGCGCGGTGGTTCGGCCATTGCATCTGCGGCGGTCAATGCCTTGTCGGCGGGTCTGCCGGAGCTGCTGTCATGAGTGCTTGGCTGCATATCGTTGGCATTGGTGAGGATGGCTTGGATGGGCTTGTGCCTGCTGCACGGGCAGTTGTAGAAGCCGCAGAAGTGATCATTGGTGGTGAGCGGCATCACCAATTGGTGGGGCGTGTGTCGGCCGAGCGTCTGAAATGGCCAAACCCCTTTGACGCTTTGATTGCACAGCTGCAAGCATTGAGCGGTAAACGGGTGGTGGTTTTAGCCACCGGTGACCCGCTTTGGTTCTCGGTCGGTGCGCGTATTGGGCGGTCGATAGATCCGTCAGAGATCACTTATTACCCGCAGATTAGCGCGTTTCAGTTGGCTTCTGTGCGGATGGGCTGGTCTATGGCCGATGTGGAGACGCTGACCGTGCATGGCCGACCGGTGGAGCAAATAATAGCTTTTATTCAACCAAATCAAAGGCTTTTGATTCTTACGACGGGTTATAAAACTCCAGGACAGATCGCGAAGTTTCTAGCAGATCGTGGTTTTGGAGCGTCAAAGATGACTGTCTTGGCGGCCATGGGCGGTGAGAATGAATTGCGCTTTGATGGCATAGCCGCGACTTGGGATCATGAGGTGCCCGCCTTCAATACCTTGGCGGTCGACTGTATCGCAGCACCAGATGCGGCCTTGTTGCCTCGTGTGCCAGGCTTGCCCGATGAATTGTTCGAACATGACGGCACTATGACCAAACGCGAAACCCGTGCTGTGACCATTGCCAAGCTGATGCCAATGCGCGGCGCATTGCTTTGGGATATTGGTACTGGCTGCGGCTCTGTTGCGGTGGAATGGATGCGTGCGGCGCGCTATGCGCAGGCGATTGGTATTGAGCCAAGGGCGGACAGGCGGGCTATGGCGGCTCAAAACGCGTTGGCACTTGGCACGCCCAAGCTTGAATTGGTGGCGGGCATTGCGCCGGCGGTGTTGGAGGGTCTTGCAGCTCCTGATGCGATTTTTGTGGGTGGAGGCCTGACCGATGGCGTATTTGATGTGGCTTGGTCGGCGCTCAAACCTTTGGGACGTTTCGTGTCTAATGCGGTGACGCTGGAAAGCGAGATCATCTTGATGGAGCTGCATAAGAAATATGGGGGCGAGCTGGTGCGCTTGGCAGTTACCCGCGCCGAACCCGTGGGCGCCTATCGTGGCTGGAGGCCATTCATGCCGGTCACCCAATGGAGTTTGATCAAAAGATGAGTGGAACCTTATATGGTGTGGGCCTCGGGCCCGGTGATCCGGGACTGATCACCGTCAAATCCAGCAGGTTGATTTCGCAGGCGCGGGTGATTGCTTACCCAAGTTTGGCTGGAGGCGAAAGCTTTGCCCGTTCAATTGCTGCTGATCTGATTTCACCTGAGGCGGAAGAGATTGTGATGGATGTGCCTATGACTGTTGCGCGCGCACCTGCCCAAGCTGCGTACGATATAGGCGCCAAGCGAATTGCAGCGGTGCTGGATCGTGGTGAGGATGTGGTGTGCCTTTGTGAGGGGGACCCTTTTTTCTACGGCAGCTTTATGTATCTCTATGCTCGGCTCACCGCAGATTATCAGGTTGAGGTCGTGCCCGGTGTGACCTCCATCACGACCTGCGCAGCGCGAGCTGGTATGCCGCTGGCGGCGCGGAATGAACGCCTCACTGTTTTGCCTGGCCCTTTGCCCACTGCGGAGCTCCGCACCCGCATTGAGGGAGCCGAGAGCGTGGCCATCATGAAAGTTGGTAGGCATTTGAGAAAGATTCGTACTGTGATTTCTGAGCTGGGCCTAACCGACAAAGCTGCCTATATTGAACGGGCCAGCCTTCCTGATGAATTGGTTTGTCCCTTGGCTCAGGCCCCTGAAACTGCCCCTTACTTTTCAATGATCATACTAACGAAGGGTGCTGATCCATGGCTCTAGCGCCTGTTGTTTTTGCCCTGAATGCCTCCGGTTTGGCTACTGCGCAAAAGGTAGCTGTGGCGCTAGGGGCTCAGTTGCATGGCCGTGAAGGCCGTGTGGCGCAGGCGGATGCCTTTTTTTCCAACGCTCTTGACCATGCTCGTGATTTATTTGCTGCTGGTGTGCCAATCGTGGGGGTCTGTGCGAGTGGGATATTGATTCGTGCTGTGGCCCCCTTATTGGCGGATAAATCCACAGAGCCGCCGGTTGTATCGGTGTCAGATGACGGCGCGGTTGTGGTGCCGTTGTTGGGTGGACACCATGGAGCCAACCGACTGGCGCGTGATATTGCCTTGGCTCTAGGAGGCACGGCAGCTGTGACAACGGCGGGAGATGTTTCTTTGGGTATCTCACTTGATGAACCTCCACTTGGCTGGGCTTTGGTAAACCGCCTTGATGCGAAAGACGCTATGGCCACTTTGCTGGCCGGTGGTGGTGCTACGGTTTCAGGCAAAGAGAGGGCTAGTGCCGACTGGCTATTAGATTTGCCTGCGGGTGATGCGGTGCGTCTTAGCTGTACGATTGAACCGCAAACGGATCTGGGGCCAAATCACCTTCAATTCGCTCCTCAACGCGTGACTGTTGGTGTGGGGTGTTCGCGCAATTGTCCGTCGGAAGAGCTGGCAGATCTGGTCCGCTCTGCCTTGCTAAATGTCGGTGTCTGTAACGCGGCGGTGCATTCGGTGAATACTATTTCTCTGAAGGCAGATGAGCCTGCGATACTTGACTTGGCGGTCTCACTGGGCGCGCCACTGCGTTTATTTTCTGCCGCCGAGCTAGAAGCTGAAACCCCACGATTAGCTACGCCTTCTGAAGTAGTGTTTGCCGAAGTGGGATGTCACGGCGTGTCTGAGGCCGCAGCCCTGGCGCAGGCGGGTTTTGATGGTGTGCTTTGGGTGCAAAAGTGCAAGACTGCAAATGCGACAGTTGCGCTTGGCCTATCCCCTGAGCCCATGACTGTATTGCGCGGTGCAGCGCGTGGACGATTGTCGGTTGTGGGCATTGGCCCAGGCCAAGCAGCTTGGCGGACACCTGAGGTGTCACGGTTAGTCGCTGATGCACAAGAGCTGGTGGGGTACGGGCTCTATATTGATCTTTTGGGGCCGCTGGCCGCTGGCAAAGCCCGCTCAGATTTTCCCTTGGGGGGGGAGGAAGCTCGGTGCCGCTATGCCTTAGAACAAGCAGGCAAGGGGAAGAATGTGGCATTGGTATGCTCTGGTGATGCGGGCATTTATGCGATGGGGGCCTTGGTATTTGAACTTTTGGACCGTGAACCTGAACAAATGGGTGTCAGTGCCGCTGCGCGTCGTGTTGAAGTGGTCTGTTCGCCCGGCGTGTCTGCCTTGCAAGGGGCAGCAGCGCGGGCTGGAGCGCCATTAGGTCATGATTTCTGCACGATTTCATTGTCTGACTTGCTGACACCGCGCGACGATATATTGCGTCGCCTCAAGGCGGCGGCAGAGGGTGATTTTGTGATCGCCTTTTACAATCCTGTATCGAAAACCCGCCGGACATTGTTGGCCGAAGCCCGTGATATTTTGTTGAAACATCGCCCTGAAGATACGCCTGTGATGCTGGCTAGCTCATTGGGTCGGCCTGAAGAGCATATCCAATACCGCAGGCTTGCTGATTTGCAGGTGGATGAGGTGGATATGTTAACTGTGGTTCTGGTGGGATCGTCTAACTCACGTTTGGCGCAATTGGGTGAAGGTCCCCGCATGTTTACGCCGCGTGGCTATGCACGCAAAATGGATGGTGATTTAGCCTGTGGCACTCAAAGGAAAGATTCATGACTGTATATTTCGTAGGTGCCGGCCCTGGTGATCCCGAACTTCTTACCCTCAAAGCTGCACGTATCATTGGACAATGCTCCGTTTGTCTGTATGCGGGCTCGTTAGTGCCTGTTGAGGTTGTGGGCTGCGCGCCAAAGGATGCACGGGTTGTCGATACTGCTCCGATGACGCTTGATGAGACACATACTGAAATCTTGGCTGCACATGCTAAAGGTCAAGATGTGGCGCGGGTGCATTCGGGGGATCCATCTCTCTATGGAGCCATCGCCGAGCAAATTCGCCGTTTGCGCGCTGATGATATAGATTATGAGATCATCCCTGGCGTTCCGGCCTATACCGCTGTGGCCGCAGCCTTGGGGCAAGAGCTGACTATCCCTGAGATTGCTCAGTCGATCATTTTAACGCGTATGTCGATGAAATCAACCTCCATGCCAGCTGGTGAAACCCTCGAAAATTTTGCCATATCAGGTGCGACCCTCGCCATCCATCTTGCGATTCGTAATTTGCGTGAAATTGAAAGAGTTTTAATCCCGTACTATGGCGAGGATTGCCCTGTGGTGGTGGCTTATCGCGCGAGCTGGCCTGATCAGATTATTATTCGCGGTAATTTAAGTAACATTCGTAAAAAAGTTAGGGATGCCAAGATCACCCGCACAGCTCTTATTTTATTGGGCCCAGCTTTAAAAGAGCAGCAAGATTTTGTAGATTCTGCGCTGTATCGCCCGGATATGGAGCATGTGTTGCGCAACCGCAAAATATCTGCACCGCAGGAGGCGTAACTTAAAATATAGTATTTGAATCGTTCTCTTGACCGACCTGCTAAACCCGCGCAAGCTGCAGGGGGGGAATTAACATGACTACATTTTTGCCAAAAGAAGTGGCGGATGGGCTAGAAGCTGCACGCAAACAGGCCCTTCACAAGAAAAG
>LAQD01000021.1:97603-99438 GCA_000981705.1 Rhodobacteraceae bacterium ASP10-04a
GATGCGATATGAATTCAAGCGTAACACACGCGCCGTTCAAAGTGCGCCGCTGGATTTTGAACGTTCTGAAAACGCACCTGTGGCTTTGATCGGGCTCAGCTAGGGCTTTTACTTATTGTAGATCAGCAAAAGCTGCCTGCATATTGGCTACGGCGCGTTCAACATTTGCGCGAGTGGTGCCAATGTTGAATCGTAAGAATTTTTCGCCACCAGTCCCAAATGTTGGGCCATGATTAGCTGCAATTTTAGCCTGTTGCTGCACTCGGCTAATAACTTCATCCAGCACCATGCCAGTACCTGAGAAATCGACCCAAGCTAGATAGGTGGAGTCTAAATTCATTGATTCCACGCCAGGGATTGCGTTGATACCTGCATCAAATATTTGGCGGTTTCCATCTATATAGCGCACTAATTCATCCACCCATTGCGCGCCCTCTGGCGAATAGGCGGCGGTGACCATATGAAGGCCGAAGGAATTAGCTGACAGTCCAAGCCCCTGCATCCGCTTGGCAAAACGCGCTCGCAGGTCTGGGTCTCCAATAATTACATTTCCCGAATGACAGCCGGCTATATTGAAAGTTTTAGTGCTCGCTGTCATCATGACTAATCTGTCTGAGATACCCTCGATTAGCGCCATGGGCGTGTGCTTCACCCCAAAAGTTAGATCATGGTGGATTTCATCGCTGACCAAAATTAGGTTATGGCGTTTGGCAAAAGCGGCGACTTCCTCCAATTCAGCGCGGCTCCAAACCCGTCCACCTGGATTATGTGGTGAGCAGAGGATCACCATCCGCGCATGAGCGGGTAGGGCCTCATCATAGGCGTTAAAGTCCATTTCATAACGACCATTATGGTTAACCAAGGGCAGTTCAATTATCTCACGGTCATTGGCGCGGATGACTTTAGCAAAGGCGTGATAGACTGGGGTGAACAACACTACTCCATCGCCGGGGGCGGTGAATGTATCCACGCACATTGCTGTGCCATTGACCAATCCATGAGTGGTGAAAATACCACCGCGAGGCACATCCCAACCATGACGGTTCTTCATCCACCACTGAATGGCATCCAAATAGAGGCTATCATCGCCAAAGTAGCCGTAAACTCCGTGCCGGTTCACTTCGTTCAATTTATCTTGCACGGACTGTGGTGGGCGAAAATCCATATCTGCCACCCACATAGGAATGCCATCTTCGGCGGAAACACCATAGAGTGGCTCCATCATATCCCATTTGGAAGAATGTGTGTTGCGGCGTTCGATATTTTCGTCAAAGTTCATAATGTTTCCTAAATCTAATTGGCCATAGTGTTATCTTGGAGTGGCGAAGGATCAAGAGAGAAATGGCGTATTCGACCTTAAACGCGTAAAAGATACCAAGAAACCCTTCCTTAGGAATTGCGCTGTGGCACAGGTTTGAATATCAGGTAAGCCATGACATTACGCCCCATATTGATCCATCCGGATCCGCGCTTGAAAAAGATATCGGCCCCTGTAACTGAGGTTACGGGCACAATCGCGCGTTTAGCCGATGATATGCTTGAAACTATGTATGATGCGCCAGGTGTTGGCCTCGCCGCACCACAGATTGGCGTGATGAGCCGTATGTTTGTGATGGATTGCGTAAAAGAGGAGGGCGATGCCCCGCAGCCCATGGTCATTATGAACCCTGAAGTTCTTTGGCTCTCTGAAGATTTCAGCACGTATGAAGAAGGCTGCCTGTCGATACCGGAACAATTTGGTGATGTGGAACGGCCTGCATCGGTTGAGATGCAATGGCTTGGCCTTGATGGTAAAACCCAAAAGCAGCGGTTTGATGGGTTGTGGGCTACCTGCG
>LAQD01000021.1:99527-116420 GCA_000981705.1 Rhodobacteraceae bacterium ASP10-04a
GCCCGGCCATGAGACGTCGCATAATGCCTTGGCCCAACCCTTGTTTGACGGCCAAGGCAAAATCTGTTGTTGAAATAACACCTGAGATTGCCCAGATTTGGCAAGATATGATCGCAATCATGGAGGCCATACCTGGCGTCGGCCTAGCTGCACCCCAGCTGGGCATTGGCCTACGCTTGGCGGTGGTGGATGCCTCGTCTGCGCGTGGCCAAGTCCTGCGCATGGCCAATCCTGAAATTCTGCATGCATCAGCCAAATTTGAGAGTGGCGAAGAAGCCAGCCCCAATCTGCCCAATGCATCAGCCCAGATCAAACGTCCACGCGGCGTGACAGTTCGCTATATGAATGAGGCTGGCGCCATGCAGGAGAAGGATCTGGTTGGGCTTTGGGCGCGCTCGATGCAACATCAAGTGGACCACCTCAATGGTAGGATGTATTTTGACAATTTGTCGAAGCTTAAGCGCGATATGCTGATCAAGAAGGCCTTCAAGCTATGCGCGTAGTATTCATGGGCACACCGAAATTTTCTGTTGCTGCCCTAGAGGCTTTGGCCGCAGCTGGTCATGACATTGTGGCGGTCTATAGCCAGCCACCACGCAAATCAGGCCGCGGCCAAAAACTGCGTCTGTCGCCTGTGCATCAGTTGGCTGAGGCGCGTGGCTGGCCCATATTTACGCCTGGAAATTTCCATGATCCTGCTGATGTATTGGCATTTTCGGCTCATGAGGCTGATATTGCTGTGGTTGTGGCCTATGGATTGATTTTGCCTCAGGCGCTTTTAGACCTTCCCAAACATGGGTGTTTAAATATTCACGCCAGTCTTTTGCCGCGCTGGCGGGGGGCGGCTCCAATTCATCGTGCCATTATGGCGGGGGACTGTGAGACGGGCGTGTGCATCATGCAGATGGATGCGGGATTGGACACGGGTTCGATTCTCATTCGCCGTAGTCTGGAAATAGGTGCAACGGAGACTACGGCCCAACTGCATGACCGATTGGCTGTAATGGGATGCGAGGCGGTGGTGTATGTTTTGGCAGATTTCTCTAGTCACGCCGCAACGCCTCAAGCTGAGATTGGCATGTGCTACGCCGCTAAGATTGAGAAATCAGAAGCCCGAATCGATTGGACCCGGTCCGCTGTAGAGATTGATCGTCAAATCCGTGGCTTGGCACCCTTCCCTGGTGCCTGGTGCATGATGGGCGACAAAAGGCTAAAGGTTTTGGCATCATCAGTCTCCGCCGGAGTTGGCGCGTTTGGACAAGTTTTACAAGCTACTGAGATTGCTTGTGGCAAAGGGTCTGTGACCCTTCATAATCTGCAACCTGCCGGAAAATTAGTCCAAACAGCTGAGGTTTTTCTTCAAGGTCATAATCTGCCAAAACTGTTAGAGTAGATAAATTCTGAATGTGAATGCGGTTTGTAGGTATCCACCATCTACTTAGCCTATAGCAATCATTGAACAGCGTTATTCCCATCGGATCACGTCTATAATAGTAGATGCTGCGTAGAGGTTTTGGAATAGTAAAAATGTCCAGCGGCGCTCGATGCCTGCCTAAGCGGCGAAGACTCTCGCTGAGATCAATAGTAGTGTGAAGTCTAGAATTTCAAAAGTAGAAGTAATATTTTTTAGTTAATAGGATCTTTTTTGTTCTAACTAAATGCGCTTTAACCCCTTGAAGGGAGCCATTCCTGCGCGGGCCAGCTCGTCGGCCAGTTCGTTCTCAGGGTGACCTGCGTGGCCTTTGACCCATTCCCACTTGACTTCATGCTGAGCCTGAGCTGCGTCAAGTTGTTTCCAAAGGTCTTCATTCTTTACTGGTTTTTTTGCAGCTGTTTTCCAACCATTTTTCTTCCAGCCAAAAATCCATTTTGTCACGCCATCTTTGACATAGACACTATCGGTTACCACGGTAATTATTGAGCGCCTTGTGAGGGCTTCCAGCGCTGAGATCGCGGCCATCAGCTCCATACGGTTGTTAGTAGTTTCCTGAGCGCCACCTTTCAGTTCGCGCTGTTTGGTCACTTTGGTCTCAGATTTAGCCTGTAGAACCACGCCCCAGCCGCCTGGACCTGGATTGCCGCTGCACGCGCCGTCTGTGTAGGCGATTAAGCTACGCATGTGCGGTGACCATAATGAAGGGTTCCACATCTCCCGCAAGCCCAAGCTCTTTGCCCTCCCGTTGGTAGGTGATTGTAAAGCCTGCATGGTTAAGGACATCTGCAAGTTCCTTAGCGGAATAATAGGTATAAAAACGCCCTAAGGCGTCACGCTTTTCGCCGGCCCCAAGCTTCATGCCAAGGTGTAGAATACCCTCAGGATGTAGTGCTGTGTGGCAGGCCTGGATATGGTTTGAGAAGTTGGAGCGGGTGGCGTGTAGTAATGAAAAGTTGGCATAGATGCCGTGATAAGTTGTGGAGGCTGGTAGAGCGTCGAATGTGGCGAGCCTTGCTGTTACACCCAAGTGCTGAGCGGCTGCTGCAACCATCTCGGCGCTGCCATCAGTGGCGTCGACTTGAAGGCCTTGGCGGGCCATTTCAGCGGCTGCTAGCCCTGGCCCACAGCCCAAATCTAACACGCTTCCACCTTTAGGGATGGCGCTGATGAATGCCAGTAGGGATTTATTGGGCGGGGCTTGTGTGAGGCGCAGATAATCTTCAATTTTCTCGTCGTATACAGCAAGGGTTTGAGTGTCGGTCATAAGATAGAGCTTTGCTATTGGGGTATAAAACCCGTTACGTTTAAACTTAGAAAAATATCATAACTTTTATTTTCATCCTACGTCGCGCAAAATGCGAGGCACTTTGAAGCTGACGTTTTCTTGCGCCGTCTCCACCGTCTGGACGATTACCTCATAGTGTTCCGAAAACGCATCTACCACCTCTTGGATCAAAACATCTGGTGCGGAGGCGCCGGCGGTGATGCCTACGCTTTTGATCCCATGTAGCGCGCGCCAATCAATATCTGTTGCCCGTTGTACCAATTGGGCGTAGCTGCATCCAGCTCTTGAAGCCACTTCAACCAGCCGTTTGGAGTTTGAAGAATTGGGAGCGCCGACCACCAGCAATGCGTCAGATAACGGTGCGATTGCTTTGACAGCTTCCTGCCGATTGGTTGTAGCGTAGCAGATATCTTCTTTATGAGGACCAATGATTTTTGGAAAACGGTTTTGCAGTGCGGCTACTATTCCAGCTGTGTCATCCACAGACAGAGTGGTTTGCGTGATATAAGCTAGCTGCCCTGCATCGCGCACCTTTACTAAGGCTACATCAGCTTCGGTTTCCACCAAAAGCACCTCGCCTTCGGGCAATTGTCCCATGGTGCCAACTGTTTCGGGATGGCCGTCATGGCCAATCATAATCATTTGCAGGCCATTTTGGTTATGACGGTCTGCTTCTATATGGACCTTACTCACCAATGGGCAGGTGGCGTCCACAAAGATCATGTTGCGTGCTTGAGCGGCATTGGGTACCGATTTAGGAACTCCATGAGCCGAGAATATGACGGGGCGATCATCGGGGCATTGATCAAGATCTTGCACAAAAATAGCACCTTGGTCTCTTAGGCTATCTACTACAAACTTATTATGGACAATTTCATGGCGTACGTAAACTGGGGCACCCCACTTTTGCAGAGCCAACTCAACGATTTTTATTGCACGATCAACGCCCGCACAAAATCCGCGTGGGGCTGCAAGTAAAAGTTTAAGTTGTGGTTTTGTCATGCGCTAGTTCCTTTACCAGTCAAACTAGTTGTGATGGGCTGGACCGTCCAGAGCGATGCTCTTATTTATTCGGCTCCATCTGGTAAGGCATGGTCATCAGTTTCGCGTGTTGGGCGACCAATTACATCGCGCAATCCATCCAATTCAATAAAGTTGTCACACTGGCGGCGCAGTTCATCCGCGATCATGGGTGGTTGGCTGCGGATTGTGGAGACAACAGAAACGCGCACACCTTGGCGCTGCACGCTTTCAACCATTGGGCGGAAGTCACCATCACCTGAGAACAAAACTATATGATCCACATGTGGCGCCAATTCCATGGCATCTACTGTCAATTCAATATCCATATTGCCTTTGATCTTTCGACGGCCTTGGCTGTCAGTGAATTCCTTAGCAGCTTTTGTGACCATGGTGAAACCATTGTAATTAAGCCAGTCTACCAGGGGCCGAATTGGGGAATACTCATCATTTTCAAGTAGTGCTGTATAATAAAACGCACGCAGCAGCTTGCCACGGCTCATAAATTCCTGACGCAGCAACTTATAGTCAATATCGAAGCCAAGAGACTTGGCTGCTGCATAAAGATTTGCACCGTCGATAAATAGTGCCAAACGCTCATCGCGATAAAACATAACAAATATATCCTTTTAATTAGCGTTAGGAGTCATTTATGATAAAATGGTTAAAGAGTATCTTCGGGTAGTTTTAAAAATAAGTAGTAAAAATGTCAGAAATAAATTTATGCTTAGAGCATAGTCAAAAAAGAGTTCTGGTCGCACTTGGTGGTAACTTACATTCTGCAGTAGGCTCGCCGAGGGAAACATTGGGCTATGCTCTGGCAAATCTGCGCCTACGTACCAACACAGTCATACGCAGAAGTAAATATTTTATTACTCCGTGTTTTCCGGTCGGATATGGCCCAGATTATGTAAATGCGGCTGCTGAGTTTTACTTTCGAGGCGAAGCGTTGGAGCTTTTACAGGTTTTACATGATATCGAAGCGCTGTTTGGCCGGGCTAGGGATACCAGATGGGGTGGGAGGGTTCTAGATCTTGATTTGCTGGTATTTGGGGATGAGATTGCTCCGAGTTTGACCGGCTACAGGCAATGGCGCGATAAGCCGATTTCGCAGCAGATTGAGCAAACACCGCTGGAAATGATACTGCCGCATCCCCGGCTGCAAGATAGAGCTTTTGTTTTAGGGCCCTTAATGGATATTGTACCAGATTTGAAGCATCCTGTATCAGGGTTGAAAGTAAGTGAAATGTATGCCGATTTACCCGTAAGTGATCGTGATGCCTTGCAACCCCTTTCAGAGCTCTAATGACGCATTTCACCCTTGCGTTTCCTTGCATTCACTTCTAAACAGCGAGCTTAATTACAGGTTCAGGGGAGTCGACATGGCGCGTGTCACAGTTGAAGATTGTGTAGACAAAGTTCCAAATCGCTTTGATCTGGTTATGCTCGCGGCCCATCGGGCTCGTGAGATCGCCAGTGGTTCACCTGTAACCGTGGATCGTGACAACGACAAAAACCCTGTTGTTTCCTTGCGTGAAATTGCTGATGAGACTCAAATGGTCGACGATCTGCTGGAACGTCTGATTGAAAGCAATCAAACTCAAATAGAAGTCGATGAGCCTGAAGAAGATTCTATGGCATTGTTAATGGGTGGTGAGCCAGACAAGCCAGCCGAAGATGACTTAAATGATGAAAAGTTACTTCGCGCGTTGATGGAAGCTCAAGGCCAACGTTAAGGAAATGAGCGTATGACCACTGCCGATGACCTTATCGGTTTGATCCGCGCTTATAATCCGTCCACCAACGCTGAACTTATAACAAAAGCTTATCATTTTTGCCGTGATATGCACGAAGGTCAGTCACGTCGTTCGGGTGAGCCCTATTACACGCATCCAGTCGCTGTGGCTGTTTTGTTGGCCGATCAATACCTTGACGACGCTTCTATTATTACCGCGCTCCTTCACGATACAATCGAAGATACAAAAGCTAATTTCAGCGATATTGAACGAATGTTTACCCGCGAAGTGGCGGAGCTGGTGGATGGAGTGACCAAGATCACCAATCTACAGCTGTCATCTACTGTCACGAAACAGGCTGAAAATTTTCGTAAGCTGATTATGGCTACTTCGAGAGATATTCGGGTTACTTTGGTCAAATTGGCTGACCGTTTGCACAATATGCGCACGATACGCTCTATGAGTTTGGAAAAACAGCAACAAAAAGCCCGTGAAACGATGGACATCTATGCACCGCTTGCGGGCCGGATGGGGATGCATTGGCTGCGTGAAGAGCTTGAAGATCTTGCTTTCCAAGTACTGAACCCTGAGGGGCGTCAGTCTATCATTCGACGCTTTATCAAATTACAAAATGAGACTGGTGATGTGGTTGAACAGATCAATGGGGATCTGTTACATGAGATGGGCAGTGCGGGCATCGGGGCGGAAATTCAAGGTCGTGCTAAAAAGCCATACTCTATTTGGCGCAAAATGCAGACCAAGCAGCTATCATTTTCAAGACTTTCTGATATTTATGGCTTTCGATTGATTGTGGAAGACGAAGCTGATTGCTATCGCGCTCTGGGAGTAATACACCAACGCTGGCGTGCAGTTCCTGGCAGGTTTAAGGATTATATCAGCCAACCTAAAACTAATGGTTACCGCAGTATCCACACTACGGTATCTGGACGCAATGCGCGCCGAGTTGAGGTGCAAATTCGCACTAAAGCTATGCATCAGGTGGCGGAAAAAGGTGCTGCTGCCACTTGGTCTTATCGGGATGGCGCGCGTGTTGATAATCCTTTTGCACTTGATCCATCGGCGTGGATAGCATCTCTGACCGATCGTTTTGGCTCTGAAGGTGACGATGGCGAATTCCTTGAGGCGTTTAAGCTAGAAATGTATACCGATCAAGTGTTCTGCTTTACGCCAAAGGGTGAGGTTATTAAGCTACCACGCGGGGCTACTCCTATTGATTTCGCTTATGCCATCCACACTCGCATTGGCTCGGCCTGTGTATCCGCCAAGGTTGATGGGCTCCGAGTGCCGCTCTGGACGCGCTTGCGGAACGGGCAATCAGTCCAGATCATCACCGCAGAAGGCCAAACTCCGCCAGCTAGCTGGATTGACATTGCAGCGACTGGGCGAGCCAAAACTGCTATCCGGCGTAGCCTGCGCGAAGTTGACAGAGAGAAATTTATCAACCTTGGACGAGAGTTTGCCCGAGTTGCATTTGAGAATGTGAATAAAAAGGCTACGGACCGAGCCTTAAGTACGGCTGCAAAGCATTTCGGTCTACCTGATGCGTATGAACTTCTGGCGCGTCTTGGTAGCGCTGAGATTGCAGCACGCGAAGTAGTTGCAGAGCTTTACCCCAATCTCAAAATGCGTTCGACTGAGGAGGTTGATGCAGCCCTCGCGGTTATTGGGCTTGAGTCAGGGCAAAATTTTGCCCATGCGTCTTGTTGCCACCCTCTACCTGGCGAACGTATTGTTGGCATCACTTTTCGTGGGCAGGGGGTTGTAGTACATACCATAGATTGCCCTAACCTATTGCATTATGAGACACAAATGGACCGTTGGTTGGATTTGGCCTGGCATGACGGCCAGCACGCAGCGACCCATCCTGTGCGGATCGAGGTAACCATCCGCAATGGTGCTGGAGTTATGGGACATATTTGTACGTTGATTGGTGATCAGAAGGCTAACATCTCGGACATGCATTTTGTGGATCGCAAACCAGATTATTTCAAACTCTTCATCGACCTGGAGTTGCGTGATGTGTCACAATTGCACATGGTGCTTACTGCATTAGAAGCAGAAAATGATGTGGCGTGGGTAAGCCGGTATCGGGATCCTGAGCTGGGTCGAGATGTTGGTACATTCGAAGGTGAGTGGGACAAAAATGGTGTTTAGACGTCGTGACAGGCGTGGAGTTGGCAGAACCCTCTGGGAAGGCTTGTACCCCAGAGGGGGCTGGACCCGTGCCTATCTCTACGTGAAGCATCGTCTACAGCGTTTGCCTGGTACGCCGGAGCAAATTGCCCGTGGAATTGCTATCGGTGTTTTTGCTGCGTTTAGTCCATTTTATGGTCTACATTTTTTAGTAGCGGGTCTTCTGGCCATACTGTTAAGAGCCAATGTACTGGCCTCACTTCTTGGCACATTCTTTGGGAATCCGTTGACTTATATTCCTATTGGCGCCGCTGCCCTAAGTGCCGGCTATGCGATGCTGGGGCAGCGGTTGGACAGCGAGTTGCATATCGGCCTTGGTCAAATGTTCACCCGTGCTTTGTCTGAACTTTGGGTTAATTTTAATGCAATATTTAACATGGTGGAGGGCGACTGGACCTATTTGGTAGAGTTCTGGCACACCATATTTTTTCCTTGGCTCGTGGGTGGTATACCTACGGGACTAATATCAGGGTTTATAGCCTACTATATTTCTGTACCCGCAATTCGTGCATATAAAAACCGTAGAAAAGGCCTGCTGGCGGCTAAGCTGGCGGAGCTCCGCAAAAAAACATCGCTCAAACGTGATGAAGATTCTGGAAACTGACCCTGTTGTAGAAAGAAATTGTTATGGCAACTAAGCAACGTCTTGGCATAAATATTGATCATGTAGCGACACTGCGTAATGCGCGTGGTGGGGCCTATCCTGATCCTCTGCGTGCGGCTTTGATTGCTGAGGCTGCTGGCGCTGATGGTATAACAGCTCATTTACGTGAAGATCGCCGCCATATACGTGACGCCGACATTGAGGCCTTGATGGAGGGACTTACTGTACCATTAAACTTTGAAATAGCGGCTACTGCCGAAATGCATGCCATTGCGTTACGCCTGAAACCGCATGCCGTCTGTATAGTACCAGAAAAGCGTGAAGAGCGTACAACTGAGGGCGGGCTAGAAGTCTTAGCTGACCAAGACCGCTTAGCTGATTTTATTTTGCCGCTCAGTGAGGCTAGATGCCGTGTGTCGCTTTTTGTTGCAGCGGATGAACGCCAGCTGGAAGCGTGCGCGCGAGTAGGAGCTGAGGTTGTGGAACTGCACACCGGCGCCTATTGTGATTTCCATGCCAAGGGAAACGCTAAGGCCGCGTCTGATGAGCTGGAGAGAATAACTCGCTGCGCTGTTTTTGCCGATGGGCTAGGACTTGAAGTGCATGCAGGTCACGGTTTGACCTTTAACAACGTAGCTCCAATTGCCGCTTTACCTCAGGTGGCTGAGTTGAATATTGGACATTTTTTGGTTGGTGAGGCAGTGTTCATGGGCTTTGCGCATGCAATCTTAGAGATGCGTCGTCTGATGCAAAGTGCTCGCGTATGATCTTGGGTATTGGAACGGATTTAGCAAATATTGAGCGCATTCAAGGCACTTTAAATCGCTTCGGTGATCGTTTTAAAGAACGTGTTTTTACGGACACTGAGCAACGCAAAGCTGAAAGCCGCAAAGATGTGGTGGGCACATATGCCAAACGTTGGGCGGCCAAAGAGGCTTGCTCTAAAGCGTTGGGTACTGGTTTAGCCATGGGAACCAGATGGAAAGATATGGCTGTGAATAATATGCTCAGTGGCCAGCCAGTGATGACTGTGACTGGCTGGGCGGCGGAGCGTTTGGCCCAGATGACGCCGGAAGGCTATACGGCGATCATCCACTGCACTCTCACTGATGATCATCCATGGGCTCAGGCGTTTGTGGTGATAGAAGCTCGGCCAAAACTCGATTGTCCCAACTTGACTCTGGACAGCAAGCCCCTCACATAACCCTAAAACAGTCTCTGAGGATGCTATGGATCAGATCGAAGAAAAAAGCTTTGCGGCAAGTGCTTTGGAAACTATAAAAACGGTTGTATATGCGCTGTTGATTGCGGGCGTGTTTCGAACTTTATTCTTCCAACCCTTTTGGATTCCGTCAGGCTCGATGAAAGATACGCTGTTGATTGGTGATTTTTTGTTCGTAAATAAGATGGCCTATGGCTATTCGTATGCCTCCTGTCCCAAAATCCAGATACCCCGTTTTGGTCTTAATATTGACGCTGATGACTTCTGTGGATTTATGAAGGACAGCGATACCCGCATTTTTGGGGCTGACCCAAAGCGCGGCGATGTTGTAGTGTTTCGACATCCGGTGACAGGCGCCGATTATATTAAACGTTTGATTGGCTTGCCAGGGGATAAAGTCCAGATGCAGGCTGGCGTTTTGCTTATTAACGATACAGCGGTTGAAATTGAACCGGCAGTCGATTTTGTTGAAACCTATGAGCCGCAAGGCTCGCAGCGCAACCGTCCAATCTGTGCCAATGGTGCGGTTGGCCTCGGTGCAGACTGTATTAAGAAAAAATATATTGAGACTCTGCCAAACGGAGTTTTCCACGGAATTTTGGACACGATCGACCAAGATGCGATGCAGCTGGGTGGTAGGATGAATGTGGATAGCACCAAAGTCTATTTTGTACCTGAGGGGCATTTTTTCTTTATGGGCGATAATCGAGATAATTCTTCTGACAGTCGGGTATCTCAATCTATTGGTGGTGTTGGCTTTGTGCCGTTGAAAGATATTGTTGGCCGTGCGGATCGTATTTTGTTTTCCTCGGCCGGAAACTCAATTCTAGCATTTTGGACTTGGCGAAGTAATCGCTATTTCAAGGCTGTCAACTAGATGGCGATTTTGAAGCAGCGCTTGATATGATCAAATTATCAGCAGACTTGCGCCAGTTTTCAACCAATATTGGATACGAGTTCAAAGACCCCGGCTTACTGATTACCGCACTGACCCACTCGAGCATGTCTTCTGCAACTCGTTCTGACAACGAGCGCCTAGAGTTTTTAGGGGATCGGGTATTGGGTCTAGTGATGGCGCAGGCCTTACTTGATGTGGATAATAAAGCCAGTGAGGGCCAGTTGGCGCCGCGATTCAATGCTTTGGTGCGTAAGGAGACCTGTGCAGATGTCGCTCGCTCAATTGGCTTAGGTGATATGCTGAAATTGGGCCGTTCGGAAATGATTAGTGGTGGGCGCCGCAAAGAGGCTCTTCTGGGTGATGCGATGGAAGCGGTGATTGCGGCGGTATACCGTGATGGTGGTTTTGCAGCGGCGCAAAGGTTGATACTACAACTTTGGAATACGCGAATTACCTCGGTTAAAGCCGATGCTCGTGATCCTAAGACGGCGTTGCAAGAATGGGCGCAGGCCCGCAAAGGTGCACCGCCTAAATATATTGAACTATCCCGATTTGGCCCGGATCACGCGCCACTCTTTGAGATCGAAGTACAATTGCATTCCGGGCAAGCGGCGCAAGCCAAAGCTGGATCAAAACGCCAGGCCGAACAGGCTGCGGCACAACTGATGTTGGAAAGGTTAGGTGCATGAGCACACGCGCCGGATTTGTGGCCCTGATTGGGGAACCAAACGCAGGAAAATCAACCCTGCTTAACCGTATGGTTGGGGCAAAAGTCTCGATCGTCACCCATAAGGTACAAACTACTCGGGCGCGAATTCGCGGTGTAGCGATTGAAGGTGAGTCGCAGATTGTATTTGTTGACACCCCTGGTATCTTCCGGCCAAAACGCCGCTTGGATCGTGCCATGGTCAAATCTGCATGGGGCGGCGCTGCGGATGCGGATCTTACTGTTTTCTTGATTGAAGCTCACCGAGGCCTTACCGAAGGTGTGGATGGGATCATGGAAGCCCTGAAGGACCTGCCTAAAGGGAAGGCTATAGCCCTGGCAATTAACAAAATTGATAAAGTTCATGCTGAAGAGTTGCTTGCCCTGACAAAAGAGATGAATGAAGCGTTCAACTTCGTTGAAACCTTCTTAATTTCAGCTGAAAAAGGCCATGGTTGTGATGCTTTAAAAATATGGATTTCTGGTGAAATACCTGAGGGTCCTTGGCTATACCCCGAAGATCAGATCGCCGATTTGCCGCTTCGTATGCTGGCCGCTGAAACTACTCGTGAAAAGCTGACACTGCGCTTGCACCAAGAATTACCTTATCAGCTGACGGTGGAAACCGAAGCTTGGGAAGAGCGCAAGGATGGGTCATGCAAAATTGATCAATTGATTTACGTCATGCGCGATGGCCATAAGGGTATCGTTCTGGGTAAAGGGGGAGAGGCGATCAAAGCCGTATCCACTCAAGCGCGTGCTGAGTTGGAGGTATTTTTAGGTCGTAAGGTGCATCTATTTTTGCAAGTTAAAGTACGACCCAACTGGTTGGAAGAGAAAGAGCGTTACATGGAAATGGGCCTCGACTTTCGCGATGGAAACGAATGATCCGGCTTACCAGTGATTTCTGGGTTTCTGCATATCTGACCCGCCTCCGCCTTGTAGATATTCAAGCTTTTGTTGTGGTACGTGGCGATTCGACTGCTGGTTCTATTTTGGTGAAAGTGAATACCCTTGACGGCAAGGGCACTGTGTTTCAGCGGTCATTCGATCTAATGACGGGCGCGCGTAATTGGATTGAATTGGCTACTGGTGACGAACCTATGATCGACGCGTCCATCGCCCGCCAACGCAGCTTTGATCCAGATCTTTGGGTCATTGAAGTGGAAGATCGTGATGGTAGGCATTTGTTGGATGAGGCAGGTTTTATTGAATAGTTGCAGGCCAGTATTTCAAACAGCTTAACATTGACAAATAGTTTCGTTAGAATGGTTGGGTGGTATGCCTGCGTGGTAACTTCACTTTGAAAGTCGAGGTCTAGTTAATGATTGAGTGGCGTGATGAGGGAGTTTTGTTGGCGGTGCGAAAGCATGGTGAGAATGCTGTGATCATAGAAGTATTTACGGAAAAGCATGGCAAGCATTCTGGGGTCGTGCGTGGTGGTGCTGGGCGCAAGCAAACGCCTGTGTTGCAGCCCGGTGGGCAAATTGAGGTAGTTTGGAAAGCTCGGCTTGAAGAGCACCTTGGCTCTTTTAACGCCGAGCCGCTGCGCAGCCGAGCTGCTCAGGTAATGGCGGATCCTTTGGCTCTTGCGGGCCTTACCTCGGCTGTAGGCTTGCTCAGCTTTTCTCTGCCTGAACGTGAAATTTATCCCCTACTGTATAAATCATCGGTCAGTTTGCTCGATCTAATGTGCGCTACTGAGGCTTGGCCATTGGCTTATTTACATTGGGAAATTCAGCTGTTGGAGGTGCTAGGCTTTGGTTTGGATCTGACAAGCTGTGCTGTGTCTGGCACCACAGAGGATTTGGCCTATGTCTCGCCAAAGTCGGGTCGTGCTGTGGCCAGGCACCATACCGGACGTTGGAAAACTCAGCTTTTGCCTTTGGTGCCTTGCATGATTGGGGATAGTATAGCGGATAACGGTGAGGTCGCTGAAGGGTTGAGGACTACTGGGCACTTCTTGGAAAAGTGGCTAGCTCCATCCTTAGGGGACCGTGCATTACCGTTGGCACGGCGCCGGTTTGTAGAGCGTATGTTTCGAGTCTCGGCAGATTAAAACGTAGCCCAACTGGCTAGGGCTACTACAAGTAGCATTGATATACCCATGGTGACATTAATCCCCTGCTGCATTTTTGGTGATAGATCGAGCCGCTTAAGTGATAGTCCAAAATACACCCATAGCACATGAATAGGAATCCAGATAATATTCAAGATTACAAATTTTATGGCTACTTCGATCCAATAGTTCTCAGGGTAAAGTGGAAAGCTGGTAATCAGGGCTGTGAGTACGGCATAGGCTTTCGGATTGATTGGTTGTAGTAACAAACCTGCCCTAAGCCCTGGCGCGTGTGTGGCTTGGATGAACGCAATTTTGGATCCTGCAAGTGAAATGCGAGCGGCTAGATAAAGTAAATAACAAAATGATAACAACATCAGGGTGAGCTGAAGCCAGGGTGTGGCCATAACGAATGTCGAAAGTCCCGCCGCCACGGCCGCAAAGACCAGCGCTTGTCCGAGGCACAGTCCAGTGACATATCGTAGCCCCGCCCGGGCTCCAAATCCAGCAGCAACTCCCGCCGCAGATAGCACGCCAGGACCGGGAGTCACCAACATTAAAATAATTGCGAATGCAAAGGTAAACATAATACAAATCTATTGTGTAAATTTTATTATGACCAGCCGATAACCGAACGCTTTATGCCAAACGATCTAATCAATGAGGCACTCACAAAAAGTTTGTAGTTTACTGTCTTAATACACCAAATTGTGCTCACATTTTATGCATAAAATAGGTTTTAGCTGCTCGAGAGCTCGTGTGCCCACAAATGCACTGTTAAATATAATTTGTGCCCGTGGGGCCTCTCGTGATGATAGAACGACCCGTCATATTATTATTATTGTTAAACCTTCCTGATGCTCTAAACTTACTATTAAATCAGGGAGAGCGTAATGACTAAGACCGTTGTAATCAAAGAATTTGGTGGATCTGATCAGCTAGAAATAGTGGATATTCCGGTGGGAGACCCAGCTAGAGGGCAGGTCCGCATTGCTCATAAAGCCTGTGGCTTGAACTTTATTGACGTTTACCAGCGTACCGGACTCTATCCACTAAACCTTCCGCAGGCCTTAGGCATGGAGGGTGCTGGCGTTATTGAGGCCGTGGGTGAAGGGGTTACGCATCTTAAAGTTGGTGACCGAGCTGCTTATGCGTCAATGCCGCCGGGCTCCTATTGCGAGCGGCGCGTTATGCCCGCAGCGCAGGTTTGCCTTTTACCAGATGGTATCAGCTTCGAGCAGGGTGCGGCGATGATGTTGCAGGGAATGACCGTACAATATCTGTTCCATCGGACGACGCCTTTGCAGGCAGGGGACACTGTTTTGTTTCATGCCGCTGCGGGTGGTGTCGGTTTAATTGCCTGCCAATGGGCTAAATCTGAGGGTATAACGTTGATTGGTACCGCTGGCACAGACGAAAAATGCAAGCTTGCTTTGGATTATGGCGCTACTCATTGTATCAATTATAATATTGAGAACTTTGAAGTAAAAGTAAAAGAATTAACCGGTGGTAAGGGTGTTGACGTGGTAATGGATTCGGTTGGCGCTTCCACATTTGAAGGATCTCTCAATAGTCTTAAACCTTTGGGGATGTTGATCACATTTGGTAATGCCTCCGGTCCAGTGCCACCGTTCAACCTTGCACAACTAGGGGCGAAGGGTTCTTTAAAAATCACCCGGCCCACATTGTTTACTCATATTGGTAATCATGAGCACTGCCAAGAAATGGCACGCCACTTGTTTTCTAAAGTCACTTCTGGAGAAGTCGAGATTGTGATTGGGCAAGAATTTTCATTGGCTGATGTGAGGCTCGCGCATGACGCGCTTGAGGGTCGTGCGACCACAGGCTCAACAATTTTGATTGTCTAATGATTAATGGCAGTAATATGGGTGAGGGCATACTCCACCCGTATTACTGCCTATTAGGAACGTGGTAATTCAACAATATGCTCTGCTAGATAGGACAGGATCAGGTTTGTAAAGATGAGCACCCAAAGTGTTGCTAAGGCTTTCTAACTTTGCGCATAACGCATCAGGTGATGATCCTGATCTCCCCATTCATGATCAATCATCACAAGCCTTTTTGCAAAATGCCCGAGGTCATATTCCCAAGTCATCCCAATACCTCCATGCAGTTGGATAGCCTCTTCTGCCACATAACAGCCAATCCGGCCAATAGAGTATTTCGCAGCAGAGATAGCACGATTACGCTCGTCGGTTGGGGCATCCAAGTCTTTAGCAGCATTGGTTACAGCTGATTTTGCTTGTTCAATTTCTAGTAACATTTGGGCCGTCCTGTGTTGCAGGGCCTGAAACTTTCCTAGAACTGTGCCAAATTGCTGGCGGGTACGCAGATAGTCGACGGTCATAGTTTTAATACTATCCATAATTCCTAAAGCCTCCGCGCAGATTGCTAGCGTACTACGTGCCGCGGCGGCGTCTAGGGTCTCATAAGAGCAGCCCTCAAGGCCTAATAAAATGGCAGGTGTGCGGTTTAGTTCGATATCGCAAGCGCTGCCTCCATCGACCGTTTGGAACTGGTGCTGCGCCATCCCTGTCGCGCTCGCGTTTATTAAGAACAGGGAAATTCCATCTGACGTGCTGGTTCTGGCGCTAACGATCACTGCATCCACGCCATAAGCAAATTTTACGCTAGTTTTGCTTCCGGTCAATTGCCAAGCGCCATCCAGAAGTGTTGCCAAGGTCTCTGGCATAGTCCAATCATAATCTGCACCGTTCTCGATCAAAGCAAGCGCAACACGTTCTTTGCCGGAGATTATCTGTTCCACCAAACCTAAATGACCAGTTTTTGCAAGGATGAAGCCACTTGCTAAAGCGGTATCACTGAGTGGCTCGTTGACCAAACCCTTGCCAAGCTCAGTAAATAGTGTGGCTATGTCAAAACCCGCTCCGCCAAACCCACCGATATCTTCGTCAAACATAGCACCAATCAAGCCAAGCTCAGCCATCTGCATGTATGCTCTGGGACTATAGCCTAAATCAGTAGCTCCGGCATCTAATCTTGCTTTCATAGGGTAATCATTTTGGACAAATTTAGCTACCATATCGGCGAGCATGCGGCGCTCTTCGGTGGGTTGAAAATCCATGTTATTAGAGCTCCAGTATCATTTTGGTAATAATATTCTTTTGAATTTCGTTTGAACCGCCATAGATCGATACCTTGCGCTTATTAAAATAGGCTGCTGATTGGTTTGCCATATTTTTTGGTGCCACCTGAGGCCCGTTATAACCTGGCTCAAAGACTTCTGGCGTATGGGCTTGCGCATGGCGGCCAAGTGCGCGTCGGGTTAGATCATCGAAGTTTTGCTCCAGCTCTGAACCAATAATTTTAAGCATGGAGCTCTCAGGCCCGGGTCCGGCCCCTTTTGAAAATCCGTCCAACACCCGTAAGTTTGTAGTTTCTAGGTTCCGCAGCTCAATTTCAAGCCGAGCAAGCCGTACAGCAAAGAGTGGATCTTCGGCCAAGGGTTTGCCTGAGCGCTTTTGTGTTAGAGATAATCGTTTTAAACGTGATAGTTTTTGGTTCGAAATGCCAACATTAGCGATACCGTTGCGCTCGTGGGCAAGTAAATATTTAGCATAGGTCCAGCCCTTATTCTCTTCACCGACTAGATTAGAAGCAGGCACCCGCACGTCAGTAAAAAATACCTCGTTGACCTCATGGCCCCCCTCAAGGGTGCGGATCGGTCGCATA
>LAQD01000021.1:116511-122443 GCA_000981705.1 Rhodobacteraceae bacterium ASP10-04a
GTAGTCCAAGTTTTCTGGCCGTTAATGATATAGTCGTCACCATCTTTCACTGCTGTAGTTTTCAAGCTTGCTAAATCGGAGCCTGATCCGGGTTCGGAATAGCCTTGGCACCACCAATCAGAGCCGTCACACATACGCGGCAACCAATGATCCTGCTGCTCTTTCGAGCCAAAGGTCATCAATACCGGTGCAAGCATTTTTAGACCGAAGGGCAAAATGCGTGGAGCGCCCGCTGCTGCACATTCTTCCTCAAAAATGAATTGCTGGACAGGGTCCCAACCAGCGCCACCAAAGGCCGCAGGCCAGCTATAGGTTAGCCATCCGCGTTTGTGCAGGGTCATGTGCCAAAACTCGGTATCTTCTTTACTTACAGCAATGTCCGCTTTCACCAATGTTGCTACGTCCTTTGGCAATTCTTCTTTCAGAAAATCAATGACTTCTTTGCGAAAGGCGAGGTCTTTGGCTGTAAAATTGAGATCCATCAGGCTATCCTTTATTTAAATCGTCGAATGTTTTTCCGGTATCTACTAAATCCACCAACAAGAGAGATGGTTTCCAAAAAACAGGGTCTTCTTTTTGATAGCGTCTTATGTTGTCTAACATCTTACCCAAACCATACATATCTGCGTATTTCATTGGCCCGCCCCGGAACCTGGGGAACCCATAACCAAATACAAATGTGACATCGATGTCCGATGGCTTCAAGGCTACGCCTTCGAGCAAAACCTCGCAGCCTTCATTCACCATGGCCGCGATGTAGCGCTCTATGATTTCATCAGCAGAAAAGGTGCGGGGTATGATACCTTTTTTTAGGCGCTCACCCTCGATGATCGCTAAGACCTCTGGGTTAGCGGTACCAATTCTTGTACCATCTGGATAAAGATAAAATCCCCGTCCAGTTTTTTGGCCAAACCAGCCACGTTCACAAATTCGGTCTGCGATATGGACGTCGCGTTTGGATGGGTCTTGGGTGGCTGCAGCAGCCTTGCGGTTGTCCCAGCCAATATCGAGCCCGGCCAAGTCATACATGGCATGGATGCCCATGGGGTAGCCAAAGTTATAGATAGCTGCGTCTATTTCATATGGTGTTGCGCCGTCTTCCATCATGTGAGCCGCGCACATGCCGTATTTCCCAAGAATTCGGTTGCCAATGAAGCCCATGGAATTTCCTGCTCGTACTGGAACCTTTCCTAGGCGTTTGCCTAAGGCAAAGCCGGTGGCCACAACATCATCAGCAACACCCTTGGGCACCACTATTTCAAGCAGTTTCATAATATTGGCTGGGCTAAAAAAATGCAGGCCGAGCACTTGATCCGCACGCGTGGTTGCGCTTGAGATGTGATTAATGTCGATATAGCTTGTGTTGGAGGCCAAAACCGCGCTTGGCTTCATCACCTTATCCAGCTCTTCGAATACGCCGCGTTTAACGTCAAGGCGTTCAAAGACTGCTTCGATCACCATATCCACATCAGACAAATCTGCATAGTCTGTGGAGCCCTTGTAAAGAGCCATAGTCGACGCTTTATGATCGGCGGTGATCCGATCTTTTGCGAGTAGGCGGTCATAAACTTTTTCTACATTGCATCTGCCGCGTTCCAAGCTTTCAGCGTCGCGCTCGATCATTATCACAGGCAAGCCACTGTTGAGCGCTGCAACTGTTATTCCTGCTCCCATAGTGCCGCCGCCCACGACACCTAGGCTGTTCAGTGGCCGGGGTTTTGCACGGCTGGCTTCTGGAATTTTAGCGCTGGCGCGCTCCGCAAAAAATGCGTGAATCATGCCCTTGGATTGTTCGGAGGCTAGGCAGTCAAAAAAACACTTACGCTCAAATGCACGGCCCTCAGAAAAAGGCTTTTCTAAGGCCGCTGAAACGCATGCAATAATTTTTAATGGGGCCATCTGCCCACGCATACGCGTATTTACCATCTTTTCAGCTGTGCTTAAGGCTGCCCGGAAAGCGGGTTTGTCGTCTAATCCGCGGGTCTCCTCGCGTGATCTTCGGGTTTGGGTCAGCTCAGCTGCAAAGGTAAGGGCTGCACCTAAAAGATTTTCCTCTACCAAACGATCAATCAAACCAGCGGTATGGGCAGCTTGGGCGCTGATTGGAGTGCCTTTCAACATAATATCAAGCGCCATATGTGCCCCACATAACCGTGGTAAACGTTGGGTGCCGCCGGCGCCGGGGATCAGCCCTAGGTGAATCTCTGGCAAGCCCACACGGGCATCTGACAGCGCTATCCTGTAATGGCTACCGAGAGCGATTTCGAAGCCGCCCCCGAGAGCCGTCCCATGCAGTGCTGCAATAACGGGCTTAGTGGAGCTTTCAATGTGGTCAATCACGTTAGGCAAATGTGGATCTTGCATCGACACACCAAATTCCTTAATGTCAGCTCCCGCAGGGAAGGTACGCCCTGCACCTATGATCACAATTGCTGTTACTTCAGTATCGGCTTCGGCTTTCTTAACTTTGTCTAATAAACCTTTACGTACCGCATGACCTAAGGCGTTGACGGGTGGATTGTTGATCTCAACTACCGCGATAGTTCCAGACTTTGAAAGGGTCACAGATTCAGACATTTAGGTATTCCTCAGAGGTTGAGCCAAGCTCTAAAACTCTAGAGCAAGGCTTGCAGGTAAATCAAGATTTCATTGCACGATCGCCGTAACGGATTTCTTGACATGGGTTACCAGGACCGCGCCTAAGGCCATATCTGCCAATTGCATTGCTATGGAGTGGCTGTTTTGCGGCCCACGCGGCTGATACCAATAGATTGGAGCATGCAGCATCATAAGAAAGCTGCGCACCGTGACCGAAAGATCCTGATCTCGAAACTGACCCGCAGCGATGCCAGAGGCCAAAACGCTACGGAACATATCTTCATATTTTGATTGTAGCACGGTTATTTCTAAACGCAGATTGTGCTCGTTGTCTGTAATGGTACCGGTTCCAGAGCCCCGCATTTCTTCCACAACCACCCGGTGATAGGCCAGCTCGGAAATCATTGCGGTTGCATGGGCTTTAGCCATTGCATGGAATTTTTCATGAGGGGGGGCTTCAGCTGCAAAATAAGGATGTACGCGGTCTAGGGTGAGCTGTACTGAGTGTTTGCGGATAGCACACACCAATTCACCTTTAGAGCCAAAGTGATGGTATATTTTCCCCTTTGTAGCGCCCAATGCGCGGGCGATATCGTCCAGTGAGGTTTGATCCACGCCATGGGTTGCAAAGGCGGTAGCCGCCGCGTCCAATATCTTTAGTTTGGTGGTGTTAGCTATGCTGATCATCTTCTTGTCTCTTGTGCGGTAGCTTTTGCGGTTTGGGCCAGCGTAGTGATGGCCAATTGCATGGCTCCCATCCCCTTAGGGTTGGATGCATTTCCGGACTGGGCACGGTAGAGAACTCCCTCAAGAATGGCAGCTAACCGAAAGAAGGAAAATACCATATAAAAAGTCCAATTTTTGGGGGAGCCAATACCCCGTAAGGCACAATATTGCGCGACATATTCGGCTTCGTCTGGGATGCCCTTTGCTTCTCGGTCAATGGTATCCAAGCCTTTGATCAATGAGTCCTGCGGCAATCTAAGTCCCATGCATTGGTAGGCTAAATCTGCAAAGGGATGGCCTAGGGTTGACAGCTCCCAATCCAACACTGCAATCATCTTGGGGCTTTGTGGATCGAACATAACATTGTCTAAGCGATAGTCACCGTGCACAATAGATACTTGTCCATCATCTTCCACCAAGTTACGCGACAGCCAATCGATGGTCCAATCCATGTCGGGCCGGACTTGTGTTTGTGCTGCGCGATACTGGCTGGTCCAACGGGACACTTGGCGACCAAAGTAGTTTCCAGGCCGGCCAAAGTCACCAAGGTTAACCAGTTGAGGGTCCACGTCGTGCAAAGTAGCAAGAGTTTCAACAAGTTTGCTATAAGCTTTGGTGCGAAAACTGTTGGACTTCGCGGGTAGGGCTGGATCCCAAAATACGGTTCCAGAGAGATATTCCATTACTAAAAACTGTGTGCCCATTGGGCTTTTATCATCAGATAGGTGTAACATTTTAGGTACAGGGACGGCAGTTTTGGCCAGTGCTGTCATTACCCGAAATTCACGGTCTACTGCATGAGCAGACTTCAACAAATTCCCCGGGGGCTTAGCCCGCAGAACATAGTTGGATCCAGACTTGTCTGAGAGTTTATAGGTGGGATTGGACTGCCCATCAGAAAACCTTGTAATGTTTGCTAGCCCCGAAAAACCAGTAATATGCTTCTCTAAGTAAGTCGATAGCACTGCCGGATCATATTCATGCAATGACTTGTTCATGAGCTTTTTTTACCCATGGGTTTCACTCCAATTCTGAGAAGACTGCGACATTGATCCAGTCAGTGACAAGGGCAGGTTTGGTGCTACCTTCAATTTCGATGGTAAGTTTCGTGACCATCCGCAGCCGAGTTGTGGAAGTTTGTTTAAGATCTTTCAGTTCAAATATTCCACGAATTTTATTACCGCTAACTACTGGGGTTAAAAATCGTAGTTTGTCAAAGCCTGCGTTGAGAGTCATCACTTGCCCCTGAAAGGTTGCAACGGTATCTTTCATCATGCGACTGGCCATCGACAGCGTTAAAAACCCATGGGCTATGGTCCCACTAAATGGTGTTTCTGCTTTGGCGCGTTCGGCATTGACGTGAATGAACTGCGGATCTTCCGTGGTTTGTGCGAAGGCGTCAATGCGGGTTTGATCAATCAGGAGCCAAGGGCTGGTGCCCAGCAGCTTGCCAATCAAGAGAGATTGTGCGGCATATGCATTTTCTAGATTAGACATTTTCCTGCTTCCATTGACAACATACTGATGAGTATGTTTCATGAAAGGGACGGCTGTAAAGGGCAAAATAATTAAGTTAAATTGAGGGTATAAATATGGAAATGAATCTTGGGCTTTCAGAGCGAGTCGAGAAGCTCCGTGACCGGGTTTCGGAGATAATCCGTAAAGATATTATGCCAATGGAGTATGAATACCATGCGGAGGTAGCCCAAGGCGACCGCTGGACTTTTACTGATCGCCAAATGGAAATCATGAATACCCTGAAAAATAAAGTCCGCGCTGAAGGTCTTTGGAATTTTTGGCTCACAGGCAGCGATAAAGGCTTTGGACTGACCACTGTTGAATATGCCTACATGGCCGAAGAACTGGGCAAGTCGCCCTTGGCTGCGGAGGTGTTTAATTGTTCGGCCCCAGATACTGGAAATATGGAAGTGTTTGAGCGCTACGGTACAGAAGAAATGAAAGTGCGCTGGTTAGCGCCGTTGCTGGCGGGAGAAGTTCGCTCAGCTTATGTGATGACTGAACCTGATGTGGCCTCGTCTGACGCCACCAACCTGAGCCTAACCTGCGTGCGAGATGGCGATGAGTATATACTGAATGGTGAGAAGTGGTGGGCCAGTGGCGCTGGTGATCCGCGCTGTGCGGTCTATATCGTCATGGTAAAAACTGGTAATGACGATGCGCCAAAACACAAACGCCACTCAATGATCGTTGTAGATGCAGCAACGAGTGGCATAGAAAAGTTACGACCAATGCAGATATATGGGCATGATGACGCGCCGCACGGGCATTATCACCTACGGTTTACAAATGTACGGGTACCTGCTGAAAATCTTTTGTTGGGCGAAGAACGTGGCTTTGAGATCGCGCAAGGCCGGCTTGGCCCAGGACGCATCCACCATTGCATGCGCGCCATTGGGCAGGCTGAAGCGGCTTTGGAGCTGATGTGTAAACGTAGCCTGAGTCGTACGGCTTTTGGCAAAAACTTAGCGCATCTTGGTGCTAATTTTGATATTATCGCGGATGCGCGCATGGAAATCGAGATGGCCCGCCTACTGTGTTTGAAAGCGGCTTGGATGATGGATCAAGGTGATCCTCGCGCTGCCGCACC
>LAQD01000022.1:0-1052 GCA_000981705.1 Rhodobacteraceae bacterium ASP10-04a
TCTCTGACAGTACCATTATTACTTCTCAAGATATGTTTCCACTGACCTTACTCAGCATTATTCTTGTCCTCGTATTATTTAAGGCTTGAAGACGAGGCCTGCATATACTGCTGAAGCGAGGGGTTTGGTGGTTGCAGCTAAGCTAAACGAATAGTGGTTTCGCTTTGGATGACTGATCCTTATCTACTTGGGCGTAATTTTTTAAGACAGTCTTTTAAGTCTTATTCTTGGAATACCTAGCATTATTTTTCTACGGCCAAGAAGGCAGATATCACTCTGTATAATGCATTCTCTTTGTTGCGCGACCTCGGTTCCCTCTTCTCAATAGCGCAACACTCAACTATAAGGCCACGAACGAAAGGGGCACCACATGCGCAAAAGCCAAATTACACGCAACACGGCAGAGACAAAAATCTCTGTGGATCTAAATCTTGACGGAACTGGCAAATACGATAACAAAACCGATATTGGTTTTTTTAATCACATGCTTGATCAATTGGCCCGCCACTCGTTGATGGATATAACAGTACGTTGCGACGGTGATTTGCACATTGATGACCACCACACTGTGGAAGATGTGGGAATTGCCCTAGGCAGAGCTTTAAGCCAAGCTATTGGCGACAAGCGCGGTATCCGTCGCTATGGCAATTGCCTTCTAGCAATGGACGACGCTCTGATAAGATGTGCACTGGACCTGTCCGGACGACCCTTCCTTATTTGGAACGTTATTTTTCCAACTCAAAAAATTGGTAGCTTTGATACCGAGTTGGTACGCGAGTTTTTCCAAGCCTTATCAACACATGGTGGCATTACACTGCACGTGGACCAACTTCACGGCCTAAATAGCCACCATATAGCCGAAGCCGCCTTCAAATCTGTAGCTCGGGCGCTGCGCGACGCGTTGGAAACTGATCCGCGTAAATCTGATGCAATCCCCTCTACTAAAGGCACACTCTAATTTCATGCTCACAGCCCTCATAGACTACGACAGCGGCAACCTACATTCAGCACAAAAAGCTTTTGAGAGTATGGCCAGTGATCTTTCAAATGAA
>LAQD01000022.1:1107-10073 GCA_000981705.1 Rhodobacteraceae bacterium ASP10-04a
CGGTGCTTTTCCAGCTTGCAAAGCGGCGCTGTCTGCTAAAAATGGACTCTTTGAAGCTTTATTGGAGGCTGTAGAGGTCCAAGGTAAGCCATTCTTGGGCATTTGCGTTGGTATGCAGATGATGGCAAGATTTGGCCATGAATATGAAACTACGACGGGACTGAATTGGGTGGACGGCAATATTCGCCCCATTAAACCTACAAATCCAAAACTTAAAATTCCACATATGGGCTGGAACGATCTTGTTATAACGGGCGATCACCCAGTGCTTGCAGGACTAAAAACTGGTGATCATGTATATTTTGTCCATTCCTACCAATTTGAAGTAGAACAGGCTGCGCAACGCTTGGCCCATGTAGATTATGCCGGAGAGATTACAGCGATTGTCAGTAGTGGTAACTGCATAGGCACTCAGTTTCATCCAGAAAAAAGCCAGCGAAATGGGCTCCAGCTGATTTCAAACTTCCTAAACTGGCGACCATAATTACGTAAGTTGGGTCCAGGTACGCACCAGAATACAATAGAATTATCGCAATTTATCTTATCAATAGTACCACCTTTCAGGATTGTCTTAGAGGTATCGTTTTTCGGAGCCTAAACCCTAAGTTCTGGTTCAATTGTCTTTGCCGATTACAAATTTGTCTTCACCGGAGAGGTTCGCTCACATTGCGTGACTTCAATCTAGATATATCGACCCCCTAGATTTGGTTTTCATACATCAAAAACCAGACCTTTGCCTATTACCGCATTAACCTAATAGCCAAGTCTTCAGGAGTTGTTAATCGTCCTTTCAGACATCACCTTTAATGGGGTTATAAGATTTAACATTAGTTGACAGCTCTATAGTGATCTTTTTAATTCAGCTTGAGTTAAGGCCACTTTGCATCTTGCGTCGAAGCATGGCATAGGATCGCGTAAATTAAGTTAAAATGAGGCTCATATGATCCTATACCCTGCAATTGACCTCAAAGATGGACAGGCGGTGCGCCTTTATAAGGGTGAGATGGACAAAGCTACCGTTTTCCATGATCACCCCGCCAGTCAAGCCTTAGCTTTTGAGAAAGCAGGTTGTGAATGGATTCATCTGGTCGACCTAAATGGAGCCTTCGCCGGTGCTCCAGTCAATGGAAATACCGTTAATGAAATTCTCGCAAGCGTGTCAGTTCCTTGCCAGCTTGGTGGAGGGATTCGAGATATGGCTACAATCGAGGCGTGGGTGGATCGCGGATTATCACGGGTCATTTTGGGAACGGTAGCGGTAGAAAATCCAGCCCTTGTTCGTGAAGCTGCACGGTTATTCCCAGGTAAAATCGCCGTGGGTTTGGATGCGCGCGAAGGCCGGGTCGCCACCCGAGGCTGGGCTACAAAAACAGATATTATGGTCACAGATTTAGCCAAACAATTTGAAGATGATGGAATCGCTGCGATTATCTACACCGATATAAATCGAGATGGTGCAATGAGCGGTCCAAATATTGCCGCTACGGAAGCACTTGCCCAGACCGTGAATATCCCCGTGATAGCCTCTGGCGGTGTTTCATCCATGCAGGATCTTCATGATTTGAAAGCCAGCGGCATAATTTCGGGCGCTATTTCAGGCCGTGCACTTTATGATGGTGCAATAGACTTGGCAGACGCATTGGCGGCGTTAAAATGACTTTTAAAGCTACTTCACAGGTAACTCACCAATGCTAAAAACACGTATAATCCCATGTTTGGATGTTGCTGATGGCCGAGTAGTCAAAGGGGTAAGCTTTGTGGATTTTGTAGACGCTGGTGACCCAGTAGAAGCGGCACGGGCCTACGACGCAGCTGGCGCTGATGAGCTGTGCTTTCTGGACATAAAAGCTACCCAAGAAAACCGTGGCACCCTGTTCGATCTGGCACGCCGCACCGCAGAGCAATGCTTCATGCCTCTAACCGTTGGCGGCGGCGTGCGCAGCCCTGCAGATGTACGCAACCTACTGCTGGCAGGCGCCGATAAAGTCAGTTTCAATTCAGCAGCAGTAGCAGACCCTAACGTGATCGCACAATCAGCCAATCGTTTTGGTAGCCAATGCATTGTCGTTGCAATTGATGCCAAAACGGTGGCTCCTGGAAAATGGGAGATTTTTACACATGGTGGTAGACGAGCAACTGGCATCGATGCTATTGATTTTGCCCGAACTGTAGTTGCGAAGGGAGCGGGCGAAATTCTCCTCACTTCCATGGACAGGGATGGCACACGTGCCGGGTTCAACTTGCCCCTAACCCGCGCAATCTCTGACGCAGTCTCCGTCCCCGTAATCGCCTCCGGCGGTGTTGGTACTTTGGACCACTTGGTGGAAGGCGTGACAATGGGAGGAGCGAGCGCAGTGCTAGCCGCCTCGATTTTCCACTTTGGAGACTTCACAATTCAAGAAGCCAAAACCTATATGGCCGAGGCTGGTATTCCTATGAGGATGTCATGACACTGCAAACACTTGAACAGACTATCATCGCACGCAAATCAGCGGACCCCAGCAGCAGTTGGACCGCAAAACTCTTGGCCAAAGGACCTGAAAAATGCGCCGAGAAGTTTGGTGAAGAAGCCATTGAAGCCATTATCGAAGCTGTGAAAGGCGACCGACAGGCTTTGACGTCGGAAGCTGCTGACGTAATTTATCATCTTATGGTGATGCTGGCGTCCCGCGACATAGCTTTTAATGATGTTATCGACGAACTGTCACGTCGCTCCAGCATCTCTGGCATTGATGAAAAATCTCGACGCTAGAAGGGGTTTTACCAGTACCAATCCTAGCGGTTTGTGACGGCATAAAGCCCAACTGCTGCCGCATTGGACACGTTTAACGAGCCGAACCCACCTGCAGCAGTAATCTTTACCAAAGCGTCACAGGTATCCTTGGTGCGATCGCGCAAACCAGGCCCTTCAGCTCCCAGAACCAAAGCAGTTGGCCCCACATGATTTCCTAAGGTCTCATCTAGCGAAGCTTCCGCTTCGCCATCCAGCCCAAAAATAAAGTAGCCCATAGTCTTTAGACGCTCCATTGTGTCAGCTAGATTTTGAACCCGCAAATAGGGCTGCCGTTCCAATGCACCGCTAGCGGTTTTGGCCAAGGCTCCAGTTTCAGGTGCGGAGTGCCTATGCGGAGCAATAACTGCCACAGCACCAAATACTTCAGCAGATCGTAAAATAGCACCCACATTGTGAGGATCGGTAACCCGATCTAGGAGCAAGATCACGGGGGCTTCCCCCTCACGAACGGCCGCCACATCAACCAAAGGCCCCCAATCTAGAGCCTTCACCTCCATAGCAGCCCCTTGGTGTACCGATTGCGGATCGATGGGCGCAGAGAAATTGCGCGGGTCAGAAATTTCAGGCTCCAAACCACCTATAGCTACGGCCTCACCCAAGCGGTCAAAGGCATTTTTAGTCACGATCAACCGCAATTTAACCCGATTGCAGTTTAAAAGTGCGTCACGTACCGCATGTATGCCAAAAAGCCATACAGTTTCCGCAGCAGCAGCACGTTTTTCACGTTCTTTTTCAATGATCCATGTGGGCTTTTTCATAATAATTTTTTAATCTCCGACGCTGAGTTCATATGCAAGTGCTAATGGGTAAAGCGCAAGGTATTTCCAGTAAGGTGTGCAACTGGCATGGCTTATGTGTATCGTGTCAAAGGCTTTTCATCGTTTATAAGCCAAGTAGCAATAACTACTATAGTATTACTAATTCATATTGTGATATCGTATCGGTATGGTAACAATATTGGCTAACCCCCACCTTTGCTCCCTTCAGAAAACTCCAGACACTTTAGGAATTAATTACAGAGACTTTAATCTTGATGGCTTTGAATGGGCTGCATCTAGTACAAAATGAGATGGTTACAAAAAAAGCATCTCAAAATCTATTTAGGCACAATATCATTTCCAAGTCTGGCAGACTGTTATTTCTGCTTATAGCTATCAATGGTGATTTTCGGGTTGACGCGCGATTTTCTAAGTCGTAACCGTTTCCAAGCAGAGGTGATCGCCTCAGTTTTAAGTGGGCGACAGGCCGCAAGGTGTGGCAGGGGACTGTAACTCCCTCGCGGAGACGCACGTCTGGTTCGATTCCAGGGTCGCCCACCATTTATCTAAGCATCTCTGAATATTTTACTTTAAGGTGAGATGGTTTCTAATTGTCTCACCTCTGCGTCCCACCAAACGTGATGAAACAATAGTGGTGGTTTGAACTCCCCACTTGTAACTATTTTGTAACTCTCATTAAACATCTTTGGGATGACTGCCTCTTCCATCTAAATATTCGATATGTAAAAATTCTTCGATTCTTATACCTTCAACGCAAGCAATATTGAATCCATATTCTGAAGGCATCGAACGCCTCTGGTGATGAGTGTAGATACCACAATTTGAACAAAAATAGTGCTTCGCTGCGTGGGTATTAAATGTGTATTCCTTTAACTCACGTTCGCCTTTCATTACTTTTAAATTTTCGATTGCAACTGAGGCAACAACCGCATTCCTTCTACTACAAATTGAGCAGTTACACCGCCTAAGCTTTTCCAACCCATTGGGTAGCGTTAATTGAAGTTCTACTAAACCGCAGTGACATTTTGAAATACGGTATTGCTCATTATTCCCACTCATCATTATTCCCACTCAATAGCTCCAACCTATTAGGTCATTATTCTTATTATATATCCTTCATCTATCCAACAACTTGCGAGCTTGCTTTCGATTAATATCATCATATTCTCTAACAAAATTCTAATTCAAGAGAGCTTCAATATTAAATATATGCTTGATCAAATTATTGGCATTCGTATTATATTCGGTTATTATCATCTTCACGTTGTTTCGTGCTCCGTGCCCCCATCGTAATTACCGAAATCTGCGCCACACGCCGTCGCTCTAAGAATGTGATGTGCGCAGATTATTTCTTTATACTTAGTAGACAACCAATTTTTCTGGAAATGAGTAATAATGAACTGCGGGAACACTCATTAGTGGCTGGCAAAAACTTGTTCTAAATTGGAAAAACCCTTTATCTCGATAGGGTTTCCGGAGGGGTCACGAAAGAACATGGTCCATTGCTCGCCAGATTCGCCTTGAAAACGTACTGACGGTGGGATCACAAAAGAAATCTCAGCCATTTCCAAACGCTTGGCCAGAGCCTGCCATTCTGGTAAGGTCAACACCATACCAAAATGTGGCATCGGCACTAAATCTTTGCCCACATAGCCAGTATTTTCAGTTTTTAAAACTGGGCCAAGGTGAAACGAAAGCTGATGACCAAAAAAGCTAAAGTCTACCCAAGTAGTACTGCTACGCCCTTCTTTGGCTCCAAGTATATCTCTATAAAATATACGTGTTTGATCTAAGTCCAAGACATTAATCGCTAAATGAAAAGGTGTAAGCATCGACCATAGTCCTTATTAAAAATTAAAAATAATTCCATAAATAAATTTAGAAACAGTTTCACTTTGCTGATTGAGAATACCACATAAATTAATTCACGGACGCCAATAATACTATTATCATGCATAAACATTGCACGACAAAGCCCAATATGTCACTTTTACGCAGTAACGCAGTCGATCCACACCATTTCTGAGGAATTTGATGTCACCTTTGTTCTTGCTGCATTTGTCTACAGACAGCATCGCCCTCGACCAGAGGTCAGAGGCAGGAGCGTGGGTGCGTTTAGGGGCGGTAAAGCCAGATGATCCAAAACTGGCTGATGCTTTAGCACATTTGAAGGCCTTGGCGTGCTCTGAGGACTTAGTTCCTGTAGATGTTTTGATTGCCCTGCCACCAGACCACTTGAAAACGCTAAGTATAGAAAAATCAGATATGGCGCACGCAGATGTGTTTGCCGCCATGGACGGACAGACCCCTTACGATGTGGTCGATTTATGCCTCGATTGGTGCAATAGCACTCAGGGCACAGCAGTTGCAGCCATCTTACGAGATAACCTAGACGAAGCCGCATCTTTTGCACAGAGCTTTGGCTTCAGAGCCGTTGAATTTGTGGCATTGCCTGGTGGAATCTGGGATAATAATTTTGCAGTTTTCAAATGTGATGAACGACCTTGGGACAGACCTGTTCTTCGCATGAAGCCCTATAACAGAGCGCCAAAGTCAGAAAAATTAATAAAAATTACCCCTGATTTTCCTATTTCACCTCTGAAAACAACTACCGATAATCCAGAGAAAATAGCAGGGTTAACCGTAAAACCGCACCCAGCATCCAAGCCAACTCAAGCAGTCGCCAGCCCCAGTGGTTGTGTGACACCGCCTTCACCATCACTCCAGACTAAGCCTTCAGTAACGGCCCCTTTCATTGGTTCGGCAACGAAAGCACCGCACTTGGACACCACTGTTACACCAGAACTGATGTCTTTCTCAAATACGACAGTCCAAACCGCAGAATCCTGGCCAAAAGAACCAGAGAGACCACTGGTCAGTCGCAAATCAGGCAAGTTTCAGACATTTATGTCCAAATTTCTACGACGAAAAGACATGGAAACAGATAGACCAATAAATCTTACAATACCCATTAGTACGATACAGGCAGATGTTGGGGGCAAACCTCGCTACTTAGGGGTTATCCTGACCACACTGTTGTTGATATTTATACTTACAGTTGCTGCTTGGGCTGCCACAGCAGGTACAGATACAGTGGCGCGATGGTTTGGCTTGGGTAAAACTGAAACAGAGATCATCGCAAAGGCTGGATCTAATCAAACTGCAATCGAACTGACAACAAGCCTTAACGAAGACTTAGCACAAGATGTTACACAGATTTTTAGTACCCCCATAACAGTACAGGAACTGCCCCCAGACACGACATTGGTTGAAGTCATAATACCAACTACGACAGTAGAAAAAATTGCGCCAAACGATCTGATCGTTGGGCGCAAATTCATTTTAGATTCAGACCCAATCGGCTTAGCAGAACAAACAACTTTTAAAACTGAGGTTGGGACTGTACCGCCAGTACCTGCTCTTGCCAATATAGCTGTGGCCAATACCGATGTCTCGTTAAATCTAGAAGCCGAAACAGCAAGTATACGAGATCTTCAGAATCTGATGCAAACAGAATCTGGCACCCTGTCCACCAGTTCAGCTACAGAAGTGGATGCTACATCCTTACTAACGCAGGCAGAATTAAAGCAGGATACAGGCTCCAACCTCGAACTACAGATAGAAGTAAATAACACACCTCTTGATATATCCGAAAATTTCGAAATATCATCACAAGGAAGACCAAAAGCACGACCGGCCACTGCCAATCTAGAGTTTAAAACTGTATCACTGAGTGAGATATCACGAAATGAATTAGCCCTGTTCAGACCTATCATGCGCCCCGTACTACCCCAAAAAAATCAAGGGGTAGATTTGTTTGCAAATAGCTTACCGATACCAACCTCTCTAAGGCCCGAAAAGCGCCCTCGCAGCATCGAAATTGCAGCTCGAGTTCCAGCGCAAGCGAGCGCTCTCCCATCGGAATTACAATCCCACACAGTCAGTAGTGAAAAATCAGTTACTAAGGCCGCAACCGTAAAAAACGTTCTAAACTTAAGCGATATAAACCTGATTGGAATTTCTGGTCCCAAACGTAACCTAAACGCATTAGTCAGACTGGCCAATGGTAAAATACTAAAGTTAAAAGTGGGTGATCGTCTGAATGGAGGCCGCGTCATGGATATTAGAACGACCGCCTTAACTTATACAATATCTGGCCGCTCATTTATCCTAGACATGCCACGCAATTAAAGGTTTTAAGCATCTGAAACACCTGCTTCAGCGAATGTTGCCATTCCTGACAAACAGTCAACAGCACTTTTCAAAACCCCAATAGCAATAGCGCCACCTGACCCTTCTCCGAGCCGCAACCCAAGTGATAGAAGCGGTTTTTTACCTAAATGGCTAAGTAGTTGCCCATGAGCCCATTCAGCACTTACATGCCCTGCCTGAGTATGATCTAGAGCAGTTGGATTCATCCCTTGGAGGATTGCCGCAGAAACCGAAGAAATAAATCCATCCAACAAAACTGGAATTCGGTGTGTACGGGCCGCAGCAATGGCGCCGGCCATAGCCGCGATTTCGCGACCTCCAAGAGCTTGTAATACCGTCAAAGGATCACCAAAGACATCCTTATGGCGTGCTAAACCAGCGTTTACTACCGAGCGCTTCAACATCAGCCCTGCATCATCAACACCAGTGCCACGCCCGACCCAGCCCTCAGCACCACCACCATAAAGAGCCGCTGCTATTGCAGCTGCCGAGGTAGTGTTGCCAATACCCATTTCGCCAGCCACCAAGAGGTCGGATGCAGGATTAACAGCACGCCAGCCGGTTTGTAATGCTGCCAAGAGCTCCTCCTCCCGCATCGCAGGCCCTTGGGTGAAATCTTGTGTGGGCTTTTCCAAATCCAACGCCACGACATCCATTTTTACATCAAATACTTTGCACAATTGATTGATAGCAGCGCCACCAGCTTGAAAATTATATACCATTTGTTGCGTAACCTCAGGCGGAAAAGCGGAAACACCTGCTGCTGCAACTCCATGATTTCCAGCAAAAATAACTACTTGTGGGGCAACAAGCCTTGGCCGGCTATTTCCAACCCAACTGGCATACCAAATGGCTAAATCTTCTAGATCACCCAATGCCCCAGGCGGTTTGGTCAGCTGAGAGTTACGATTTATAGCAGCCATTTTTGCCACTTGATCAGCATTTGGTAAGTCAGCCATAAATCTGCGGAACTCTAGCAAGGAAGAAAAAGTATTCATTATTAACAGTATCCGTTGATTGATGTTGAACCCTTGTTTACCCAAGACCCAAAGAAGCACATAAGAAGAAAGGCCCTCTTTAATGTCTAATCGCGACACGTGGCACCCGCAATGGGCTGATGTGCTTACATCAGTAGCGCTCTTAAGCCGCCTACCAGTACGGATTGATGTCAGCAGAGCTAC
>LAQD01000022.1:10136-10458 GCA_000981705.1 Rhodobacteraceae bacterium ASP10-04a
GTGTGGCGTGGATTGGCATGACCGTACAACTGCCCCCGCTCACCATTGGGTTTACAATAATAGCGGCAACCGCCTTTGTCACTGGTGCGATGCATTATGATGGCATGGCAGATTTTTTGGACGGACTTTGGGGCGGGTGGACGCCAGCCCAGCGGCTGGACATCATGAAAGATAGCCACATTGGCGTATATGGCGCTGTTGGGTTAGTGTGTTTGCTGGGCCTTCAAGCTTCACTTTATGAGCAGCTTATCAGCCAAAGCCTATGGCCAATTATCGGTATTATGGCAATATCCCGCGCCGTAATGGTTCCTGTTATGACATG
>LAQD01000022.1:10647-14416 GCA_000981705.1 Rhodobacteraceae bacterium ASP10-04a
GGCGCCACCCAACAACTAGCAGAAGTAATTGCCTTGATCTGTGTAATTACGATAGCTTAAAAAAACCGCCAAAGCCTTTGGCTCTGGCGGTATCATCGAGAATTTTTTATCACAACCCTAGGTTGCGACAGGAACAATTCTTGCCATGAGGACAGCGGTAATTTCTTGGCCTGCCACAACCTCCTCCGAGCCATTCACAACCGCAATCTCACGGGTAAGACGTTCCAAAGCGGCTTCATAAAGCTGTCGTTCGGAATAGCTTTGCTCTCGTTGGTCATCAGTTCTGTGCAGATCACGCACAACTTCTGCGATGGCAATCAAATCACCAGAGTTAATTTTTTGTTCATATTCTTGAGCACGTCGTGACCACATAGCCCGTTTTACCTTGGCTTTGCCACGCAAGGTTGCCATGGCGTGGGCCACCACATCTGGCGTTGCCAACGGACGCATACCCACTTCTATCGCTTTATAAGTTGGAACCCTCAACGTCATTTTATCTTTTTCAAAGGCAACGACAAAAAGTTCTAGAGTGACGCCTGCAACTTCTTGTTCGTCAACACCAACAACTTTTCCAACACCATGTGCCGGATACACAACAAATTCATCTATACGAAAATCAAGTTTCTTTTTACTCATGTTCTTCCTTTCGCGCCGAAGCAAACAACCACTCGCTCTAAGGAGCCAGCCTAAAGATTATATTAAAGTGGATGCGCTAGGCGCTGTGTGTTGGTCTACAGCTTATCATTTGGAAATCTTCATAGCAGATAATGAGGTGATAATAAAGCAGCCTAGTTCAGCCACCTGTCCCAGCCACTTCCGAGAAGTATTTCTCTAATTTATCTTCCTCTCCATCACGCGCTTCAGCATCAGAAAGCTGATCTTTTTTGGTAATAATAACAGGCCAAGCCTCTGAAAATTTTCGATTAAAATCTACCCATTTCTCCATATCTGGCTCAGTATCTGGGCGAATGGCATCCGCGGGGCATTCCGGTTCGCAGACGCCACAGTCTATGCATTCCTCAGGGTTTATCACCAACATATTTTCGCCTTCATAGAAACAATCTACAGGGCACACTTCAACGCAATCTGTATATTTACAGGCGATGCAATTGTCTGTGACCACATATGTCATTATTCTACTATCCTTTGGCTTTTGGGCCCACTTAAACGGAGCGTACATGTTTAGCAAGTTGGTGTTCGGTTAGTTATTTTCAAGATCATGTTTAAATTTCTTTAAAGCTCGGCGCTCTTGAGCCGTTGGCTTGTGATCACCTTTGGGGCTGGCTGAGTATGACGCTTTCTGTTGTGGTGGAGCAAGGTCGCGATACAGCATTTGGGCTTCCGGAGCAGGACCACGTCGAGTGCCGAGATCACGAACCTCAATAACTTTTGTTTCTAGCATCTTAGGGAATGTTAACACGTCCCCAGGACTGACATTTCGAGCTGGTTTAGAGATTGAATTACCGTTCAGTCGAAGTTTTCCGGATTGTACAAGCTTCGCAGCCAAACTCCGCGTTTTGAAAAAACGGGCCTGCCACAGCCATTTGTCAATTCGCAAGCCAGGCTGTGCTTCACTCACTTTTTGTTGAACCCCATTAAGGCAGCAGCGAAAGGATTATCAGGATCAATTGGCTTTTCTTGCTTCGGTGGGCGGGCTTGTGGACTTTCAGCTTTAGTGTTGTGACGTGGGTTTTTGCTGCCCTTACCTTTTGCTCCTTTGTCTTGATGCGACTTACCACGTGGCTTAGTATTTTTACCTGGAGCATCAGCTTTACGCTCTGGACGACGTGCGCCCCAAGCAAAGGTGTAGAAGATTTCCATCTCAACCAGTTTCTCAAGTTCGACCTCAGGCGTAAGCGCTATTTCAGGAGCTACTTCTTGCAGACTCTCAACACTTAATGGCTTATTTTCAGTTTCAGTTTCAGCAGCTGTCACTGTTTCCTCATTGGCTACAGCATCAACAACCGAGACGGACTTAACCTTCACCCGTTCAGCTCTCTCTGAACGATAACCAAGCCCCTGCATCAAATTAGCGAACTGCTCCAAAGTCATACCGGTGATAGACAACATATCCGCCGTAGCTTCAAATCCGCCACGGGTATTTTGCGTCCGCAACATATCCGCCAGACGTTCGGCCATATCAACGCGCAAGGCCCGGTCACCTGCCGCACGATAGCCAGATTTCAAATGATAGCCCGATGGCGCTTTTTCATCTGTTGGAACAGTCACCAAACCAGGAGGTGGCGCTTCGGGAAATTCCTGTAAGCCAGAGGCCAAAGACCAAAGTATTAAGCGTAGGCGTGTTGGTGCAGGTTTCAGCAGCAACGGCATAAACACAGTGAACTGACCGAATCTAATACCATGTTTACGCAAGGAACTACGGGCTTCTTGATCCAGTATCTTTACGTCTTCGCCCACGTCAGTACGATCTAACAAACCAAGACCTTCGATCATTTGGAACGCAAAACCACGGGCCATACCGGTGAGCGTTTCATCACGCTGCATATTCAAAAGAGGTTCAAACAGAGTGGTGATTTTACGGTCGATAAAATGCTGCAATCGACGAGTGACTTTATCACTGACTTCCGGTCCGGCTTCCACATCGACGAAGGCTTGCACATGAGGTTTAAGCGCATCTGGCCCTGATATTAATTTTCCTACTGCTGATGTACCCCACATCAGGCCACCCTGCTCAGTAAAGTCAATTTCAGTATCTGGCGCGTTATACATGCGGTCAGCGCGCAAATGAAACTCAGGGGCCAATGCCTGCAAACTTGCACTGCGCAAAGTTTTAGCCTCATCAGGTGAGGCACTTGCATCTTGTTGAAATTGAAAGCCCTCAAGCCGTCCTACAAACTGCTCTTCAACAGTCACTTCACCATTTTTATTCACGTCAGCCACGAGGCTCTCCTTCTGTTTCAATCGCCGCATCAATATAGATGTGCGCCGATCGACAAATCTTTGGGTCAGCGCGATATGGAGCGCGTCCGACAAGCGGTCTTCTACAGCGCGAGTTGCGTCACGCCAATAGTCATGATCATCAACCCAATCTTTACGCTGTGCAACATAGGTCCAAGTTCGAATATAGGCCAATCTTTTCGACAATGCATCAATATCGCCTTGGTTGTTATCAATCCGATTTATTTGATGTGCGAGCCAATCTTGCGGAATTTGGCCTTTTTCATGCAGATAGTTGTAAATAACACTCAGAAGGTCCGCATGCTCACGCCCAGAAATTCCACGGAAATCAGGGATTCTGCATACATCCCAAAGTAGAGTAACAGAGGCGCCATCACTCGCCCGCGCTTTCACCTCAGCATCTTCTACCAATGTTTTCAACGCGCCCAAATCATCGCTTTCGCGAACCCGGGTCAACCAATCATTATCAGTATGAGTTTCCAGCGATGCAATAAGTGCCTTGGTGGTGCCAAATTGTAGCTTTGAACTGCGCCAGTACAATTTAGATATAGGTTGAAAGCGATTTTCGGTGATCGCTTCAACCACTTCATCAAGCAAGGGACTAGCCTCCCCCGTCACTCCAAAGGTGCCGTTGTTCATATGCCGCCCGGCACGGCCTGCGATCTGTGCTAGCTCATTTGGCATTAAAGCCCGCATACGGTTGCCATCAAACTTCGCTGTGGCAGAAAATGCTACGTGGTTCACATCAAGGTTTAGGCCCATGCCAATAGCATCGGTGGCGACTAAATAATCGACATCACCATTTTGGTACATCTCAACCTGCGCATTGCGGGTCCGAGGGCTCAAAGCC
>LAQD01000022.1:14520-21712 GCA_000981705.1 Rhodobacteraceae bacterium ASP10-04a
GGCCACTGTAGCTCAGTTCAGAAAACCGATCGCGATATATGAAATCAGCAGTGGGAACTAACGCTGCTATAGCTTTACGCATAGTTTCCGCTCCTAAGAACAGAGTTTCATGCAATCCACGCGCGCGCAAAAGCCTATCTGTAAAAACATGGCCTCGCTCTGGATCAGCACAGAGTTGAATCTCGTCCACCGCCAGAAAATCGCAACCCATACCATCTGGCATAGCCTCTACCGTACAAACCCAGTATTTTGCCCGGACCGGTACAATCCTCTCTTCACCAGTCACCAAAGCCACCGTAGAAGGTCCCCGCAAGGCCACGATTTTATCATAAACTTCGCGAGCCAATAGCCGAAGAGGCAGGCCAATCACACCTGAGCGGTGCGCCAACATACGTTCAATTGCATAATGGGTCTTGCCAGTATTCGTAGGACCTAGCACGGCGACAATACGGTTATTTGGGGCCATTGGCCAATCCCCTAAAGGGTTACAGGGCTTGCCCTTGGGTTTTTGCGTCAAGACGGTGTCCCGCCGTAGATAGAATCTCGGCGTGAGGATGTATAGTCTCTATCAAATGCACCACTTCAAGTGCAAATTTGTACATCCCAAGGTCCTCTAAAATAAATACCAAGCCCTCCATCGCCCTGAAGTGTCTTGGCTCAAGCGTCAAGGTGCGTTCAATTGCGGCCAATGCTGGCCCGATCTTATTCATATTATAAAGTGCCACCGCACTGAGGTTCCACCCTTCAGCAAAGTCTGGTGCATGATCTGTCAGGGCATTGAGATGCACCATAGCCATATTGTAATCCTGCAACTCAATGGCGATTTTAGCACGAGTAAGCAGAAAATCCATTGCGGCAGAGCCACTTTTTGACCAAACCAACATAATCTTTGTTTCCAAGGCTGCTACGTCAACGGCTTCTACTCTTTGTAACCTATCAAATAATGAATCTAAATCTGAAGATTGGGCCCACAAAGTGCCTGCACTCGCAAATACGATTGCTGTTGCCGTTGCGACAGATTTGAGTTTTGAAGATATACCATTCATAAGGGTATTGTAGCACAAATTTTTGGGGTTTCAGCCCTTCAAACTAAAAAATTTTGGATCAAGGAAACCCCATGAGTGACATTCTTGAGCAAGCCTTAAAGGCGCTCCGTAAAAAACTGACTGGCGCCGACTTTGATGGTATTGCGAAATTCTCGATCACCGGTGAAGGCTCCGTGATAATCGATAGCGATGGCGTGAGAATTTCTGATGATGAGGCCGATGTTACCCTGTCTGCCACACCTGAGGTATTTCATGGGATAATGGAAGGTAGCCAGAACCCAACAGCGGCTTTCATGAACGGAAAACTTTCAGTTGATGGTGATATGGGCGTAGCGATGAAATTGGCTAGTACTCTTAACTGATGCCTACTTCCGCTCCAATTTATAACGACTTGGCGCGCGGGCCAACTGGCGCGACAGGGCATTGGGTCAAGACCCAAGATGGGGTGCGGATCCGCATTGGTGTCTGGAATACAGGTACCAAAGGCACAGTGCTGATATTTCCAGGCCGGACGGAGTACATCGAAAAATACGGTGATGCTGCACAGTTCTTTGAAAAACAGGGCTATAGTACAGTTTCAGTTGATTGGCGCGGCCAAGGTTTATCAGACCGCTTACAAGCAGATCGCAGCATTGGACACGTAATAAATTTCACAGATTATCAATATGACGTGCAGGCCATGATGAACACAGCCGATGCTATAAATCTGCCCAAACCCTATTATTTGGTGGCTCATTCCATGGGAGGTTGTATTGCGCTTCGGGCGCTCTTGCAAAACATATCAGTGGAAGCGGTCAGCTTCAGTGCACCTATGTGGGGGATTTTATTTCACCCGCCTGCCCTGCGGCTGGCAGCTTGGAGCCTTTCGACAATCGCATATCCCTTATCTGCCACTAATATGCGCGCACCTGGAACCTCAGCTGATGCTTATGCAGCAACAGAACCCTTTGAGAGCAATGACCTCACATATGACAAAAAAATGTTAGATATGATGGCGAAACAACTCCGCACAATGCCAGATTGGGCCTTGGGCGGTCCAAGCTTGCGATGGTTGAATAAAGCCCTTCGTGAAATGCGCCATCTGCACAGCCTGCCGTCGCCGGATTACCCGATGATATGCCATTTAGGCAGTGAAGAAGACGTCGTTGACCCGCGCCGCATCTACAGCCGGATCACCCGCTGGCCTGGAGCGCAGCTTAAGCTTGTGCCGAGAGCCAAACATGAAATCATGATGGAGTGCCCCAAGGTCCGAAACGCCTTTTACGCCGAGACCTGTGCCTTTTTCGATAGCCATCAGCCAATCCCGTGAATCCCTGCCGCATCCAAGTTTGCACCAGCCTTCATCCAACCCTGCTCCGAACCAACAAAAAACATATGTGGGCCGTATTGCGCCCAATCCGCTGCCTTAGTAGCGTTAGCAACAAAGGTCATGTAAGCTTTGCCAGATGCAAGAGCTGCGTCACCTGTGCGTTTTAACGCAGCCAGTAACTCTTCCGAGTTAGCATCCGAGTAGCCCATCGACACGCTCATATCAGATGGGCCCAGAAATAACCCATCAATACCATCAGTGGCGGCAATCGACTCTACATTTCTTAAGGCCTCAGGCTCCTCAATCTGTGCGATCACCACAGTTTCACGACCAGACTGTGCCAACACCTCCGCCATAGATTTCGTACCATAACCTGCCCAGCGAGTGGCACCAGCAAACCCGCGCCCACCATTGCCAAAATGCGACAGCCTTACCAAATCAGCAGCCTGTGAAGCATTCACTATATGGGGTGCCACAACACCAACAGCCCCCATGTCCAGAACCTGAAGAATGGTCTCAGAAGAGAAGTGTGTCACCCGTACCAAGACAGGGAAGTCCAAGGCACGGGCTACTGCCAAACAGGCATCTGTGCGACCGCGATCAAATGGACTATGCTCCATATCGATACAGACAAAATCTAAGTCACTGGTGGCCAAAACCTCTATTAATTCATACGCTGGAGTTTTGATAAAAGTCCCAGCCATCAAATCACGGTTGGCCATACGAGTTTTGAAATTTTTGATGCGCATGATCTCTCCAATACAAATTCATTTTTCTAAAAGGAACACGAAGTGACAATGATTTCAACGAGCAAATTCTCCAGTAAATATTACCAGACCATTAACCACCTCTAAGCATACCAGATCATCTCATCATGCAGAATTAAAAATGAATGCCACTGTTTAATTTCCTTTCACAATAGTACAAGTAAATATAGAAAACATAAAGAATAGCTCGCAAACCTCTGCCAGACGGGGATGAGCTTAAAAGCACTTTTTGAGAACGATAGCCCGCTACTCAAATGACATACAAGGATCGTACTATGCTGAAGAACAAACGCGTATTTGAGGCCAATATTGACAGCGGTGGGGCATTTGGTGATCTCCCGGAATGGGACCTTAGCGACCTGTACACAGGTGAGGATGCACCAGAATTACAACGCGACCTGGACTGGACGCGGTCAGCTTGTGAAAGCTTTTCTAATGATTACGAAGGTAAGCTTACCTCATTGGACGCATCTGGATTACTTGAAGCCGTCCAGCGCTATGAAGCGATTGACGTGGTGGCTGGGCGGATAATGTCCTTTGCTGGCCTGCGTTATTATCAGGTCACGTCTGACACTGGGCGCGCCAAATTTATGTCCGACATGCAAGACCAGCTCACAAAAATTACAACACCGCTGGTATTTTATGGGTTGGAGTTCAATAGAATAGATGAGAAATCTCTTAAAAGCTTGATCAACCAAAGTAACGATCTGGCGCGTTATAAACCGGTATTTGACCGGATGCGAGCAATGAAACCCTATCAGTTGTCTGATGAGTTGGAAAAATTCCTGCATGATCAATCAGTGATAGGAGCTTCAGCTTGGAACCGCTTATTCGACGAAACCGTCGCGGGCTTGGTGTTTTACATTGACGGTGAAGAGCTACCGCTTGAAGCGGCTGCCAATAAGCTTTCTGAGCAGGACCGTGACATCCGCGAGACGGCAGCACGCGAAATTGCGCGGGTTCTGCGAGAGAACACTAGCGTTTTTGCCCGGGTGCATAATACTTTAGCAAAGGACAAAGAAATTGAAGATCGCTGGCGTAATATGCCTACCCCACAAACTGGACGTCACCTGTCTAACCATGTGGAAGCAGAAGTCGTTGAGGCGTTGCGCAATGCAGTTGTCGCCGCATATCCTAAGCTATCGCATCGCTATTATGCTTTAAAAGCAAAATGGATGGGGCTAGAGACCATGCAAGTTTGGGATCGCAACGCACCCCTACCAATCGAAGATGACAAGCTGGTTGATTGGGCTACAGCGCAAGAGATAGTACTATCAGCCTATGCGGAATTTTCTCCAGAAATGGCAGATATCGCCAAGCCTTTTTTCACCAAAGGCTGGATTGATGCTGCCGTCAAACCCGGCAAAGCCCCTGGTGCTTTTGCCCACCCCACTGTCACGACAGTGCATCCCTATGTGATGCTAAACTATCTTGGAAAACCGCGCGATGTAATGACTTTAGCGCATGAATTGGGCCATGGAGTGCATCAGGTTTTGGCAGCAGATCAAGGAGAGCTCCTATCATCCACCCCCCTAACACTGGCTGAAACCGCCTCTGTATTTGGCGAGATGCTAACTTTCCGCAAGCTTCTGTCCGAGGCAAAAACTCAGCAAGAGCGCAAAGTGCTTTTGGCGGGTAAGGTTGAGGATATGATCAATACAGTGGTGCGCCAAATTGCATTTTATGATTTTGAGTGCAAACTGCACGCAGCACGCGCCGAAGGCGAGTTGACCCCAGATCAGATCAACGAAATCTGGATGAGTGTACAGGGCGAAAGCCTAGGGCCTGTGTTCGAGTTTATGGACGGTTATGAGACCTTCTGGTCGTATATTCCACATTTTGTGCATTCACCCTTCTACGTATATGCCTATGCCTTTGGGGACGGCCTAGTGAACGCACTTTATGCAATATATGAGGAAGGCGACCCATATTTTCAGGAAAAATACTTTGATATGCTGCGTGCTGGTGGGTCTAAACACCACAAAGAGCTTTTGGAACCCTTCGGTTTGGACGCCAGCGATCCTGCTTTCTGGGACAAGGGTCTGAGCATGATTTCCACGATGATTGATGAATTAGAAGCGATGGAAGACTAGGTCTTTCACTTTGGATCAAGGGATTGAGGCTACCTCTGAGGTCTCAGTCCACAAAGTCTACTCGGCATACGAATGATACGGCAGTGGAAGGTACAGAGCATTAATTTCTGTATCATGTATTAGAGTATCAGATCTAGAAATTGATCGGCAATCAGGCGTCATGACTTGGAACGAAGTGACTTTGTCAGAGTATCTACTGACAACTGCAGCCAAAATAGCGCCTTGAGACAAGTGAATGGGGGGGCCTTGTACCCTCGGACAAATCTTAACGCGCTAAAAATATCTTGACGTATCGGAGCCGCATAAAATTCTTTTAGGGTGATACAACCACTCTATCGTGAAAAAATAACTCTGCCAGTAGGAAATATTAGGGTCTGGGATGTTGCGCCTAAGGCTAGGGGATCAGGCCTCGAGCAACATACCTTTTTCTAGTGCAAGCTCACGCATCCGGTTTTGCAGTTTTTCGAATGCCCGCACTTCAATTTGGCGAATACGTTCGCGGCTGACATTGTACTGACCAGACAGTTTTTCCAAAGTGATCGCCTGATCCTGCAAGCGCCGTTGCATCATAATATCTTTTTCACGGTCATTGAGAACATCCATAGCCTTGGTCAACATCTCACTTCGTACCGTTATTTCGTCATTTTCCTCATAATCACTGGCTTGATCGGCGGAGTCATCTTGTAGCCAATCTTGCCATTGGGTGGAGCTGTCGCCATCGCTGCCAACCATCACGTTCAGTGAGGCATCGCCACCCGACATACGCCGGTTCATCGACACTACTTCAGTTTCCTTCACGCCCAAATCCGTAGCTATTTTAGTGATTTGCTCAGGCCGCAGATCCCCCTCGTCATAGGCACCTATTTTAGCTTTAGCTTTACGAAGATTGAAAAATAATTTTTTTTGTCCAGAGGTTGTACCCATTTTCACCAAAGACCAAGAACGCAGTACATACTCTTGAATACTGGCACGGATCCACCACATGGCGTAGGTTGCGAGACGGAAGCCCTTCTCAGGATCAAATTTTTTGACCGCTTGCATCAAGCCAACATTAGCTTCCGACACCACCTCAGCCTGTGGTAAGCCATAGCCACGATAGCCCATGGCTATTTTGGCAGCCAGACGTAGGTGGCTGGTCACCATTTTATGCGCTGCCGCGCTATCTTGGCGTTCGACCCAAGCCTTAGCCAGCATATATTCCTCTTCTGGCTCAAGCATCGGAAATTTGCGAATATCTTGCATGTAACGGTTCAATCCACCTTCCGGTGTTGGCGCCGGTAAATTTGCATAATTAGCCATGTTGTTTCCCTTCTTGAACCCCCAGATTGAAGCTCTAGAATAGATATGTGGACCTGCGCACCCAGTTTCAAGTGGGCAGTACACATTTACTATAATGTCCAACTATTGGCAAATTTCATTGATTCGCACTTCTACCTATTTAGAGATCATCGAAATGAAATGCTCCAATCAGCTCAAAAGAGTGATTAGGTCCTGCATGTCCTTAGGCAAGGGGGCAGTGAAACGCAAATTACGGCCAGTCAAAGGGTGTTTGAAGCCCAAAAGACCCGCGTGCAGCGCCTGCCGTGAAAAGGCTGCCACTTGCTCAGTATGCTGGCCTGCGAGTTTACGCCTGCGGCTATAGGTTTGATCACCAATCAAGGCATGGCCTACATAGGACATATGTACCCGGATTTGATGGGTTCGCCCAGTTTCCAATTTGCACTCGACTACTGCCGCAGCCCCACCAGACAGTTCCTGCACCACGCGCACCCGGGTCACGGCGTGTTTGCCATTTTGCAGTACGACAGCCTGCCTTTGCCGGTCAGTTTTGTGCCGCGCCAATTGGGTAATAATTTTGAGCTGATTACCCGCCTCAAAGCTGGTGCCTGCAAGCCCCATCAAGCGAGGATCAGCAGCGGAGGGAATAGCAAAACAAATCGCCGTATAAAGGCGATCAACGCTATGGTCCAAAAATTG
>LAQD01000022.1:21950-28791 GCA_000981705.1 Rhodobacteraceae bacterium ASP10-04a
TTCAGGCAGCATATGGCTTTCAACAGCTTCAGGCACGTGGACTATAATTTCATCGCCCTCTATTACTCGGGCCTTTTGATCTGTGGCCACAACACCATTCACCTCTACAGCACCCTCACTTATCATCCGCGACAGTCTTGACCGGCTTATCGCACGCTCTGGAACATTCCGCGCTAAAGCCTTATCAAGTCTTGGCGGAGGGTTTTCCCCAATTGTAAAAAGGACGTCAGTCATGGCAGATCAATCTGAGGTTCCGGCAAATCCACCTGAGCCAGCGAACCTACGGTTTTTGAGGCGACTGGTCACAACGCTCACAGCCACAATGATTATTGGTCTGATAGCGATCTTTACAGTGCTTGTCATCCGGTTGCAGGCATCAAGTACAATGTTTCCTGAAATAACTGCTTTGCCTCCAGAGACTGAGGTGCTTTCAATCAGCCGTACGTCAACGGAATTGATAGTCATAGATAAGTATAGGAAAATATATATGTTTAGTTTAGACGGCACCAGACTTCTACAAGAATACGAGTTAAAATAAGATTGAGCCTCATTGCATGCTTGGTTTTGCTTCAAGGCTCCAATCTTTACTTAAGTTTTTAGATGCATCAAAGCAACAGCCCCTTCGGTTACATAAACACCGGTTATCAGATCTTTATGTGCTTTCATCCGCTCTTTACGAATGGGCGCAGAGCGCTCAAAAGCCTCTTTGTCAGGGTACACAGAGGTTAAAGAGGCATTCAAAGCGCCACTTCGGACAAAGGTCAGCAGGATTGCTTCATCAAATGTAGCCGCTGCTGTCTCGACATAGTGAGCCTGAACAGTATTTCCAGCCTCTTCTGAGGCAAAGGTAAGCGTGTTAATACGAGCATAATTCATGACGATTCCTAACTCTTCAAAGCAGCTCACTGCCCCAGTGGCAGCGAGTCTTCGCAAAAAATGATAGTCATATCTGTCGTTAAATGAATTTCAAGTAGATAACGATTTCGTAGCCCCTCCAACGCAATTTAGAATACAGTTTTAACACTTTTTATGGCAATGCATCCTAGTATGTTGGAGCAAGCTGCGTAGAGATGCTAATTAGTTCCCTATAATATTAATAAAACACTGCGCTTCAGCGGTAGCAATGGTCAGAGATCTTAACGTTGGAGACAACTTTGGTAGTTCGACAGTGCCGGAGTGTTTCAGCCAGCCCCAAGGGGCGGCATGTCAGGTCTGGATATCCTGGCAGGTTAGAAGACTGGCCTTTTGTAATCGTAAACACTGTGGTGGTGATGCGTAGATAGGTTAGAAAAGCTGGCCAAATTCGTAGATAATTGGCCTGTCCAGTGGATCAGTGTGAGGCTCTAGACAGGGGAGCTGATGGTCTTTTTATGTTTCTATCAGTTGGTTGAAATAAGCTTCAAAAACTCCCATCAAATTAAAAATGCTAGATCAGTCATCCATGATATTAGGTATCAAATAACTGTTTAAATTTTGGAATACATTGCCTGAAACCAGATTCAAAATCTCCATTTCCTGAATGAAAGACACTCTCAAACGAAACCACACCCTCGTATCCATCTTTGACTAAAGCTTTGGCCAAAGGTGCAAAAAGTGGCCCCATCTGGCCTTCACCCATACGGCGCACTTCAAGAGTGGCGTGAGGTGTGTTGACCTGTACATCCTTAATATGAAGATGACCAAGATAACCGTCCCTAATTTCGGCATAACCCTCGGGAAAGGCACGTTCATGGCACCAGCAGTTATTACCTGGATCCCAAAGCACTTTTAAAGTGTCTTTGGCATCCAATTCATCGATCAATTTCCGTGCGGTATAGTTTGAATTCACCATTGTCCCGTTACCGGTCTCGACGACTAGAGTTACACCTTCTTTGCGTGCGAGTTCAACGGCAGGTGCGATCATAGGGGCCATCGTATCCCAAGCACCATGTGCCACGTTCCACTTCTCTGCACCGTTGTAACCCCAAAGAATTTGTTCTTTTTTCTGGGTCATAATCCTTACCAATGGCGAACCTACGATATGGGCCATATCAATAACCCGTTTCAGCGCGTCCATGTGTTTGGTATGCAACTCATCGCCAGGACGATTTTCCGTTGTGGTACCTGCAAAAATATGACGCGATAGGCATGAGACTGGTTTGCCTCGACTACGCAAAAGATGATCAATTTCTTTGATCTCTGTAGCAGTATGATCACCTACTTCTGTGTCGCCCACAAATTGCAACTCCGCATATTCAAGATCAAACTCATCCATAACACTAACTGCATGCTTCAAGTCTCTACTAATTCCGTCACATATTACGCCTAATTTCATAACTGAGATCCTATTCTGTGTAGTTCCACACCAACAATTTCTTCCATAACACGGGCGCAAACCCAATTATCACACTGAGGATATTTTGATTTCCCAGCATGAAAAATTTGCATAGCAGAGGATGCTATTTGCATAGGCACCTCAAGTTTTTCGGCTAAATTTAAAGCAATCTTAAGGTCTTTATGCATTGTATTGATGTGGCTACCAGTACCTTCAAATTTACGATCAATTATATTTTCGAGCGCAGTATTAACGACGCCACAGCCAGCACCGGATGTCGACACAACCTTGTATAAATTTTCTCCGCTCACGCCAGCTTTGGCAGCAAGGGTAGCGGCCTCAAACGTAGCAGAAAAAATGGAACCAATAATCGTTTGTAAACAGGCTTTTATCGTCTGACCGTCACCAACAACTTCTCCAATACGATGGATTTTTCCCGAAACAGCCTCCATCACTAGCTGAAATTCATCAAGAACGCTATCTGATGCGGCAGCCATCATTGTGAGGGATCCGTTTTGTGCTCCGGAAAATCCCCCAGAAACTGGTGCATCAATCAAGTAGATTCCAGAGCCATGCATTGCATCAGCAATTTCTTTGGCCTCTGATGGTTTTATTGTTGCAGTTAAAATCACTGCTCCGCCAGTATCCATATGTGAAACCAGGCCATCGCCACCGAGAATAACACTCTTTGCCTGATCACCATTCATGACCATCACAAAAACTGTATGACATGTCGCGCCTATTTCCTTAGTCGTTTTTGCTGGGCATCCACCCATAGCGGTAAAGGCCGCCATTCGTTCAGGACTTAAATCGAGCCCAAACGTTTTAAATCCATTTTTAATTAGGTTTCTGGCCAGCCCACTGCCCATATCGCCCAAACCAATTATTCCAGTGGTTTTCATATAAAAAACCCTCCATTTTTCCACATTGCCAAAGACTTTGTGGTTTTCGAAAAAAGCTTTCAAATTAAAAGCCGGTTTCACGGGGATTTCATACGTCTCTTAAAAACGTCAGGCGGGTCCGGAAGACACCCCGCTGCCTGTTGTAATGGAGGTAGCTTACACTGGCATCTTTATTTTTAACAAGTTCTTCAATCAAGTTTTTTTATTTTTCTTAATTACTGCTACTAGCAGACTAAACAGAAGGAAGAGTTAAATATTTAGTAGGATGTCTGACGAGGAGTTCTCTCAGGGTTCCCAGCTGAAACTACAACCCAGCTACCAAAACCATTTTCACTCCAGACAGCTCTCTTTAGCCACCACTTAAACAGGATGCAGCATATGCGAGGTTGCCTCAGAGGGGGGCAGAACCAATAGTTTTGGAAATACCCTGCCTAGCCACCTAGTTTTCTAGTTCCGCGCTAACCAAAGTAAGCTGGTAGGCGGAGATTTTTAGACATAGCAAAGCGCTACCCCATCCTGGGACTACACGGCTTATGAGCCGAGTTTGGTTCCAAGGTACCTGCCAAAACGATAGAATACGCTTTTCCCAGTCCTTGTGATTGTCTCTTTAGCGTTAGCCACCTCTTCGAGTGTTAGCACGATGTCCTTGTCTGAGGTCATCCCAAGTAATCTCCATCGCACTGCGCCCATTTCGCGAATGGGATCTAATGCAACCTGTAGATCATAAAATTATAAAGTTGGTTCCGGCAGCATTGGGAGATCATTCTTATGTATAACTGTATACATCTATAAAAATTTAATTAACCGTTCTAACAATACACATTATAGGCTTGGTAATGAGCAGGTTTTCACCATTGGCTCTTACTAAATTTTTTAGCGTAGTTTTGTTCTATCAGCAGAAACTTTACCTTAAGATTAAGAGCCTAGAGGCCCTTTACTAACTCCTACCACTATTTCACAACTGAAAAGAGTTTATATTGTTCGAGGTTGTATTGTCAGTGAAAAAGCAGGGTCCCAGCCAACCATGGCAATGTATTCTAGTATGTTGGGGCAAAAAATACAGCAATACAGACATAAATGTGCTTTGGAAAAATATCGTTCTACATGATACAAGCTGCGTGGGCTGTGTATTGTTAACCGACCGATATCGTGATGGCGTCGCACAAACTATCAAGCAAAAGCTAATACCGACTTTTTTTACAGAAAAAAATGTTGGGGACTGGATGCCATGCCAAGCTCTGCATGTTTGAAAAGGGTATTTTACAGCCTTTGATACCAGCAATTTATGTTGACCTAGATGCTGCAGTTTTTGGACCTCTCGGATCACTTGTAAGCCGTATAAAGCACAACAAGGGATTAATGATCATTCAGAGTAGCCGTGGCCTTTCAATTGGAGCACTCAGACGTTTTATTTATCGCATTAATGGTGGACGAAAATTCGCTAGAGCAAACTCATCAGTTGTAGTTTTTTATCCGGAAAATTGGTATCCAATAGCTTCAAGCTTCCGCGACAAGGTTGACAGTGGAGCCCCGTTAGAAGGTGAGTATCTCATAACAGACGATCGCTACATTGCCTGGTTCGCTCAGTTGCAATTACAAGCAGTACCAAAATCACACGTGGTAAAATTTGGAAGCGAATTTGTTTTACCAACAGGATGGCTATCTAAACTAAAAGGTCGGCTGCCATGGGTGCGGCGTCGGCGCGGGGCTTTGGTAGCTGTTACGCTACCCGGCGGTGATTTCAAGCTTTCCAAGCTAGCACTTCTGAATGATGGAGACATCACCTATGACTATCGGGGTCGTCCGCTTTTCTGGGATGAAAAGGTGATGGGCGTTAGCAAATGGATATGCGCCGATGCTGACATGGGCCGCACACCCGTTTTGGTTCGTCTCGATGTTCCTGCTGATACCCATTTGGGAGAGCTTCTATTTCTACTGGATACATCGTTTGCTGCATGTGCCGTTTCTGTATAAACACATGCATTCTCTGCATCACCGCAATATCAATGTGGGGCCATGGTCTGAACTGTCTATGCATCCGGTTGAGCACGCCATTTTTCTTGGCTCCGTTCTGATCCATTGGATCGTCGCAGCCTATCCGGTGCATATCTTGTTTCATTTGCAGTATTATGCGCTCACCGCAGCCACCACGCATACGGGATTTGAGGGCCTTGTTGTTAAAGACGAAAACTGACTAAAACTCGGCACCTTTCACCACCAGATGCACCACCGTTATTTCGAGTGTAATTACAGATCACTAGAAATCCCTTGGGACAAACTGTTTGGCTCGTTCCACGATGGAACAAGCGCGGCTAATGAGGAGGTGAAAGAAAGACGTAAAAGCATGATGGGGAGCTAAGGCATGGCAGGGTGCTGTCAGACAGATGAGAACACGCATCAGATTGCTGGCACAGCTTAAGTCTATGCGATCAATAGTTGGCGCCACTCAGCGAAAGCAGTGACATGGCTCAGCTTGAAATTGATACGTGAATAGAGATGCCCCCCCCAACACTAAAGGGCCGGTATCCGACACGCTCGGCCGGTGATCCGGGGTCCTCGGTCTCGGCCCGTGCAGCTCACCTGTAGCAATTAGGCACAGTAACCCCTGCTCTTGGACTGTGGTACTGCTGGGGGTACCAGAACAAGGCACTTGCGTTGTCCTTGTGGGTTGCTAACATATTGTTATTGCAATGAACGCACTCGGACCAAGGTCCTTGGTAAGGAATCGAACCCTGTGTGGGGGTCCACTTAAACCAAGATCCATGGACCAAGCGCCTGATTTGCAAGGAACTTAAACCTTTGCAACGGAATTATGGTTAATCTTGGCTGAATCTGACTATGGAAACCGCGACAAAAGAGGGCATTACAAGCCTAATAAAAGGATTGGTTATCCTCCAGTATTCGTTTGGCCGCTCAAACCGATAGGGGCCCTCAGTTGGGTGTTCTCTATTCCAGGGTATTTTATGCCGTGGAATTTATTTTACGTTCTGGTTGGTCTTTTATCATGGTTCTATTTTTCGCCACCATTAGAAGCGTATGCTCAACTCAATGTTAAAGTATTTTTGATCGCTTTTACTCGAAATAGTGTTTTAGTTGCCCTTTATTTTGGTGCGTTTCATTACCACCTTTACACCCAACGAGCCCAAGATTTAGAGTTTAAATTTAACCCACGTTGGCCGTCTGAAAAGTCAAAGCAATTTATGTTTGGCAATCAGAATCTCGATAATATTTTTCTTACTTTTGCAAGCGGCGTAACGATTTGGACTGGATTTGAAATTGGGATACTATGGCTTGCCGCAAATGAATACGTATCCGTCATTAATGCACAAGAGAACTGGATCTATTTCATTTCTATGGTCTTACTCGTGCACCTATGGCGCGATTTACACTTTTATCTGATCCACCGACTTATTCACTCTAAACCGTTGTACGCTATGGCGCATAGGATCCATCACAAAAATGTAAACCCAGGGCCATGGTCTGGATTGGCCATGCATCCAATCGAGCATCTGTTTTATTTTTCGTGCGCTCTTTTGTATCTGCTATTTCCCTTCCACCCCGCGTTTGTAATGGTAACACTCGTTCATGCTGGACTGAGTCCTGCACCCGGGCATACCGGTTTTGA
>LAQD01000022.1:28923-30315 GCA_000981705.1 Rhodobacteraceae bacterium ASP10-04a
AGGAAGCACAAGAACGTCTAAGGCACAGACTTAAAGAAAAAACTAAGAAAGCTGCAAACTAAGTCACCTAGTCTGCAATTCTAGCATTTACTTGTACTTGAGACCCTCATCATGTCCAATGCCATAATGACTACCCACACCTATCTTACTCCAGCCCCCAAGCTCGTCTATGATCTCTGATGGACAGCCAATATTTCTCAACTGGTCCCTGAAGCAATACCAAATGAGTGCACAACGCATCTATCTGGACCCCTTACCCTAAGCCACTTATTAAGAGACCCACTTGCCGAGTTCGCTTTGACCGCCGTATCATTACAGTACCGGGGGAATTCAAAAGCTCCAGATGCTTTTGTTATTACATGCTGAGCTGCCCAAAGGCTGCTGGCCACCAACGGAAGCTGCCGTGCACTGCCCTTAGTCTTCAGACGTCGCCAAGGGTGAGGTTTAATATCAAGGTAGGAATTTCTGCATCTCGCTTTGTGTTGTCAACCAAGAGCCCACAGGCTTCAGACAACCGCATGCCGCTGTCACTGATCAAAGCTATTAGCCAGCGTTGGTCACTGTCATACTTCAAGCACTCTGCCTAGACGCTCTTGATATCCTGTAGTGGGATCGGCCAAAAGTAATAGCTAACTATGCTGTAAATCTAATGCAGTTTGAATTCCAGCTATCTGAACGCAAGCCATTCTTCGATCATCCGCCACAGCAAAAGTCATGGGCTGATCTATTTTCAGTTGTGATGTTATCTCGTCTTGTGTTGCCAGTTCCACGTCCATCCATTTGCTATCGGATGATACTCCTATAATTCTTACAATAACAACGATCTGTCCGCCTGTCATCTGTAAGCCAAAAAGCCAATAATCGTCTACCATCCGGCTAGAGTACCATGTTGGAAGAACTTCGAAGATTGCTCCTGAGTCCGTCAGCATTGCAACTTTACGGTTCGTCATTTTCCATTGTTTATAAGATATAATGAACGCTGCAAAGCCCAAGAGGCCACCTATAAGACCAGTAATATCCTCAAAACTGGGTGCATAATTGTTAATCAAGACTTCCATATTTCACTATCCTCTTCGATCACCTTCATTAAGCGTCCGCTTCCCAAAAATTAATAAATAATATCATTTTAACACTCCGTTTTTCTTAGGTAGTAGTCACGTTACAAATCAGTAATGTTGCCCGCCAACAGCGGAGGTTTCTGTTGCCAAGAACCTACGACCAATTGATTAACAGCCCCCCTGATTTCAGCTCATTAGGGTACAGTAAAACCAGTGCGCGCATCAACAAAGACATGCGGATGTGCCTTGGCGGTTCCACCAAGGCACATCGCAACTAATATTAAGCCCCAAAATTTATGTGACACGGAATACTTGTGCTCCAAGTTTTAGTCTG
>LAQD01000022.1:30339-36347 GCA_000981705.1 Rhodobacteraceae bacterium ASP10-04a
CTTACATGCAGCCTGCTAGAGCGGTTGACAGGTTTTGGATCAGTTGAGGGTAAAGCGCTGAACCCGGCTCCAGATCAGAACCAAGGGGATCAAGAATGCCCGTCTGCGCGTCGCTTCCCTCGAGAACAGTTGCAACAAGGCCCGGATTAAACTGCGGTTCCGCCAGAACGCAATCGATGCCTTGGTCGGCGATCCAATCTTGGATTTCTGCAATCCGTGCCGGACTTGGATCAGACGCATCACTCATGGAAATGGCACCAGATGCCAGAAAATTAAAATCCATTTCGAAATACTGATACGCGTCATGGAATACGATGAAGCGACCATCACGGACCGGGTCAAGCGTTGCCGTTACTTCACCAATCAAGACTTTGATTTCGGCCCGACCTGCCGCAGCATTCGCAAAATAGGCACCTGCGTTGTCCGGATCGGCAGCAGAAAGCTGACCCGCAATCACGTTCATCCAAGTCATTGCATTTTGCGGTGACAACCATGCGTGTGGATCATGGTCGCCGTGGTCATGTTCATCATGACCGGCTTCCTCGTCGTCATGATCATCATCTGAATGATCGTCGTGGTCAGCCTTTTCATCATTGTGGCCTTCTTCCTTATGGTCATCATGCGCCTCGTTGGCGTGATCATCATCGTCTTTGTGATTGTCGTCATCTCCATGCTCATCTTCTTCATGATCGTCATGGGCCTCAAACAACGAACCTTCCCTAAACTCCAATTCGATCGTGCCATCTGCTTCCAGCAAAGTAGTCACAGCGGCATCCGGTGCGAGCGTTTCAATCGTATCTGTCAGCCAAGGCGTCAAATCGGGTCCAATCCAAAACACAAGATCGGCGTTTTGCAAGGCGGCAGCCTCAGACGGACGTAGGCTATATTCGTGGGGGCTTGCACCAGGCTGAATAATCAAATCAGGCGTGCCGACACCATCCATAACCCGCGCTACCAAAGAATGAACGGGGACGATATCCACTGCAACCTGCGGCGTGTCCGCGTAGGCAGCAGCACCCATCAAAGCGGCAGTAAGGGACAGGGTAAGAAGTTTTCTAGACATCGAGGTTTCCATGTGATTATATAACATTACACATTATTTAAACGAAACGTAATAACATGACAAGTAAATCAAAAAAATTAGATGTAAAAAATGGCCCCTTAGGGTTTGCGCAGCACGATCATAGCACATGTATGAGCGATGCGCTGACCACAGCCGACGCCCGTTGTGCGGCGGACGGTCTTCGCTTTACGCCTGTGCGGCGCAAGGTGCTCGAGATCTTACTGCAAGATCATCGCGCGCTTGGCGCATATACGATCCTTGATAGGCTACGCGAAGATGGATTTGGATCACAACCTCCGGTTGCGTATCGCGCGTTGGATTTTCTTGTCACAAATGGTTTGGCCCATAAGATTGAACGGTTGAATGCCTTCATTGCCTGCGCCCACACGAACCATTCCCACACACCAGCATTTATGATTTGCCGGTTGTGCGATGCAGTGGCCGAAGCACTATCTTCTGAGACGCGGGGTGCCTTGCGCGACGCAGCAGGCGCCACCGGTTTTAGGATAGAGCGAACTGTCATTGAGGCCGAAGGTATATGCCCATCTTGTTTAGATAAGGCCGACGCATGAGCCTTGTTCAGGTTGAAGGCCTCAGCGTTCGCTATGGCGCAAGGACGGCACTGTCGCGCGTGTCTTTGCGTGTCGAGCCCAGTGAGATTGTAACAATTGTTGGCCCGAACGGATCAGGTAAAACCAGCCTGCTCAGGGCGATTATCGGTGCAATCAAGCCGTTCCAAGGCCGTGTCGTGCAGGCGGGTAGCCTTAAAATTGGATATGTCCCACAAAAGCTCCACATCGATGAAACCTTGCCCATCACAGTTTCAAGGTTCTTAAAATTATCAGGCGGCGTCACAGCTGCCGATATCGATTATACGCTAGCACAGGCAGGCGTGCCCGAATTGGAAAAAGCGCAACTCTCACAGCTGTCAGGCGGTCAATTCCAACGAGTTTTACTTGCCCGTGCACTGATAGCGAAACCTGATTTACTGCTTTTAGATGAAGCCACGCAGGGGCTTGATCAACGCGGTTCTGCATCTTTTTATCAACAGATCGAAACTGTGCGTCAGAACACAGGCTGTGCAGTTCTTATGATCAGTCACGAATTGCATGTCGTGATGAGCGCATCTGACCGCGTTATCTGTCTTAACGGTCATGTCTGCTGCGAAGGGACACCGGCGGTGGTTGCATCTGCGCCAGAATATAGAGCGTTGTTCGGCACAGGAACTGGAGGCGCACTGGCACTTTACCGTCATGAACACGACCACGGCCACGATCATGCCGATCATTGCCATGACCATACAGAGGCCACAGAATAATGCTTGATGATTTTATGGTGCGTGCGGCACTGGCCGGAATTGGCGTGGCTTTTGCCTCAGCACCTTTGGGCTGCTTTGTGGTCTGGCGTCGCATGGCCTATTTCGGGGATGCCACCGCGCATGCCGCTATCCTTGGTGTTGCACTGTCGTTAGCGTTCTCGATGTCAATATTCGTTGGGACGGTGGTTGTGGCCTTGCTCATGGCGCTGGTCGTCAGCGTGTTGTCTGGTAGGGGCTACGCGATGGACACTTTGCTGGGGGTCCTTGCGCATTCGGCGCTTGCCTTCGGACTAGTCGCGGTGTCCTTCCTCTCGGGTGTGCGGATTGACCTGATGGCCTATCTCTTTGGTGATATTCTGGCTGTCTCGCGCGGGGACCTTTCGGTTATCTGGGGCGGAGCAGCACTTGTTGTCGCGTTGATCGGCTGGCGCTGGTCGGCCCTCCTGACCTCGACGTTGAGCGAGGATCTGGCTTACGCAAGCGGGATCAACCCAAAACGTGAGCAACTGGTGCTGACAATTGCGCTAGCAATTACCGTTGCGGTCGCCATCAAAGTAGTTGGTGTCCTGCTTATTGCTGCCATGTTGATCATTCCAGCAGCTGCAGCACGCCCTTTGTCTCGGACACCTGAAGGTATGGCCATCGCCGCCGGTTTGATCGGGATACTGTCCGCTATTATCGGCCTGCGCGCGGCTTATGTGCTTGATACGCCTGCAGGCCCGTCCATTGTGTGCGTCGCCGCTATTACCTTTATTGCAACCAGCATTCTCAAGGGCCTTGGACGCCAGAGGTAAGGACGCCACTCAGCGAGAGTAGCGGCACGGTTCAGCTTAAAATTGATACGTGAATAGAGATGGGGTTCGTGATTGAATTAGTTCTGGGTTGGTAATCTCCCAGTTCGTGAACCAACTCCTCAACATTATGATGCGAAAGTGGGAATCGAACATACATCATGACAGCCAAACGACTGACCTCAGGGCTGGTTTTAAAATAGCGAAATGGAGCGTGCTTTGTCATTCGGCGAGGCTACAAATGAGCCCTGCCCGTCTCAAGGCAGTTTAGTCTGATAGTATCTCAAGATGAGCTACTTTGGTAAATTAAAGGTATAAGCTCCATTCACTTTTTCGATTTTGTGCCAATTTTTTTTTATGTACTGCACATGGGGATTACTATTTTTGAATTCTTCAACTCGTGCACATTTATGAAAAAAACTTCCATTAAGAATTCTTGATTCATCAAGCCATCCTTTCTGTATCATTAATCTTAATGCACCCAATCCTTTCTCCGCCACACCAGGGTCTTTCAGTTTTGTTCCAAGCATTCTAGCATGCCACAAAACAAATTTAAGTAAATCGTTAATAAAGTTTTCTGGTTTACCTCCATATGCTGCTATTGAGTGTTGAGCAAAGTATTCTGCACCTGCTTCTATGACCCATAAGTCATTCGGCCCTCTGCAGTTATCGTTAAGATCATGCTGAAACGAATGGTATAATTCATGAAAAAATACTCGTGATAAATCCCTTTTATCTCTTTTTCTATCAGGATCTATTGATATCATAACAAGCCTATTTTTTTTACATATTGGGTCTTGAAGTTGGCTTGCGCCACCATTTCTCAACCACCAATCAATATCCATGGAAATTCGCTTTTTGTCCTTGGCTGAAAGGCAGGATGCCTTTTGTAGAAAATTGGATACTCGTAGATTAATTTTATTTACCTGAGTTTCAGTAAGTACAACTTCATGGGAGGCACCTCTAAATGAAGTTGAGTTATTCTTTGGATTTTCACCAGTAAGGAACCTTCCAATAGGATACACTATCACAATTGTATTGGCTGCAAGGGATGCCATTTGTTCTTCAGCATACTTAGCCATGTTAATAAAATAGTCATTCTGCAAACTACTTACGTTAAAAATTTCAATACTTTTTAATTGAGCTGAATTAGCACTGCTTACCGACAGGCTTGAAAAGATAATGACGCAAGCAATGACAAGCTTTTTAAGTAGGTTCATAATTTGCACAGCTTTCTCAGAGAGAATTCATTTGGATCATCAGTAAAGTCTACAGCCTGTCTCATAAAAGCACTGGCAAGCAAGACTATTACGGTTAGACAGATTTAATTAATAGATTTTGTCTACTTAAACAAAACCAGTGAATAAAAGAAAGAGGCATCGTTTAAATACACCATCGTGCCAGTGAGCACCCAGTCTTCCACCTCAGGTTTACCCTTGAGGTCCTCAAACAATGCTCTGAAGCAGAGTGATTTTTGGATGTAGACGTTCAGCTGGTAAATGGGCGCAGACCAAGGATTTCACGTGCCTGCATATAGGTGGCGGCAGGTCGCTCGTATTTTTCACAGACCTCAACGGTGCGCTTGACCAAGGCTGCGTTTGACGGCGCAGCAGGTCCGATCCAGTCTTATGTTGTCTTCCAGACCGGTGCGCGCGTGACCACCCAATGATATTGCCCATTCATTAAGGATAATCTGGTTTGCACCAATCCCAGCAGCACACCAGGGGGTCCCTGCGCCAAAAAGGCGTTTTATAGTTACAATGTAGTAATCAAAAACATGATGGTCGACGGGCATGGCATTTTTGACGCCTATTACGAACTGGACATATGGCAGTATGGCAATCTGAGCATTCTTGAACATCTCATGTGCCTAAATGATGTGGATAAGATCAAAGGCCTCGATCTCTGGCTTGACTTGATAGGTCAACGTCTCAGACGCAAGCCACCCCACAAGATCCGGTGAGTTTTCATATACGCGTGTTGGAAAATTGTTGGACCCAACCGACAAGGACGCCATGTCGGGTTTGAGGGACAGCATACCGCCCCGCGTTTTACCCACGCCAGAGCGCCCCCCTGTCGAAAACTGGATGATCATCCCCGGGCAGTGCTTTTCAAGACCTTCCATTACCACCGGACATTTTCGGCGCTTTTTCTAGGTGGTACCCTCGACCGGACTCGAACCGGTACGGCCGTTAAGCCTGAGGATTTTAAGTCCTCTATGTCTACCATTCCATCACGAGGGCACAATCGCGAACATAGGCAAAACGCGAGGCGTGTAAAGACAAATTCTTTATAAATCAGTGCCTAGATTTGGGATTAAGCCCCGCTCCGGCATGAACCGGTTAAGAGATAGTGCTTTTCGAAAAAAAAATTCAGCTTTGGCCTCCTGCCCAAGAGCCAAATGCGTCAGTCCTTTGCCGGAGAGAGCGCCCAAATGCCTGGGTTGAATAGAAAGCGTACGGGCCAAATCCACTAAAGAGCCTTCAAGATCAAAAGCCAAATAACGAGCTAAAGCTCGCTGGTTGTGCCCTTCGGCATAGCCTGGGCAATAAGTAATTAGAGCACTTAAATGGGCTTCTGCAGCCTGCAGATTACCTTGACGTATACTGAGCATACCTCTGTTCAGAAGCCGCTGTGACTTACCATCAGGTGCTTGGGTCCAAAGCCGCCATAGCTTGTCTGTGACTGCATGTGAATCTGATGGCAATTTTGAGGATTCAAGGTTCTGATAGGCTTGATTTAAGGCTGCCATAATCGGCGGATTATCAGGGCAATCCGCATAACCAACGCTTGCGGCACTACTGATGAGCAATACAAATAGATATTTCATCAATTG
>LAQD01000022.1:36407-53880 GCA_000981705.1 Rhodobacteraceae bacterium ASP10-04a
GGCAAGTTGCGGAAAAATTTGGTCGTTGGAAGCGATAACCGTACCATCTTGCAACATGTTTCCACCTATATTGATGGATTCCGCAAATCCGCCGGCTTCTTTAAGGATAATAATACCAGCGGCAAGATCCCATACCTTCAATCTGCGTTCCCAAAACCCATCAACCCGACCTGCTGCCACATATGCCAAATCTAACGCGGGAGCGCCCAAATTTCGAACGCCAGCAGACACAGGTAGAATTTGCGCCAAATCCGTTAGTGTTTGTGGGAGATCAGAGCGGCCTGCACTGGGCATACCTGTCGCAAACACACAATCAGACATAGTGCGACGACCTGAAACTCGCATACGAGTTTCGTTCATCCAAGCACCCTGACCTTTTTCCGCAAAAAAGCATTCGTCTTGCGCCGCATCATAGATCACACCAGCTATGATTTCGCCTTTGTGCTCAAGCGCAATTGTTACCGCATAGTGAGGTATGCCGTGCTGAAAGTTTGTAACACCAACCATTGGATCTACAATCCAACGACGAGTTGGATCTTTGCCTTCAATTTCACTGCGTTCCGCCGCCAAAAATCCGTAGGTTGGTCGCGCTGCGATCAATTCTTCTTTGACCACTTGATCAGCATGCATGTCTGCACGTGATACAAAATCAGCAGCCCCTTTTACCGATACCTGCAGGTTAGCGACTTCGCGGAAATCTTTTGCTAATGCTCGGCCAGCCTTTCGAGCTGTCGCGATCATTACGTTCATATTTGCACTTTGCGCCATGGTGATACTCCTGCAGATCAGGGGTGGGCTATACGCCCCCAAGGCGGACTTGCCAAGGGCTAGCTGCGTTGCAATTTCACCGGCACTGTGCGAGCCAGTTTCAACAGATGCGCCACAAAGGGCCTTGTAGTGTCTTCTGAGCGGATTGCCGCATAAAGTCTGCGGGTGAGGCCTTTCTCTGTCAGTGGCCGAGTGACATAATCTGAATTGAAGCGAACCTCACGCATCACCCAATCCGGCAACACCGCAGCGCCGCGATTTGACGCAACCAAAAGTAAGATCACCACTGTAAGCTCAGCCTAACGAATAGCGGTTGGCTCAACCTTTGCAGGCACCAAAAGCTAAGAAAAAACATTGAGTCGAGATCTATCTATCAGGTAGGTAATCAAAATTTTATTACGAAAATCCTGCGCTCTAATCCATTTCTTTTGTACCAGTACATGTTGACTTGAAGCAACAAAAATAAGCTCATAATCAAACAAGGGCGAGAATTCTAAATTAGGGTGTTGCTCAAGTTCGAACGACACCATCAGATCCACCTCTTCACGAGCTAACGCGGGCAATGCATCAAGGACCAAACCTGGACGAATATCAACATCAGGCAAGGCTTTGCGAAACGCATCCAACATGGGTAATAACCATACAAAACGAGCATGGCATTCAATTGCAATGTGCAAGCACCCAGTCTTTCTAGATAGTACGCACGAAATTCTTCTTCGGTCGCATCAATTTACGGCAGAACTCGATCCGCCAGTTTAAGCATCCGGATTCCAGCTACCGAAAGCTTTAAAGGCTTGGTACGCCGAACAAATAAGTCAATACCACTTAATTCTCTAGGCCTCTGATTTGAAGAGATAAAGCAGCTTGTGTTAGTTTCAATATGTCAGCGGCCTAGGACAGGCCCCCTGATCTATGAACCGCGAAACCGTTGTGGCCGGAATTTGTACCGCTATTGGCAAGGTCTCAAATAATAGTCGGCCTCAAGTTGCTTGAAGCCTACGAAGCGGCGCGCTAGAATGAACAACTAATTAAGGGACACCAAATGCCAGATGCGACCTCGATCTCTGACCTACCCGACCGCGCAAAATTGCTCTCGTTGTCAGGCCTTGAGTTCATGTTGGCAATTCGTGACGGCATAATTCCCCGTCCACCTATTGCTAGGGTCTTAAATTATGATCTGGTAGAAGTGTTGGACGGTGAGATCACCTTTAGTGGTACACCAGAATTTGATCATACCAACCCTATGGGTACATTGCATGGTGGTTGGTATGGTACAGTTTTGGATAGCTGCATGGCCTGCGCCGTAATGACCAAAGTTCCCAAGGGAAGCATGTATACCACTCTTGAATATAAGGTAAATATCACTCGAAGCATTCCCATCGGAATGAAAGTGGCTGCTCGTGGCTGGGTGCAGCATGTCGGCCGGTCTACAGGCGTTGCGGCCGGGGAAATCCGTGGGGTGGAGGATGGTAAAATCTATGCCACAGGTTCAACCACTTGCATTATCATAAAAATTAGCTGACATCACAAACCTTTTAAAGGATAAAGTACCGTCCTTGCCCTCACCGGGATCAAAGACATTACGAAGTTCCTTTTGCAATATAAAAAGCTTTACCGCTTCAGTTGACGCAGGAAGTTAAAGCTTTGGCGGCTTTTTAATTTTTCAACACAGCCATCACTAAGGATACATTCCAGCCTACGCTGCCGCTTGCAGCATCGACCAAACTCGCTGGGGCGTAAAAGGCATATCAGCCCGTGTAACGCCACGTCCCGCCAAAGCATCCATCACCGCGTTAGAAACTGCAGCCATGGATCCAATGGTACCCGCTTCTCCACAGCCCTTCATCCCAATTGGATTTGCGGTGGAGGGCACCACAACCGAATTAAAATCAAACATTGGCACATCGCCAGCACGCGGCATACCATAGTCCATAAAGCTTGCGGTCAAAAGCTGGCCGTTTTCATCATAGACCACATGCTCCATCATAGCTTGACCCAGACCCTGCACTACTCCACCATGCACCTGCCCTTCCACCAACATTGGATTTAGCAAATATCCAAAATCATCGACAATCACGTATCGCACAACGTTAGCTTGCCCAGTTTCAGGATCAATCTCAACTTCAGCCACATGAGCGCCGTTTGGAAAGCTAAGATCATCAAGCGTTGCGGATTGTGTCATATCAAGCAGTCCTAATTCTCCCTCAGCCCGGGCTAAGTCTGCCACATCCATAAGGCTGAACACAACATTAGAACCCTCGATCCTAAATACCTCATCATCAAAGCTGACAGAGCTCACGGGTGAACTATGGCGTTGGGCTAAGAACGCTGCATACCGCTGGACCAACACCCCAACCAAAGCCAATGTAGCAGTATTTTGCACTGTAGTTGAGCGAGAACCACCTGTACCACCACCTGTTGGGATTTTGTCACTATCACCTTGGATGACATGGATCATCTCGACTGGTAGGCCAGTTTGATCAGCTAGATATTGAGCATAAACGGTCTCGTGGCCTTGTCCATTTGACTGGGTACCCACAAACAGGTCTACGCTGCCATCCTCATTAAACACCACACGGGAGGTTTCAGTAGGATCGCCAAGAATACTTTCAATATAGCAACACAGGCCCATGCCGCGCAGCAGGCCTTTTGCGGCACTTTCCGCCTGGCGCGCAGCAAAACTTGCAAGATCACATTTCTCGACAACCTTATCCAAAACACTATGAAAATCTCCAACATCATAGCTGACCTTGCTCGCAGTTTTATACGGAAAACCTTCTTGCGGAATGAAGTTTAAGCGCCTGAAGTCCCAAGGATTCACCTTCAACGCACGCGCGGCATAATCCATGGCGCGCTCTAAGACATAGATAGCTTCAGGCCGCCCAGCGCCACGATAGGCATCTACTTGGGTTGTGTTAGTATAGACCCCGGTTACCTGCAAATACGCCACTGGAATATCATAAAGCCCAGTCAGCACTTTGGAAAATAACTGAGTTTGGATGGGTTGGGCAAATTGGCCAGAATAAGCGCCCATATTGGCGATGGATTGTACTTCATAGCCGATAATTTTCAAATCAGAATTCAGCGCCAACGTGGCGGTGGAAGTTAAATCACGCCCCGCATTGTCTGACAGCATCGCTTCAGATCTATCCGACATCCACCTAACGGGCCTATTGAGCATGCGGGTAGCTTGGGCTGTCAGGAAGTATTCCGGATAGCTCATACCCTTCATTCCAAAACCACCGCCCACATCGGGGTTGGTTACACGAATCTCAGTCTCAGGCAGATCAAACATATTTGCCAATTGCGTTTTTTGCGACCAAACACCTTGACCATTAACGCAAAGGTGCAACCGACCCTCTTCCATATTGGCCCAACATCCGCGGGGTTCCATAGAATTGCAGATGATCCGGTTGTCGGCAATCTCAAAGCTCAGCACATGGGCTGCTTTTGATTTAGCTGCCTCCATTTGAGCGACATCCCCCATAGCCCAATCAAAGGCCACATTATCTGGCGCCGCTTCATGCAATGCCACCCCACCAGTTTGAAGATCCATGTGTACCGGAAGATCGTCAATCTCGAGTAAGATCATCTCTGCCGCAGCACGCGCTTGCCCCAAACTCTGCGCAAAGACCATAGCCACGGGTTCACCCACAAACCGCACCTTGTCTTTTGCCAATAAAAACCGGTCCGTGTTGGGTGCCATTCGGCCATCTTGGTTTTTCAGTAGGCTAGCTTCCATCTTGGAATTAACGCCAGCCGTCTCCAAGGTTTTCGCTGTGAGCACTAAATGCACACCCGCCGCCGCTTGAGCAGCCTCAACATCCAAGGAGGCAATCATCCCATGTGCATAGGGCGAGCGAAACACGTAGCCATGCAGAGCGCCTTCAGGCGTAGTGTCATCAACATATTGTCCTAAACCAGTTAAAAACCGATCGTCTTCACGCCGTTCAACAGATTGGCTCTTTCCAAATTTTTCCACGCAAGATGCTCCTATTTGCACACAAACACTATCAACCACACCTACACTGTCCAGCGAATAGAACATTTTTTTAACCATGTCGGTTTCTGGCGAGACCGTCGCTTTAAGCTATGGTCAAATTCACGGACAATATAGAGGCTCTGATGCATTATCCTAATAATAAAAATTACCTTAAAGTAGAACAAAAACAGCAATATTGGGATGATGGGTACCTCTTTCCAATTCCGGCCATTTCATTTGAGCAATCCAAAGCGTGGCGCAACGAACTAGAAACTATTGAGACTGACTGGCTCGATAATGGCCTGTCACGGCCTTTAAACGTGTACAAACGGGTTAACGCCCATATCGTAATGCCGATCGCCCACGACATCGCAGCCCACCCTGCAATTTTGGATGTGATTGAGGGTGTTTTAGGCCCTGATATCATGCTTTATTCGACAGAGTTTTTAATCAAAGAACCTCAAACAAAACATTTGGTAACTATGCATCAGGATTTAGCGTACTGGGGTTTGGGTGAGATTGATGGCATTGTTACCGCCTGGCTGGCCCTTTCGCCCGCCAGCAAACAAAGTGGCTGCATGGAGTTCGTCAAAAGTAGTCATAAAACCACAATCATTCCCCATGAAGACAGCTTTGACGAGCTTAACCTTCTCTCACGCGGCCAAGAGATCAAAGTAGATGTGGCCGAACAAGAAAAAACCTGCGGTGCTTTGAGCACAGGAGAGTTGAGCCTGCATCACGGATTAATGATCCATGGATCGGGCCCAAATACCACACACGACCGCAGAATTGGCGTGGTAATCCGTTATATTAGCCCCCATGTTAAAAAGCCTAATGAAGTCCGTGATTATGGGGTGCCAATGCGCGGCAACTGTGACAGAGGGAACTTCATACTCTGCGCACCACCAAAGGGCTTGTTTCATCCGGACGATCTCTTAAGCTACGAGAAAATTCGGGAAGACCAAGCACAAGTCATGATGGCTGGAGCTAAGGGCAACACAGCGATGTACTCATAATGGACCATGTAAAATTTCGTGCCATGACAGATGGTGACGCTGCAGATTACGCGTTCTTAACAGATCATGAAGTCTCACACGCCAAAGGCACAGCTAGCAGGCTACTCAAAGCGTTGGTAGAGCTTGATGAGGGCTTATCTGGATATCAAATCACTCGGCTGGACCATTCATTACAATCAGCCACGAGGGCTGAACGCGATGGGGCAGATACCGACTGGATTGTCTCCACCCTTTTGCATGATATTGGCGACATTTTCGCCCCCTACAACCACGATGAATATGCAGCCACAATTTTGCGCCCCTTTGTGCGGGAACAATGCAGCTGGGTTATAGAAAAGCACGGAGACTTCCAAATGGTCTACTACGGGCAACATGTGGGAGGCAATCCGAACAAACGCGAAATCTATCGCGGGCATATTTATTTTGACGATTGTCAAAACTTTTGTGGACGATGGGACCAAAACAGCTTTGATCCGGAGTATGATACCTTACCGATCAGTCATTTTGAGTCCCGAGTGCAAGAGGTTTTTGCGCGTCAAGCCTATGATAAAGCGGTCATTCGTCCTGGTGCGCGGGAACCTATGACGGGTTAACAGCCTTCGTTCAAAACCAAGGGCTTTTACTCGCTTATAGAAATGGGTATTCGAGTATAAATTCGAAGGGTACCTATCAAATGGCTATGGAAAAATTCAACGCGGCAGAAGCAGAAGGTCGACTTTACAAGGCTTGGGAAACTGCAGGCTGCTTTACCGCAGGCGCAAACTCTAAGCCTGGGGCTTCGAGCTACTGCATTATGATACCTCCACCAAATGTGACCGGCGTGCTGCATATGGGCCATGCCTTCAATAACACACTGCAAGATATTCTTGTGCGCTGGCACCGAATGCGTGGTTTCGACACCCTTTGGCAAGCCGGAACCGATCACGCGGGCATTGCAACTCAGATGGTTGTGGAACGCCAATTGGCAGAGACCCAGCAACCTGGACGTGTCGAATTGGGCCGTGAAAAATTCCTAGAAAAAATTTGGGAATGGAAAGAACACTCTGGCGGCACGATTGTGAACCAACTCAAGCGGCTTGGCGCCTCTTGTGATTGGGAAAGGACCGCCTTCACCATGGCCGGTGCGCAAGGGGATACCCGCGTAGGCCATGAAAACAGCCCTAACTTTCATGATGCTGTGATTAAAGTTTTTGTTGAGATGTATAACAAGGGCCTCATTTATCGTGGCAAACGTCTGGTCAATTGGGATCCACACTTTGAGACAGCCATTTCTGATTTGGAAGTGGAGAATATCGAAGTAGCCGGGCACATGTGGCATTTCAAATACCCACTGGCTGGCGGGGCCACCTATACTTATATCGAAAAAGACGAAGACGGAGCAATCACGCTTGAAGAGCAGCGAGATTATATCTCCATCGCAACCACCCGACCTGAGACTATATTGGGTGATGGGGCTGTCGCTGTTCACCCATCGGATGAGCGTTACGCGCCAATCATTGGAATGCTATGTGAAATCCCAGTGGGGCCTCGGGCCCAGCGTCGCTTAATTCCAATAATCACAGATGAATACCCAGATAAAGATTTTGGATCGGGTGCGGTAAAAATTACTGGCGCACATGATTTTAACGACTACCAAGTCGCCAAGCGCGGCGGTATTCCGATGTATAATCTCATGGACACCAAAGCCAGTATGCGCGCCGATGGCCTGTCCTACGTGGAGCAAGCCGCGACCGCGCAGCGTATCGCCAATGGCGAGGAAAGCTTTGACGTGGCCAAAATCGCTGCAATGAACCTGGTGCCCGAAGAGTACCGTGGCATGGAACGCTTTGAAGCTCGCAAGAGGATCGTGGCTGATATCACCGCCGAAGGGCTGGCCGTTATGGAAACTTTCACTGTTACGGACGCAGAAGGTGTGGAGACCACCGAACAGCGCCCGAAGATTGAAAACAAGCCTATAATGCAGCCTTTCGGTGACCGCTCCAAAGTGGTTATCGAACCCATGCTAACCGATCAATGGTTCGTGGACACCACCAAAATCGTTGAGCCCGCTTTAGCAGCGGTACGTGATGGCACGGTCAAAGTACTTCCAGAGTCGGAAAAGAAGGTTTATTATCACTGGCTAGAAAATATTGAGCCTTGGTGCATTTCACGGCAATTATGGTGGGGCCATCAAATTCCAGTATGGTTTGACGATACCGGGACACAATACTGCGCCGCTACCGAAGCCGAGGCACAAAAACAAGCTGGCCCTAATGCTGTCCTAACCCGTGATCCCGACGTACTCGACACTTGGTTTTCATCCGGACTGTGGCCAATCGGCACATTAGGCTGGACTGGGGACGCGGAAGTTGATGCTAAAAATGATATTCTGCAACGGTTCTTTCCCACCGCCGATTTGATTACAGGTTCTGATATCTTGTTTTTCTGGGTGGCACGCATGATGATGATGCAACTGGCCGTAGTGGATAAGGTACCGTTCAACACCATTTACCTTCATGGTCTGGTGCGCGATGCCAAAGGCAAAAAAATGAGTAAATCTACCGGAAACGTGGTAGATCCTTTGGAGATCATTGACGAATTCGGCGCCGATGCCTTGCGCTTCACCAATGCGTCTATGGCATCTCTCGGTGGGGTGTTGAAGCTGGATATGCAACGGATTGCGGGTTATCGTAATTTTGGTACAAAGCTGTGGAACGCATGCTCATTTGCGGAATATAACGAGGCATTCCAGCACCGCAGCGATGCGACGCCAGTTCCTGCGCTAGCCTTAAACAAATGGATTATTGGAGAAGTGGGACGAGTTCGGGTGGCTGTGGATGCAGCACTTGATGGTTATCGGTTCAACGATGCTGCCTCGGCACTATATGCGTTCGTTTGGGGCTCAGTCTGCGACAGGTATCTGGAGTTGTCTAAACCTATCCTAAAAGGCGATCATTCCAGCGGAGATGCAGGCCGATTGGAAACCCAGACTACTCTAGCTTGGGTGCTCGAGCAAAGTATGACGCAGCTTCACCCAATTATGCCCTTTATCACTGAGGAGCTTTGGAGCATCACTGCGCCGCGTGACAAAATGTTGGTGCACCAAGACTGGCCAAGCTACGGGCACGAACTGGTCGATGAGGCCGCCGCAGCCGAGATCAGCTGGGCAATTGCGCTAATAGATGCAATCCGGTCTGCTCGTGCGCAAATGAATGTGCCAGCAGGGGCCAAAGTGCCTTTGGTACAGGTACAAAACGATGCAGCCGGCAGCGCAGCCTTGGCGGCCAATATGGCACAAATCCAGCAAATGGCCCGGATCACAGAAGTAACCATCGCCGTAGAGATGCCAAAGGGCGCTATTACAGTTTCTGCACCCCATGCCACCTTCGGCCTACCATTAGCCGATATCATCGACGTTGCCGCTGAAAAAGCGCGTTTAGAAAAGAATATGGGTAAATTGGCCAAAGAACTTGGCGGATTGCGAGGCAGGCTAGGTAACCCAAAATTCGCAGCCTCTGCTCCGCCGGAAGTCTTGGCGGAAACTCAGGCCAATTTGGCTGCCCGTGAAGAAGAAGAGCAAAAGCTGTCAGAGGCGTTAGCGCGACTGGCGGAAATTGTTTAATATTAGAAATTAGGATCCGACATACCGCCCAAGGAGCACCCCTATGACCAAGATTGCACTCACTCCATTGGCCGAAACCCTGCCCTCTACTGTACCTTTCGTGGGGCCAGAAACTCAGGAGCGAGCGATGGGTCGGGAATTTATAGCGCGTTTGGGGGCTAATGAAAGCGTCTTTGGCCCATCTCCCCGCGCTATTATAGCTATGGGGCAAGCTGCAAGTGAGGTCTGGAAATACGGCGATCCAGAAAACTATGATCTTCGCCAGGCACTTGCTGTGCATCACGGAATTGACCCCAGTCATATTATGATTGGCGAAGGGATAGATGGACTGCTGTCATATCTTATGCGTTTAATAGTGGAGCCAGGCACCGCAGTAGTGACGTCTAAAGGTAGTTATCCAACGTTTAATTTCCACGTATCAGGCTTTGGTGGCACTTTGCATATGGTACCCTACAAGACGGACCATGAAGATCCGTCAGCACTCATTGCCAAAGCCCAAGAGGTTGGGGCCAAAATGGTTTATTTTTCCAATCCTGACAATCCGATGGGCAGTTGGCATAGCGCCGATACGGTACAGAATTTGATGGATGCCTTGCCCAAAACAACCCTACTTGTGCTCGATGAGGCCTATGTGGAACTGGCGCCTGCGGGAACTGCACCAGCATTGCGTCCAGAGACTGAAAATGTGATCCGAATGCGGACCTTCTCCAAAGCCTACGGAATGGCAGGTGCAAGGGTAGGTTACGCTATTGGACCAAAATACTTAATTACCGCCTTTGACAAACTGCGCAATCATTTTGGAGTATCACGTATTTCGCAGGCTGGCGCCTTTGCGGCCCTCGCAGATCAAGCATATTTCAAGTCAGTTTTGGGAAAAGTCGCACAGAGTCGCCAACGGATCACCGAAATTGCGCAGGCTAACGGTCTAAGCGCCCTGCCCTCTGCCGCTAACTTTGTAGCCATTGACTGTGGAAGAGATGGGGAATTCGCACGAGCCGTGCTGAGCCATTTAGTGTCCAGTGGCATCTTTATCCGTATGCCAGCCGTGGCCCCAATGGACAGGTGCATTCGAGTGTCTTGCGGAGATGACGCCTCAATGGGTGCCTTTGCAGAAGCCCTACCACTTGCGCTAGAGGATGCACAGAGAAGTTAAGATGGTACCTGACTTGCCAAAGCCTGCGCTGCAGCATCCAGCCCACCCGCACCATGCGGGATACCCAAAGCGATCAAACCTGCCTGAATAGAGCCAAGAGTTCCCATAATCATCTGTGCATTCACATGGCCCATGTGGCCTATGCGGAAAAAACCATCTGCTTTTGGATCTTCAGGTGTCCCCATATTGAGGCCAATACCGAGCGTTACCCCTGCCTGATATTCGGTCCAGCGCCGCAATCTTTTACCGTCAGGGGCGCCAATAGCCAATGCGGTCACCGCACGGCTCCTTAAAGCTGGATCAGAAATGTTCATCAGCAACGGCCCACCTTGGCCCCAAGCTGAGCAGGCCGCCCAAACCGCGTTGGCCAAAGTTTCATGGCGCTGCCAAATATGAGGTAGTTTTTCTTCGCGGATCATATCCAAAGCTTCCCGGAGACCTAACAAATGCTGGGTGGGGGCTGTTCCACAGAAGTATTGATAATAAAGTTCAGGTTCTACCCGCGGGTTCCAATCCCAATACGCGCTGACACGTTCCATATTGTTACGTGTCTCTGCAGCTTTTTCTGAGAAAAACACAAAGGCAATACCCGGAGGGGTCATCAAGCCTTTTTGGCAGGCAGAGACCATAATATCGACGCCCCAGTCATCCATTCTAAATTCGTCACAGCCGAGGCTGGCGATGCAGTCCACCATCAACAGTGCACCATGGCCGCTGGCATCCATCGCTTCGCGCAAGGCGGAAATATTATTACGCACCGAGGTTGAAGTATCCACATGCACAGCCATCACAGCTTTAATCCGTCCACTGGTATCAGCACGCAAATGATCCTGAACTCGGTTCACATCGATGGCATCCTGACCGCCAAAGTCCATGGTCTCAACGTTTACGCCCAAGCTGCTGGCCATTTCCCCCCAGCCCACACAGAAACGGCCCGTTGCGAGTACCAAAACCGTATCACCAGCCGCCAAGACATTTGAAACTGCTGCCTCCCAAGCCCCGTGGCCATTTGCGATATAAATCACAGCATGGCCCACCGTTCCGGCCACATATTTTAAATCTGGGATCAAACTATGGGTCATCTCAATCAACCCACCTTCGTAAATATTTGGACACGGTTGATGCATAGCCTGTAGGACACGGTCGGGCATAACCGACGGACCAGGGATTGCCAGATATTGGCGGCCTTGAGAAAGAGACATAATGTAATACCTATGATAAGATTACAGTATCGGTATTCGTGGTTTGCAGCTAGGTCAACCAGCCATCCCTTGCAGCAGCGCGGACAAAACACTAACAGGCGATTATGGATATTAAATCAACATCTGCAAAATATATTAATCAGCGCAAACTATTTGCCTGGCTCTGGCAGGGCTACCTGCGCCGTCATATTTGGATTTTAGGCCTCATTGTTGTCCTCATGATGATTGAAGGCAGTATGATCGGTGGCTTGGCTTGGATGATGCAGCCCCTGTTTGACGGTGTTTTCGAAGGTGGCAGCTACGCCCAACTCTGGAACGTTGGAGCCATTGTGTTTGGATTATTTCTTGCACGCGGCATCTTGTCTGTGGTGCACCGCGTGTTGATGACCAAAATTGCTAAGGAATCCGTAGCCGACCTACAAAATGACCTTTTAGGTCATATTTTGCGTTTAGATTTGGGTTTCTTTTCGCGGCATGCCCCGGGCTATTTAATGGAACGTGTGAATGGCGATGTGCAGTCAGTAGGCACTATTTGGGAACTCCTCGTACGTGGTGCAGCACGTGATTTCATCGGCTTGATCTCCTTGTTTGCAGTCATGCTATCTATCGATTGGCTCTGGACCCTTGTGGCGCTTATGGGTGCGCCACTACTTTTGGGGCCTTCCTTGATCGCGCAGCGCTACACCCGTAAACAGGCGGTAAAAGCCCGTGACGTGGCCGCAAATATGGCAACGCGGTTGAATGAGGCGCTTCACGGGGTAAGCACAATCAAGCTCAACGGCCTTGAGAGCTATTACACCAACCGCTATCGAACATTGACCCAAAGACAAATTAAGGTTGAGGTCAAAACCCTATTTGGCACGGCCGTGATCCCTTCATTGGTAGATATCATGAGCGGCATCGGCTTTGCAGGCGTTATCATTTATGGTGGTTATGAAATAATCAGTGGTGCTAAATCTATTGGCCAGTTTATGGCCTTTTTCAGCGCTCTTGGTTTGGCATTTGAGCCACTACGAAGACTTGCAGGTATCACAGGCCTAATAAATGCAGCCTCAGTATCCATCCAAAGGATGCGGGATATTTTTGATCAAAAACCAAAACTTCTGGGTCCAGAGGCACCAAAGCCATTCTCTACAACTGGTGATATTGAGTTTAAAAATGTAAGCCTTAGCTTCAGCGATATACAGGTATTGGATAACATTTCATTCGTGGCCTCTGCTGGCAAAACAACCGCATTAGTTGGCGCGTCCGGCGCTGGTAAAACAACTATATTTAATGCCCTTACGCGGCTTTACGCTCACAACTCAGGCGAGATCACAGTCTCAGGCGTGTCGAATGCTGAAGTTGATCCCAGAGCCCTGCGGGCTTGTATATCAGTCGTGTCTCAAGACAGTTTATTGTTTGATGAAACCCTTGGAGACAATATCATCCTAGATGCCTTGGATGTGAACACAGAGAAGCTTGAAGGAGTTATCTCAGCGGCCCATATCGCTGATTTTCTACCCTCAATGCCCAATGGTATGGATACCGAGGTCGGTCCACGCGGCTCAAACTTATCCGGAGGACAACGACAAAGAGTAGCCATCGCACGGGCCTTACTACGCGACACGCCCATTTTGCTTTTGGATGAAGCCACGTCAGCCTTGGACACGAAATCTGAAGTCTTGGTGCAAAATGCTTTGGAAAAGCTTTCTCAAGACCGCACAACATTGGTGATCGCCCATAGGCTCTCAACTATTATGGCCGCAGATCAGATTATTGTCATGGACAAAGGCCGTATTGTTGAGCGCGGAACCCATGAAAAATTAATCGCTGCCAGGGGGTACTATTCGGACCTGTGCCGCCTTCAGTTTGGTGGATCAGACGGCAGGTAGGCTCGCGCTAGATCTTCTGACTTTACTCCCGCCAAATACCTTGCCAGTAAGATCAAGTTTCTGCCCCCGCGGCGCATCCAGCCCTGCTGTTGATATTTTGCCGCACTTGTAAAAGCATGCGACTGCATCCGCCTAACCCGAGGCGTAAGCGCCCACACCAAGGCCACATCCTCCATCAATGGCTGATCAGGATAGCCGCCTGCCTCGTCATAGTCTATGCGGCGCAACAGGAGGCCTTGGTCACCGTACGGCAAACATAGAAGATCGGTACGTAGATTGGCCCATGCGGCCACCAGTCTGGCAGCAATACCCGATGCATTAAAGGCCAGGGAAAAACACTGTGGCCCTCGGTCCATCCGCTGCTGTACTTCCAGGGCCCACCCAGCCTGCAAGACTGTATCAGAATGTAATATGAGCACCCAAATCCCACGCGAAAGCGCCACACCGCGACGCAACTGCCCACCACGCGAGGAAGGCCCCTCCACGACCTCTGCACCCCAAGCCTCGGCAATGCTCTGTGTCGCATCTTTTGATCCCCCATCAGATACTACAACCTCACAAATCAAACCCGCGTCTAACCCCTCCATCAACGACAGCAGTGTCGCTGGTAGTGTGCGGGCTGAATCGAGCGTCGGTATTACAATTGAGATGGGTGCAGACATGAGACCTCTGGCTTTGCTGTGAAAACATATTATATGGAAGGAAGACCGGAAGGAACAGTCCATGGCCCAGCCCGAACACCCCCGAGGCATACTTCAAGTAACCGGCGAAGATCGTATTAGCTTTCTTCAAAACTTGGTGACAAATGATATTTCGAGCAAAGGTCTGCACTATGCAGCTTTGTTGACACCGCAGGGAAAATTCCTTGCTGATTTTTTCGTACTCGTAGGCGAAGACGACATCTTGATTGATGTGGTCCAGATGGTCCAGCCTACCCTCCTTTCACGCCTGAGCATTTACCAGCTGCGCGCCAAAGTAAAAATTACGCTAATTGACTGCCCTGTAAACTGCGGTCTGGGACCTATTCCCAATGGTGCGTTTCCAGATCCCAGAACCCCTGCCATGGGCTGGAGAGCGTACGGCGCACAGGATAATAATATAATCGATTGGGCAGCCCTCCGCGTAGAACACATCATTCCTGAAACTGGCATTGAACTGGCGCCAGATCGCTTCATCTTAGAAATGGATTTTGAACGCCTTAATGGCGTTGATTTCAAAAAAGGTTGCTATGTAGGCCAGGAAATTGTGGCTCGGATGAAGCATAAAACTGAGCTGCGCAAAGGCCTCCGCCAAGTTAAGGTAACCGGTGCTACAACGCCGGGCACCACAATCATGGCCGGCGAAAAACCCGCTGGTGTGATCTATACACAGCACGGCGGCCTCGCTTTAGCTTATCTGCGCTTTGATCGCATTACCGAGCGCATGACGGCCGGAGATGCTGTCATTACGATCTAAGCGCGTTCGGTGTATTCCATCGAAATTGTGTCAACGATGATCATCTCGTCTTGCCCAACAAAAGGGGGCACCATTACCTTGATGCCATTGTCCAATACTGCGGGCTTAAAAGAATTGGCTGCGGTCTGCCCTTTAACTACAGGCTCTGTCTCCACAATCATGCAGGTTACCTTTTGCGGCAAAGAGGCATGAAGCGCTTCTTCTTCATGATACTCGATTTGTATAGTCATACCGTCTTGCAAGAATGGCCGACGATCGCCCAGCAATTCCGCCGGCAACTCAATCTGATCATAGGTTTCCATATCCATAAAAACCAACATACCATCGTTTTCGTACAAAAACTGTTGATCTTTTTGCTCCAAACGCACCTTCTCCACCTTATCGGCAGAGCGAAACCGCTCATTAAGTTTCGAGCCATTACGTAGATTACGCATTTCGACCTGAGCAAAGGCACCGCCCTTACCTGGTTTTACATGGTCAACCTTAACGGCGCTCCACAAACCACTATTGTGCTCTAGCACATTTCCAATGCGTATTTCGTTTCCATTAATCTTTGGCATTTGTAGAGCCTTGGGCAAAAGGTGAAAATTGGCTTAGCTGTGATTGTATCGAACGCATGACAGTGTTTCAAGGCTTCAGGCGTTGAGAATACTTATATTGAGCCATGCACTCAGCGCATGGCAGCCATGTCAAAAGAGACCACCCGAATCACTTTTGATGCTTCATAAGAGACTAACATCAGGAAGTTCAAGAGTAAGAATAAAAAGGACACGCGATGAAAGATTTCGTAGACGGTAATGCCTTTAACAACGAACAGGGCAACCGCGCCCGTAAACTATTTGCAGCTGTTGTTTTGGCAGCATTAGATGACGCGATCGCGGATGACAAGAAATATGGCAATGGTCCTGAGCAAATTGCTCGCTGGGCACGCTCTCGCGATGGCCGGGAAGTTCTGTCTTGCGCAGGAATTGATCCAAATGAGCGTGTTGTATCTGGCTTAATGGATTTTGTTGGTAAGGGTATCCGCACATCCGTGGCTCTGAGCCGCGAAGAAAGCGAACGGCGTCAGCAGGCAGAAGCCGCTTAAACTATTTCCATTCTTTAAGTTTCTAAAACGCGCCCTTTTGGGCGCGTTTTTCATTTAATCTCCTGAGAAATCTAATATTTAATATAAAAATTAAATAGCCCAACACATTCAAGGTGTTTTTTTAGTCGGCGTCCAGTATGCAAGACATAGGGAGAATGGTTGATGACCAAAGCAATAATGATTCAAGGTGCTGGATCAAACGTTGGGAAATCAATGCTGGTAGCAGGTATCTGCCGCGCCTTGGTCAAACGCGGTTATTCGGTAGCCCCGTTCAAGCCGCAAAACATGTCAAACAATGCGGCTGTAACAATTGATGGTGGTGAAATTGGCCGCGCGCAGGCGCTGCAAGCCATGGCCTGTAACCGAGCGGCCATCGTCGATATGAACCCCGTACTGCTCAAGCCAGAGACAGATATCGGCGCGCAGGTGATCGTTCAAGGTCAGCGTATGGCAACGGTCAAGGCAAGAGAATACTCCAAACTTAAACCACGATTGATGCCAAAGGTATTAGACTCTTTTCACCGCTTGGCAAAAACTGTTGATTACGTAATTATTGAGGGCGCCGGTAGCCCAGCAGAAATCAATCTGCGTGCCAATGATATTGCCAATATGGGCTTTGCCGAGGCCGCAAGTGTACCAGTAGTTTTAATTGGCGATATTGATCGCGGCGGCGTGATTGCGCAGATGGTTGGCACCCATGTTGTCTTATCATCCGAAGATCGCGACCGGATTACGGGCTTTGCAATCAATAAATTCCGCGGTGATGTCACGCTCTTTGACGATGGCATCACTGCTATCGCGCAAGGTACCGGCTGGCGCAACCTTGGCGTGTTGCCATGGTTCGCAGATGCGTGGAAGTTACCCGCAGAAGACGTTATGGATATCGCTACACGGCCCGGCGGTGAGGTCAAGATTGCCGTACCCCGCCTCGGCCGTATTGCTAATTTTGATGATTTAGACCCACTAGTAGCAGAACCGAATGTGACCGTGGATATCATTGAGCAAGGCCTGCCACTGCCAGGTGACGCCGCTTTGATCATCTTGCCCGGTAGCAAATCAACCATAAACGACTTAGAAAACTTCAGAGCTAATAGCTGGGATATCGACCTTAGGGCCCATCACAGGCGTGGTGGAAAGATTTTTGGGATATGCGGTGGTTATCAGATGTTGGGGCGTAAAATACATGATCCTGAAGGCATTGAAGGCGCACCGTGCTCAGTTGAAGGGTTAGGGTATTTAGATATTGAGACCACAATGACTCCAAAAAAGAACATATCATTGACCGCAGCGCATACAGTTGCCAACCAAACCCCTGTGCATGGTTATGAAATCCAT
>LAQD01000022.1:53965-55044 GCA_000981705.1 Rhodobacteraceae bacterium ASP10-04a
GCTACTTGCATGGTCTTTTTGCATCCGACGGGTTTCGAAAGGAGGTCTTGGCAGATCTTGGTACGAGCTCACAACTAACATCATATGACACCACAGTTCACGAGACATTGGATAAATTGGCTGTGTTCGTTGAGCGGCATATGGACGTTGATGGGCTACTATCACTTGCGAGCGAGATAGAGCTATAGCGCGGGCTAGTCCTTAGAAGTCGGTACAGTATTTTCAGAAATTTCCCCACTAATCCTAGACTTTACAGTTTTGGAAGTATCATCACTAAGGCTGCCAGCCATGGCTTTACGCAGAGATGAGATAACCTGAATATATTCCTTTTCAGGCACCCCAACGAATGTATTGGGCGGGCAAGTTTGCGCTCCACTCAAATCATACCCAGATACCGAGGCTTCGGCAGTAGACGGAACTGCTGAAATTCGATGTTCTACAGTAGCGCCGCTAGGACCATCTTGATTAGCGTTTCTTTGCAATTTTACTTTGGAAGTGTTTGTCGGAGATGCAGGCACCAACACCAGTGGCTTTTGCTTTTTGGGTTGTGGTACAAGTTGGTCACGCTTCAGAACCAACAAGTTTTGTAATTTCTCAGGATTTTGTGATACCATCAACCAGCGCTTTTCTAAAACTAATACATCAGGCTTTGGATATACACTCTCTTCTCCCATGTCTGACCCTTTCAGTCTGTCAAAATACTAGCAGTAAATTCAGCCCCAAGTTGCAAAATCCGAATTAATTACCAGCTAAACCCTTGAGGACCCGATCTAGAGCCGCACCCTGCTTACTTCTCGCAATAGGAGCCGTTTCCACTAAATTATAATATTCATTTGGATCGTAGGTTTTTACTCCCAAATTTAATGAAATAGCCGTTAGTTTACCCATCGACGCTAGAACTGTATACGAAGCAATTTGCTCATCAATGCTGGCCGAAATGCGACTTACACGGGCATCCAGCAGTTCTTGCTCTGCGTTTAACACATCTAGAGTGGTGCGTGCGCCAAGTGAAGCTTCTTCGCGTACACCACGAAACGCCACGCTGGCAGCTTGAATTTGACGGTCTATCGCCTCACCAC
>LAQD01000022.1:55122-56018 GCA_000981705.1 Rhodobacteraceae bacterium ASP10-04a
GCCATTGCTGCACGAGAGGCTGATGCAATTGACCCACCACTATAAATTGGGCCTCCAGCGGTCACACTAAAGCTGCGTGCTAAACCACTTGTAGAATCTGTGTCGGTCAAACCTGCGGCACTTGTCACAGTAAACTGATTGGCCAGTTGAGAAATTTTCAAATTCAATTCAGTAACCGCAACCGCATGCTTCATCCGCTTCAAAGCCGGATGATTAGCCCGCGCCATGGCTATGGCTGCATCCACAACCTGCGGCAAATCAGGCAGGTTTTCAGGCGTAATAAGATTATTGGGCTTCTGCCCAACAATCGCTTGAAACTCAGCGGCAGCTTTGGCTAAATCGCCTTCTGCCGCCGCAAACCCTGCACCGGCACTGGCCAAACGCGCCTCCGCAAGTGCCAAATCAGTACGTGTCACTTCGCCCACTTCAAAGCGACCTTGTGCCGCGCGCAATTCCTGAACGATCAGATCGACATTCGCAGAGCGCAGGGAGACAAATTCAACTGCACGGCGATATTTCATATGGGCTGTTACAGCCCGAAGCAACACATCTTGTTCAATTGATACAAGAGCCTCACGTGTTGCTAAAACTGTTTCTTTTACCGCATCAATCTTTAGCTCTGATTGACCAAAATCATATAACAGCCAAGAAGCTTTAATGCTTGTGGTCAAAACGTTGGGAGAACCTACACCTGATGAACTATATGAGTATTTTGAACTCCAGCTGATGACTGGACGTAAAGCCGCAACAGCCCCAGCAACCTTTTCATCTGCAGCTCTTAACAAAGCGCGATTTTGTACTAACAACCCACTATTTTGATAGGCGTTGCGCAGGCTATCGCGGAGGGTGTCCGCAGCACCAAAACTAGGTATAAAAAAGAGTAAAACCAAAATACA
>LAQD01000022.1:56115-61803 GCA_000981705.1 Rhodobacteraceae bacterium ASP10-04a
CAGGCGCGAAAGCGTTACAGGCAAAACGCCACGAAATGCGTCCGTCAGCTTTATATCCAACACGGACGACGCCCTGACCACTTTGACTAAAAACAGCAACAATACGGCCACCTTCCGCTAATTGAGAAACTAGCCCAGCAGGAATTTCTTCAACTGCACCTTCGATAACAATTACGTCAAATGGGGCGTGTTGCATCGCGCCTTCAACCAATTTACCCTGAACAACGGCCACATTCAAACAGCCTTCAGAAGCCAGTATTTTTTCTGCCTCTACAGCCATTTCCATATTTTCTTCAATTGCAACAACGGCTTCAGAGAATTTTCCAATTACTGCGGCGGAATAGCCCAGCCCACATCCCAAGTCCAATACTAGCTCGTTGCCTTGTATATTAACTGCATCTAACATTTTGCCAAATGTGCGGGGCTCAAGAACGCTTCGGCCTTGCCCCAAGTCCAAAATTGCATCCGCATAAGCCGTTTCGCGCTGCTCATCTGGAACAAACATTTCGCGCCGCACTCGAAGCATTGCATCAATTATTGGGAATTTTGTCACATCAGCTGGCCTAATTTGTGTATCAACCATGGTAGTTCTGCGAGTCAAAAAGTCAGTCATTTCAGATATTCCTGTGGCCAAAGAGATATGCAGTTATCTCACATGAGTAATGCTCCTGCAACGAGAAGAAATAAACTGAAACAGAATTTCTCAGTAACTCAAGTAAGGGGGAGGAATGGTGGGTCGTGAGAGGCTCGAACTCCCGACATCTTCGGTGTAAACGAAGCGCTCTACCAACTGAGCTAACGACCCTGTAGCCGCGATATAGATCGGCTAGCGAGAGGGGGCAAGAGTTTTTTTCTGTTTTTCACAACAGTTCATGTTTACCAACCTGCACTCCCTGCCCACTAGGCAAATTCTCCAGTCGGTCCAACCCCCAACCCAGAGCATTCAAACGGAAACAGCGCGAAGTTATCCCGTACGTAATAATAACCCCGTGCCCCTTAAGTTTAGCCAGAAAAGCCGCACAGCACGAGTAAAGCCTTTCGATGCCGGCACCACCTGGTGCCCAATCTTATAAGGCTTTCACAGTGCAGTTATCCGAAGACACTTGGCCTTCCTGCACTATTTTCATTAGGTTTTTTCAGACTAGCCGCCCATGTATATCTCTATCAGATCGGTAGACGTCTCCATCTGATCGCAGATGCCTACCAATACGATTTTGGCAGTATCAATGGCCCGTTTTTGTTAACTACTAATAAAACTGTAACCTCACAAATCAAATTAGAGCAATACTTGGTTTTGCTGCTCCGCTTGATGCAGGCCTTTTGGTGTCAAAGGGTTGTCGAGATGGCCCTACATTATACCAGCAACATTCCATTCAATTTCTCCATGTCGCAAAATTAGCAGATCAGAGAATTTGACGTATGTTTGCGATGGGATTATCCCAATATTGCCTTCTATTCGGGCTATGTAGCCACAGCCAAGCATAGGTTTGCGTGAAAAACCAAATCCAAGCAGCAGAAAAAACGCTCGCACTAGTAGTACGAGCGTTTTCTATTTTATCTAAAACGACACTGCTTAATGCGCCGTCAAGCTGGCCACCCCACGTTGCTCTGCCGCTAAGGCAGCAGCCGCTGCTTCTTCCGCCGCCTCATCCCAATCAATTGGCACAGGCGACGAAATCAACGCATGTTTTAATACTTCAGAAACATGACTCACCGGAATAATTTCTAATCCGTTCAACACACTTTCGGGCAGATCACGCAAATCTTTCTCATTCTCTGCAGGGATCAGAACAGTTGTAACACCCCCGCGCAAAGCCGCCAAAAGCTTCTCTTTCAAACCCCCTATGGGCAAGGCATTCCCACGCAAGGTTACTTCGCCAGTCATCGCAAGATCTTTGCGCACCGCAATACCAGTCAAAACCGACACGATGGAGGTGACCATCGCAAGGCCCGCAGAAGGACCATCTTTTGGTGTGGCGCCCTCGGGCACGTGAACGTGTATGTCCATCTTGTCAAACCTTGGTGGCTTCACCCCAATTTCAGGAGAAATAGAGCGGACATAAGAACTGGCAGCTTCAATACTTTCTTTCATGACATCACCTAAAGTACCGGTGGTTTTCATCCGGCCTTTACCGGGCAAACGCAGAGCTTCAATATGCAACAAATCACCGCCCACGCTGGTGTAGGCCAGCCCAGTGACAACACCGACCTGATGATCATCCTCTGCTAAACCGTAACGGTATTTTTTAACACCGAGATAATCATCAAGATTATTAGTGGTCACCGCCACAGAACTGACCTCTTTCTTCACAATCATGGTCACTGCTTTGCGTGCCAATTTGCCAATTTCACGTTCAAGGTTCCGCACACCAGCTTCACGAGTGTAGGTGCGGATGATCTCTTGCAACGCCTCAGGCTGAAGTGAAAATTCGCCCGCTTTTAAGCCATGATTTTTTACTTGTTTTGGGATCAGATGTCGATGCGCAATCTCGGCCTTCTCCTCTTCAGTATAACCCGCTAGAGGAATGATCTCCATACGATCCAACAGGGGACTAGGCATATTATAGCTATTTGAAGTGGTCAAAAACATAACATCCGACAGATCATATTCAACCTCGAGATAGTGGTCAGCAAACGTTGAGTTTTGCTCGGGATCCAACACCTCCAACATCGCTGACGCAGGGTCACCGCGGAAGTCTTGTCCCATCTTATCGATCTCATCAAGCAAAATCAGTGGGTTGGTTGTTTTAGCTTTTTTCAAAGCCTGGATTATTTTACCAGGCATTGAACCAATGTAAGTGCGCCGGTGTCCTCGGATTTCGCTTTCATCACGCACGCCACCTAAAGAAATACGAATGAATTCGCGGCCAGTCGCGTTGGCTACAGATTTTCCTAGGGAGGTTTTTCCAACCCCCGGAGGGCCCACCAAACACATTATGGGACCTTTCAGTTTGCGCGAGCGTTGCTGCACCGCAAGATATTCCACGATCCGCTCCTTGACCTTATCCAAGCCATAGTGGTCATCATCTAAAGACTTTTGCGCCTTGTTTAAATCCTTCTTAACCCGACTGCGCACTCCCCATGGAATAGACAACATCCAATCAAGGTAATTGCGCACCACAGTAGCTTCAGCCGACATAGGCGACATATTTTTTAGCTTTTTCAACTCTGCGGCTACTTTTTCTTTTGCTTCTTTACTAAACTTAGTATCAGCAATTTTTGCTTCCAACTCGGCCAATTCGCCTTCGCCTTCCTCACCATCGCCTAATTCTTTCTGAATAGCTTTCATTTGCTCATTCAAATAGTATTCACGTTGGGTCTTTTCCATCTGAGATTTTACGCGAGTTTTGATCTTCTTCTCGACCTTCAGCACAGACATTTCGCCTTGCATCAGACCATAAACTTTTTCTAACCTTTCTGCGACAACCAGCGTTTCCAAAAGCTCCTGCTTTTGCTCTACTTCCACACCCAAATGACCAGAGGCCAAGTCAGCCAATTTGCTCGGGCTGCGAGTTTCACCGATGGCCGAAAGCGCCTCCTCTGGAACATTCTTTTTAATTTTAGCATACCGCTCGAACTCAGACGATATAGTGCGGACTAGTGCCGTAACCGTATCAGCATCGCCTTCGCTTTCTTCCAAGAGCGTAGCTTGAACTTCAAAGAATGAGTCGTTTTCTAAAAATTCATCAATCTTTACCCGAACACGGCCTTCCACCAAAACTTTAACCGTACCATCCGGCAGTTTGAGCAATTGCAGCACATTAGCCAAAACGCCAATATCATAAATTCCATCCTGAGACGGATCATCTTCAGCAGGGTCACATTGAGAACAGAGTAAAATTTGCTTGTCTTGGTTCATCACCTGCTCAAGCGCACGCACAGATTTATCGCGACCCACGAACAGAGGCACGATCATATGAGGAAACACAACAATATCGCGCAACGGCAATACGGGGTAACTTTCAGCTAGTTCTAAAGTCATACTTGATCCTTATCAGTGGCAGGCTCTGGCAAAATTCCAAACAGACAATTAGACCGGCCTAATGTCTGTTATCTATCTGGGGCGCGGACACCCCTCTTTCAAGGCCGTTTCTAATTTGCATGTTCATTGAAGGAGTTGCAAGCAATGCGCGCAAATGAATGGTGCAAGACCGCACAAAACTGTGGATAACTAAGGTTCACATTGCATTTATTATCATTTCCGTACCTTGTCATTAAATTGGAGACAATAATTGATAATAAAAATTTTAAGGTATTGTATGTTTGGAGTTGTACTCACAGCCTGCGTAACTTCTTTGCCTATCGTAAATTTTGTCACCGACGCGCGTAGTCCAAACGCCAAAATCACCACCAAAACATCCCGTTTTCACGTAATCACCTTTCGCACCTTTCGCGCTGGGACCACACAAGAGATTGCGGAGGCTGAGTGTATTCTCTCTACGCTCGACAACTCGATTTCCACCAAATTTCGTACGCCAGCTCATGTACGAGTGCCAATCTACAATGGAAAACCACCAGATATCGACGGCCAATGCCGCACCAAAGGCGGGGAGACAGAAACAACGGCTTTGTTCAAAGTATCTGCAAAAAATACATCTATGCCCAAAAACGAAGGTGTGACCATATCTGTAGGCACATCTGGGACAACAGTTAGCGCATTATTCAGCCTTCAGGATCGCACAAAGGACCAAGTTAATTATCCCAGCCAATTTAGCATCATGTTACTGCTATAACGGCCTTACAAAGGTTCAATATCACCCTGCATTCGTTCAGTAAAAAAATGATTTTGAAAATCAGCAAAACCATCGACTTCAATTGCGTCACGCATAGACTGCATAAGCTCCTGAAAGTAATGCAAGTTATGCCAAGTAAGCAACATCGAACTAATGATCTCGTGGCTGCGGAACACATGATGCAAGTAGGCACGTGAATAATTTGAACAGGCTGGACAATTACAGGCCTCATCTAATGGGCGGGGATCATCCTGGTGGCGGGCGTTTTTGATGTTCACCACACCGCGCCGCGTAAAAACCTGACCTGTCCGGCCAGACCGGCTGGGTAAAACACAATCCATCATATCGATGCCACGCGCCACGGCTCCCACAATATCATCCGGCTTGCCTACACCCATAAGATAGCGCGGTTTGTCTTGAGGCAGCTGATCCGGTGCGAAGTCCAGCACGTCAAACATTGCCTTTTGACCTTCCCCCACAGCCAAACCACCCACAGCATAGCCTTCAAAGCCAATATTTTTTAGTGCTGCAGCGCTTTCGGCACGTAACTCTTCATCCAACCCACCCTGCTGTATACCAAACAAGGCATAGCCTGGGCGATCACCAAAGGCAGTTCGAGAGCGCTCCGCCCATCGCATCGACATGCGCATACTGCGAGAAATTTTATCATGTTCAGCAGGCAATGCAGGGCATTCGTCAAAACACATGACGATATCGCTACCCAACAACTTTTGAATTTCCATCGATCGCTCAGGCGTCAAATGGTGCTTTGAGCCATCAATATGCGATTTGAACGTCACGCCATCTTCACTCATCTTACGAAGACTGGCCAAGCTCATTACCTGAAACCCACCACTATCTGTGAGAATGGGGCCTTCCCAATTCATAAATTTGTGCAAGCCACCAAGACGATCAATGCGTTCTGCGGTAGGGCGTAGCATCAAATGATAAGTAT
>LAQD01000022.1:61949-88513 GCA_000981705.1 Rhodobacteraceae bacterium ASP10-04a
TTTAATTGAAATGAAAATTTCTGTTTCATAACACTCACATGCGCCAAACACCGTAAGGGATCAAGCGATTGGCGAAATATTTTATTCAAATGCTAAAAACGAGTCAGACAACATAGCAACTTGGAAGCAACAAACCCGGCCTTTACCCCAGCGCCCACTCCGCTTATACCATATGGAAACACTCAAGGATCTAATATGTCAGAAGATGCACTTGTTGAAGGCACTCCGTTGATTGCGCCCTCCAATACTGACCACCCCCTGTATGATAATATTGTCGATGGTATACGCACCGTTTATGATCCAGAAATTCCAGTTAATATCTTTGATTTAGGTCTGATATATACGGTTGAAATTAATGATGAATCGGAAGTACGCGTATTGATGACCCTAACCGCTCCAGGCTGTCCCGTGGCAGGCGAAATGCCAGGCTGGGTGGCAGAGGCTATTGAGCCTCTACCCGGCGTAAAACATGTTGAAGTTGAGCTAGTTTGGGAGCCTCCTTGGGGCATGGATATGATGTCAGATGAGGCGCGGCTTGAATTGGGCTTCATGTAAATCCATCTACGGCGCTCGCCCCTTGTACTAAACGGCGCCCGCTCTTAGGCTACACCGACAATGAGAAGGATCAGACATGTTTGGTATTCCAGGTAAACAAGCAGTTAACCTTACCCCAGCTGCTGTTCGGCAGATCAGTAAACTGATGGCCCGCGATGGCCATGAGGGCTTACGAATTGGTGTGAAAAAAGGTGGATGCGCTGGGATGGAATATACCATGGATTACGTCGATGAAATTGCAGCCCATGATGAGATGGTTGAAACTGATGGAGCGAGGGTCATGATAGCCCCAATGGCCCAAATGTTTTTGTTTGGCACCGAAATTGATTATGAGACTAGCCTGCTGGAATCAGGTTTCAAATTTAAGAACCCAAATGTGATAGATGCCTGTGGCTGTGGTGAAAGCATCAAGTTTGACGAAACACTTTTCTCCAAAACATGATCATCTTTGACGAAAATAGCATCTTTAACAAAGTCACTGAAAAGCTTTTAAAATCCCTGAAAGAAGAAATTTTCACTCAGTTTTCTATGTGGCCAAGGGTAAAGCTGCGATAAAAAATTCTTGCTGGTTAGTTGCTGATGAGGTTGAACGTGCCTGTATTTCAAATACAAAAAGATTAACTCTCAACTAGTCTAACATTTAAGAGGATGTTTTATGCCCCGTAAAATTGTAGCCGGAAATTGGAAGATGAACGGCACAAAGGCTGCCTTGAAAGAATTACTCACAATCTCCATCGCGGCGGATGACTTGGACTGTACAGCTATCCTCTGCCCTCCCGCAACGCTACTACAGCAAGCAGCCCAAAGCACTAGATCTGTGGCGATTGGTGGGCAAAACTGCCACCATGGGGTCACCGGTGCGTATACCGGCGATATCTCAGCTGAAATGCTTGCAGATATTAACGCACAATACGTTATTGTGGGTCACTCTGAACGGCGTAAAAACTATGCTGAAACGGATGTCATTGTACAAGCCAAAGCCCTGGCAGCTCTGCGCGCAGGAATAACCCCAATTATCTGCATCGGTGAGAGCCTAGCGCAACGCGAGAGCGGCCAAGCGATCTCAATCGTTTCGAGCCAGCTCGCCGCCTCACTGCCTGCAGAAGCGCAGATTGTTATAGCCTATGAGCCAATATGGGCCATCGGGACCGGCATAGTGCCAAACCTAGAACAAATCACCGGCATGCATGATGCGCTTCGCAAGTTGTTGGTGGGCACCTATGGCACTCAAGGAAATTACATCTCAATCCTATATGGCGGTTCTGTCAAACCCAGCAATGCACAAGAAATTTTTGCCGTGACCAATGTCAACGGCGCCTTGGTGGGTGGGGCTAGCTTAAAAGCCACAGATTTCATACCTATCATGCAAGCTCTGTCAGAAAGCTAAAACACAAGGTTCATCATCAGCATAGAAACAACCAAAAATAACAAGGTCATGATGAAACCGCAGCGAATGAAATCCACTACTCGATACCCACCTGGACCCATAATCAGCGCATTAACTTGATGGGTTGGAATAAGGAAAGAATTCGAGGTTGAAATCGCTACTGTTAGTGCGAAGATAGCTGGATTGCCTCCAGCAGCTACCGCAATCGATACGGCCAAGGGCACCAACAGAACAGTAGCGCCCACATTTGACATCACCAATGTGAAAATAGTCGCTAAAATGGCAACCCCCACCTGTAGTGCCCAGATTGGCCAGCCGTCCAACAGGATAAGTACCTGGGCGGCAATCCAAGCTGCGGTCCCTGTGGCCTGCACCGCTACCCCAAGCGGGATAAGGCTCGCCAATAGAAATACAGTGTTCCAACCTACGGCATCATAAGCTTCATCCATCGACAAAACTCGCGACACTATCATGCCCGCAGCTCCAGTCAGCAAGCACAGAGAAAGGCGAATATCTGTCACCAAAATCATCAAAATCGCTAGTACAAAAAATGCCAATGCCCAGCCTACCTTTTGCGGTCGTACCTCTTCGCGTGGATATTCGGAGGTGACAATCACATAGTCGCGATCCAAACTCAGCCGCGTCAGAGAATCCCATTTGGTGTGTACCACCAAAGTATCCCCTGCCAGGAGCGGCACATTAGTCAGCCGTGTGGCGGCCCGCTGGGGTGTCTCCACATGGCTGAGGGTTTCATTTCCACGGTGAATTCCCAAAAGTGAGAGGCCATGGGTGGCGCGGTAACGGATCTGGCCAGGTGTTTTGCCAATCACCGAAGACCCAGGGGGCACTACGATTTCCGCCACCCCAGCATGGGTGGCAGCAAAATCATCAGAAAATCTTTCGAGCTGGGGCAGCACCTCAAGACCAAAGTCCTTAGAAAACTCCTCAGCAACCCGTCGCAACCCAAGGATCGCCAAGCGGCATGGTGCTTCAATTCGCGTCGAGGCCATAGGCGCCACAACTCGTTTGCCTCGGTAATCTGTCCCAATGATATAGATATGATGCGCATCCATTAAATCAGCCAATGAATGTCCAATCAGGATATTGCCCTCCGGAACGGACACCTCAAAAATATCAACTTTTAGCCCATAGATGGCTTTTACATAATTCCGCATGGACTGTGCAGAAGCCCCCTCATCCTTGCTTGACTGACGGGGAAGAACCCAGCGACCAAACAAGATAAAGTATAAGATGCCAGTTACTACCAAAGAGATCCCAATAGGGGTGACGTCAAATAAGCCAAAGGGTTGCATTTGTTGATCAGCCGGCAATCCAGCATTCGCAACGCCCATTAGATCATTTAGCAAAATTAGGGGAGATGATCCTACCATGGTGATAGTGCCGCCTAAGATCGCGCAAAAGCCCATCGGCATTAGCAAGCGGGACATTGGAAGTTCAGCACGCACTGAAATCCGGCTAACTACTGGCAAAAATAGCGCGGCAGCCCCTACGTTTTGCATGAAAGAGGAGATAATCCCGACCGAACCCGAAATAATCGGAATAATATGAGTTTCTTTAGTACCGCCAAGCTTGAGAATATAGCCTGCAACCTTCGACATCAGGCCAGTTTTGTCTAGTCCCGCCCCAATAATCATAACTGCGATAATTGAGATTACAGCATTAGACGCAAACCCATCGAACAGCCGCGATGTGTCTGCCAAGTTACCCAGACCCGGCAATTGGCTGAGTAGGCCCAAAGATACCATAGTAAGGATGGCCGTAAGATCTATACGGAAAACTTCGGTGATAAAAAGGGTGACCGTGACAACCAAAATAGCCAATACAACCATCATTTCGGGTGTCAGCGCAATCGAATCCATAGCCAGTGTCCTCACATCTTTCTAGTTTAGGGCATTAAATTAAATTCATATATATCTTCTGTTTAGTATTTATTTTATGATCAATTCTGGACCCATCATAGCATTTGGTAGAACGGTTGAAATCCAAGGGATATAGGTAACCATAATCAGAAATACGAACAAGACCGCCAAGAAAGGCAACGCAGCACGGACAACGGACATCATGGGCATATTAGCAACCCCTGAAGTCACAAATAAATTTAGCCCTACAGGCGGGGTGATCATACCAATCTCCATATTCACCACCATGATGATCCCAAGATGAATTGGATCAATGCCCAGCTCCATAGCAATTGGGAATACCAAAGGCGCTACAATCACTAGCAACCCGGAGGGCTCCATGAATTGCCCTCCTATCAACAATATCACATTGACGATGACCAAGAACATGATTGGCCCAAATCCAGCCGACAGCATGGCTGAAGCTATTTGTTGTGGAATTTGTTCGTCAGTCAAAACATGTTTTAAAATAAGAGCATTAGCAATAATGAACATCAAGGTAACCGTCAACTTACCAGATTCAAAAAGGGTTTTGCGGGTATCTTTATGCACCACGGCAGCCGGAAAGTATATCACAGCCTCGGCGACACCACGGCCAAACGCCTTCGCACCACCCAAAAGACTACGGGCAAAGCCAGTGCCTTGGCCCTCGCGCGCTGCGCCGTGCAGCGAGAATGTGAAGATGATTGCAGGCGCGATGGTGGCAGCGCACACGATAGACGAAACTGCTGAAGCTAATAGGACCGTGAGCAGCATGGTAACAATGGACCCCGCCGCGTACACTGCCAAAGCTTGATAGATAGACACAAAAGCCCAATAGCCAAAGATCAAACCTGGCAGAGTGCCAAGCGCCATAATGATTGGCCACGCAACACGATGTCGTTGACTATCAAAATGCGACATAGCCCAGCCTGTACCCAAGCAAACCAGCACCCAAGCTATGGCTACTATTATGCCCCAGCCGTGAGGGTAAACCCCAGCCTTACCCAAAGACCAGTGCAAAATAAAGCCAATGACAGCAAAGGCTACAACTCGTAGACCAAGGCCAAATGAGATTTTTTCAAAATCACGCAGCCAGCTGCGACCCTTCAAAGGGCCCATATCACGGTAAATCATCAGAGCAGCGAAGAAAGCATAAACACAGGCGACGGCTGCGGCCTCGGTCGGCGTAAAGATACCTCCATAAATACCACCCAAAATGATGATAATTAAAATTAGGCCAAACGCAGCATCCAATACTGCAGCAGCTACTTCGTCCCAGCCCTGCCATTCACCCTTGGGTAGGTTTTTCACCCGGGCCATTATGTAGATGGTGACCATCAACATGCTACCCGCCATCAAGCCAGGCAACACCCCTGCCAGGAACATTCGGCCCACGGAAACCTCAACAGCCGCCGCGTAAACTACCATAACTATTGATGGTGGAATTAAGATACCAAGCGTGCCCGCATTGGCAATAACGCCAGCCGCAAATTCTTTGGTGTAGCCCACCTGATGCATACCTGCGATTACAATACTGCCAATGGCCACTACGGTTGCCGGCGAAGAGCCCGATAGAGCTGCAAACATCATACAAGCAAAAACGCCAGCAATAGCTAAGCCACCGGGTACATGGCCCACCAATGCGACCGAAAAGCGAATAATGCGTCGGGCCACACCGCCAGTCGACATAAAGCTAGAGGCCAGAATGAAAAAAGGAATGGCCAGCAAAGTGTAATGCCCAGCCATCGCTTGAAAGAAGGTTTGAGCAATTGAGGCTAATGACGTGTCCCCAAGCGCCAATAAAAACAAAACCGAAGCCATACCAAGGCTAACAGCAATCGGTACCCCTATGAGCATCAGCCCAACGACAATAGCAAATAAAATTGCAACTTCCATGGGGCTATTCCTTAACATTCAAGTGCTGGACTTCGGCGATAGCCTCTTCAACTTCATGGCTCACTATCAGGCTAGCCTCTTGGCCACTGAGCAGTCGTACAAAGACTTGCATAAAACGAAATAATAACAGCGCCATACCAAATGGCAGTATAAAGTAAGGTATAAAACGTGGAATTTTCTCATAATTATCCCCATCGTTCATCATCGGTTGGATCCAGCGTAGCCATTCGGGGAAGGCAATATCAATCACCTCATACCAACCGCGATAGGAAGTTCGGCGCATCTCCTCAAAGCCAGTTGGGAACCAACGCCCCGTAGTCTGCGGGAGATTAGCAAAGTTAGCCCAGTAATCCCAAGCACCCTTCATCAACAACGCGGCATAGGCAACACATACGGCAGCCGCCACTATCGTAACCCAACGCCGCAGCTTAGGCGAAAGCAAATTGATCACAGCGTCCACGCCCAAGTGAGCTGTCACTTTAACCGCATAGCTAATACCGAACAAAACTAACCAAGCGAATAGAAATGTTGTAGCCTCCAAACCCCAAATTAAACCTGTATTAAAGCCATAGCGTAAGACAACATTTGCAAATGTAATTAGGGTCATTAGGCCCAAAAGAATTGCTATAGCTGTCTCTTCAATCTCGTTAGTCCAGCGGCTCAATTTCGACTGAGCGAGTGGCGATTGTATTGACATGTTGGGATTTCCTCAGGCAGAAAATTTGGCCCGCATTGCTACGGGCCAAACCAGCTAATAAATAGCCTTAGTATTTTGCGTTGATTGCCTGCGCAGCATCAATGTTGGCTTGACCAACATCGCCAACAAATTGGCTCCAAACAGGCATCATTGCTGCAACCCATTCAGCACGTTGATCAGCTGTTAAGCTCCGTACAACACCACCAGCGGCGATGATTGCTTGTTTTGCAGAGGCGTTTACAGAAGTGGATTCACCGTTACGTGCTGCTGTGACTTCAGTCATGATTGTAGAAAGTTGATCACGAACATCAGTTGGCAGACCATCCCAGAAGTCAGTTGAGGTCACAACGAGGTAATCAATAATGCCATGATCTGTTTCCGTTGTACCATCTTGAACTTCAAAGAATTTTTTCCCAAAGATGTTCGACCAAGTGTTTTCTTGACCATCCACAACACCTGTTTGCAGTGCACCATATACTTCAGAAAAGGCCATTGGCTGTGGGCTTGCGCCCATGGCGGCCATTTGTGCTTTTAAAACCTCTGAGTTCTGAACACGAAATTTTAATCCATTTGCATCAGACGGAGCATTCAAAGGAACGTTTGCAGACATCTGCTTCATGCCATTGTGCCAAAATGCCAGCCCTAGAAGGCCACGTTTGGTCATTGATTCTTTCATAGCCTGCCCCGCTGCAGACGTTTGGAACTCATCTACCGCATTGATGTTTTTGAACATGAATGGCAAATCGAAAATGCGGAATTTCTTCGTGAACTGCTCAAACTTTGATAGCGACGGCGCCGCCATTTGAACGTCACCCTGTAGTAAAGCTTCCAAAACTTGATTATCATTATAAAGTGTTGAATTTGGGAACACTTCAATGCAAGCTTTACCGTTCATTTCAGCATTAACCCGCTCCATCAGCAACGTGGCAGCAATCCCCTTTGGGTGCTTGTCGGTATTGGTAACGTGGCTAAACTTAATTACAATTTCGCCAGAATCACAGGCGGCAACGGCAGCGCCTGCAGAAAACGATAAAGCAACAGCGGCAGCAGCCGTAGTAAAATATTTCATGATACTCTCCCAAAATAACCGGTTGTGACCGGAGTGATGATGACTGTAGGTTGCGGCGGGGATAAAACAAGCGGCAAACACCTTTTGGAACACAAAATACCATATACAAAAGGGAACCCTGCCCGCTCAACAGATTGAGGCGCTATCGACCCATGGAAACATTCAGCCAATCCCCAACCGATCCAACTTTCGTGCAAGATCCCTACCCAGCTTATGATCAAGCTCGGACAATGGGAGACGTTGTGTGGTGGAAGGACTACAACATGCCTGCCGCCGTCAGCCACCGGGCCGTTCGCATGATCCTCGGCAACCGTGAGTTGGGGCGGGAGCCTTTAGTATCCACGCAATGTCCCATCCATATTGCACAATGGCAGGCGAATGAATCACACTCGATGCTTGAGTTGGAGCCACCACGCCACAGCCGCCTACGCGGATTGGTTCTGCGTGCTTTTACCGGCCGGAAAGTTGCAGCCATGGCCCCTGAGATCACTACTACCTGCCACCAGCTTATTGATGCATTCCCCGACCAACCCTTTGATTTTCTGAATAACTTCGCCCGCCCCCTGCCCGTGCATGTAATTGCCACCTTGCTTGGGGTACCAACTGATCGCTGTGATGACCTATTAATCTGGTCAAACGCCATGGTTGCGATGTATCAATCAGGACGAAGCTATGAGACCGAGCTCGCCGCTAATCAGGCTACTATCGATTTCACTGAATTTCTAGAAAACTACATCAAACACCGTCGCGCCCATCCCCGCGAAGATCTCTTATCAGATCTGATTGCCGCCGAGGAAGCAGGAGAGAAACTCACTGGGGCTGAATTAATTTCAACCTGCATCTTGCTGCTCAACGCAGGCCATGAGGCTACGGTGCATACGCTTGGCAATGCACTCAAAACCCTCTTACCACTGCCATATCGGGAAGTGACGCCATCTTTGGTGGAAGAAGTTTTGCGCTATGACCCACCGCTGCATGTCTTCACCCGCCATGCCTACAAAGACATTGATTGCTTCGGCCTGGAAATCAAAAAGGGGCAGGAAGTCGCCTGTCTCCTCGCCGCTGCCAATCGCGACCCTGCCTTTGTGGAGGATCCTAACCGTTTTGATCCCAACCGAAAACCTGGTCAGCATCAATCATTTGGCGCGGGCTTACATTTCTGTGTTGGGGCACCCTTGGCGCGATTGGAAATCACACTCGGCCTCCAGATCCTGTTCGAACGCTGCCCAAACCTAAAAGTTTCTACCGAGCCACAATATGCAGATAGCTATCATTTTCATGGCTTAAAATCTCTTATGGTGTGTTGATTTCCGCATAGGTACCCCTGTCAAATACAGCCCATCTAGCAAACCCAACTAAAGACTGAACACAGACAATATTGCACTATTGTTTGAGTAAATTGGCCAAAAGATATTCACCTTGGGCTGTATTCGAGTTTGGTTTTACCTCCACTCAGGGCATTGGTACTTCAGTTGTAAATTTAGTAACAGAATAACTCCTTCGCACTGCAGGCCTTCCAAAAATGCCGACATACCAATCACTGGAGATCTAACTTCCCTAATTGACGGCATAAAATCATTGAAGTTCTGAATTCAACATCGCTCAAACACCCTTAAGTGATTATTAATTAATCTTAATGCATGCGTAAAACGCATAGCGGGTTTGCAACTTTATGCGTTGCCGCTTGATCTTAGATTGGGCTATTCAGGCCTCAGCAAGATTTTCCTCCCGAAATGAATGTTATTACTGGCGGCACCTTCTGGTGTCGCCTTTTTTTTGGCCGCATGAAGTGCCCCACACATTTCCAAGCCTTTATCAAAACTTAATATTCCGGTTTTATTTAGTTTTTTAGATGCCCTTCCATAATGTCTCCTAAAATTGTCAGGCTATTTCACTGGACTAGTTTTTTGGAGTGAATGAAATTGCATAGCCTTATCATTTTAAATATCCACACCCCTGGAGCATAGTGACTTCTGCGCATAAACTATTGATAGGAATAATTCATGTACAGGCATAGTGAAGCTCAGGCGTTGCTACTTGTTTCGAGAGCTTGAGAATAGGGATTGAGGAATAAATGAGAAAACAAGACACATCTAAGTTAGAAATGCCTACATTCCTCTACGCGCATCTCTTGGCACTATTATTGATCCCAGGCGCAGCCACCTCTCAAGAGACCTTGAATATCTCAAACCCTGAAATGTTAGCAATGTGTGAACAAGTAGCTGGCCTCGGTCACTATGTTGCAGGTCTTGGAGAGGCCGGTGGGGATGTTGAACAGACCGCCGTAGAGATGAGTGTACAAATTTTATCAGATAGCGATGCGGGATTATTACCTAAATCAGTTGCAGCTAAAATGGTAGCTTCAATCAATTTGGGTGCGCTGGGTGTGGGAACACCCGAAGACATAGGCTATTTTGTTTATAATAACTGCATCAACACCGACTGGCTGGGTGACCAGTAAAACACATTATTTTCCAGCAGGAGACTTCTGTGCCAACACTAGCGGCTAAAAAAGGTGGGAAACTTGTACTCAATTATAAGTGTTCCATCGTTTACCAGCCCACCCTTCGTACCAAGTCAAATAGACGGGCCCAAGCGCATTTTAGTACCATCAGAAAATCGGCTCAGGCGAAATCTGCTCAGATCGTGACCCACGTCGGCACCGGTTGCCAGAGCAGCCAAAATACGACCAGCTGCAGGACCAATGCCAAAGCCGTGACCACTAAACCCAGTCCCCAACGTCAAGCCTGGCAATGCGGCGACCCTATCTACCACTGGCACAACATCCGGCATGGTATCAATCATCCCCGCCCACGCAGATTTTAATCGAACGGGACCAAGATGGGGGAACATCGCCTCAAAACGATTGCATAAATCATGGACTTTTGGAAAATTGGGATTAGGGTTCAACACCCTCATCACTTCAAAAGGACTGATATGGTCTCCCGACCAGTGGCGGGGCGTGCTCCATGCATCAGGGAAACCCAATGGTGCGGATGGGCTTAAACGTACTCCAAACGGGTCTGATTTTAATTGGGCAAGGTATTTGGGCAACGCACGAAATGCGTCAGGCCCAACAAACAGCTCAATGAACCCACCTGAGGCTAGAGAATAACCACCATCAGTTCTTGGACGAAACGCAAGGTCCTTGTCTACAACGCCACCCATGTGCACTACGGGTAAAGGCTCAGTTGCTGCCACGGTTGCCCGCACACTCAATTGAGGCAAGGCTACCCCCAAATTGCGCAAGAATAACGAGGACCATGCTCCGCCCGCCAAAACTACCTCTGATGCCTTTATTAATCCGGCTTCAGTAATAACGCCTGTCACACGTCCCGCAGACATATCTAAAGTACGAACTGCACAGTTTTCAACTAAAACCGCCCCTGCGCGGGCTGCAATCCCAGCAAGTGCAGGCACTGCAACCCACGGTTCAGCTCGCATATCGCTCGCCGTATGAATGCCACCCACATGCCCAGCGTGCATATTTGGAATGAGATCTGAAACAGCAACGGTACTTAATATTTTACTATCTAAACCATGAGTTTTTGCATGGCACATCCAGGCATGGTAGCTCTCCATCTCAGCCTCATTATGCGCCAGATAAGTCACGCCGCCAGTTGTTAGGCCAATGTCTACATTAGTTCTAGAGGCGAGATCCTGCCAAATTTGTTTTGCCTCAGACATAATTGGTATTTCATCTGGATCACGCCCCTGTTGCCGTATCCACCCCCAATTCCGACTAGATTGTTCACCGGCAATACGGCCTTTTTCCAATAAAACAACACGCTTCCCTGCTTCAGCCAGAAACAATGCCGTGCATACGCCAATCACGCCACCACCAATCACTACAACATCAGTCTCTTTAGGTGGCGGGCCTGCATATGCAATTGGCGTGCTTTCGGAAATGGGAAAGGGCGTCATGGATATACCTCTGCAAAAGTTAAATTGGTCGGGTGTCGGGTGTCGGGTCTTAGGAAAACTGAAACGGCTTAAAAAATAGATGATTGATGCAGGACTTATGCCTGAAGATTGACGGTTCACAAGGCCAACATATTAGTTAGTATAATCTTGACCAACGGAGATCTGATGCAAACGCACCGATACGCTAGCCAGCACAAGGGGCAAAATATTATGAACCTTACTAGCCCAGAAGCTGATCTTATTTTTCAATTATGCGCAACTAGCGCAGAGATTTTGGGCATTCCGAGGTTGGCCAAAGGGATAAGCATAGGCCGCGACTGGGAACCGATACGTCCCTAAAGGAGTTGGGTACAACTAAACCTAAGGGCATGGTGGTGGAGAACCTATTACCGCCTTCAGAAACGTGTGCAGGCGGCTGAGAGACGGTCTGATGATGGCTTTCTGGTAATGGCTAGGCGGTTGGTGAAGATGAAATAAAGTTAGAGTGGCATTCGCGGCACGCGTTGAGTAAATTGCAAGACTTAAGCACCGTACACCAGATGCAATGGCTGGCAAGTACTGTCGCATTCACCAAATTTCAAATCAATAACTGACTATAATCAATATTTTAAAATTGGATTTGGCTAACAATTTTGAACTATCAGCGCATGTGGAACAGTGTTTCCAGCGGCGTGACGATAGGTTCGTTGCTGTCATGCGTTAGCATGATGTCGGCCATATAGGCCCACCATTTCTGCATCAGATCTGTCTGTGACAACACGTCAAGACCGTGATTGTCGCACCTCCACATAGTAGCGAATAAAATGTCAGTATCGGGATCGAGATGGATCGAATAATCACTGACACCTGCCTCGGAAAGGGCCTGCGAAAGTTTTGGCCAAATCTCGTCGTGGCGTTGCTTGTATTTGTCCCTCTGGCCGGGATTAATTTGCATCTTGAAAGCAACCTTTTCCATTACCGTTCCATTCTAGCGCGCAGTCGACCCGCGAGGATCGGCAATGCGATAATCGCGATCAGAAGCGAGCCGATGACGATGGACATGACAATGCCGGGTACATTCAGCAGGCCAAGCCCAAAAGTTACAAGGCCCATAATCAGGGCCGCCAAAACGACACCGATAATACTGCCCGCGCCACCAAGGATGCTCACACCACCAAGCACGACCATGGTGATGACTTCGAGTTCCCAGCCTGTTGCTATTGAAGGACGGGTCGAGCCAAGGCGAGAAGTCAACAAGACGGCGGCGAGGCCTGACATCACACCCGTGAGGCAGAACAAGAGAAATTTTACCCAGCGCACCCTGACACCGGAGAATTCTGCAGTAACGGGATTGTTGCCAATAACGAATATCTGACGGCCAAAGGTGGTGCGGTGCAGCACGAAATAAAAGATGACGGCCATGATCAGGAACAGGACGACCTCGAATGAGACGACCCACCAGACATAGCCCTGGCCAAAATAAGCAAAACTCAAAGGATATCCTTTGAAAGCCTGATCGCCGAGAACAATGAAGGAAAGGCCCCGAAAAAAACTCATCGTGCCGATTGTGACAACAATGGAAGGCAGGCGCAGGCCAGAAACTAGCGCACCGTTGAAGGCGCCGCACAGTAAGCCGGTGGTAATGCCGATGGCAACAAGGCCAGGGGTGCCGACGCCAAATTGCAGTGCGAAACCCATCATCGTCGAACAAAACGCGATGATCGCAGCGACCGAAAGGTCAATTTCACCAGAGATGATAACGAGAGCCATGGCCAGGGCGATCAGCGCTTTTTCGGTGAAGTTAAAAGTCGCATCAGATAAGGACCAAGGGTTCAGGAAATAAGGTGTGGCAAAAGAGTTGGCGACGAAGATTGTAATGGCAACGACTAACAGCAGAGACTGCCATGAAAAGATGGCCGACCGAAGCGGGTTGTCGAGGCGATCAGGGATGTGGCGGATCTGAGTATCGCTCATTTGCCTACCCTCGCCGACTTAAGGATTATACGACCTTTTTGGCGGCTAGTACGCGAGTTAAAAATCACTGCCAGAATGATTGCCGCACCTGATATAGCCATTTGCCAGAACGGTGAAATGTTTATGATTGGAAGAGCACTGTTGATCACGCCGAGGAACAAAGCGCCCAGCAGGGCGCTGCCGACGGACCCGATGCCGCCGGCGATAGAAACGCCACCGATAACGCAGGCTGCGATAATCGAGAGTTCGTAACCTTTGGCAACTTCGACCGAGCCGATGACATAGCGCGAAACCCAAAGGTAACCACACAAACCGGACACGGTTCCAGCGATGGTAAAGGCGATGAACTTGGTTTTGCCTACGTCAATGCCCGCGTAGACGGAAGCCATGGGGTTTACGCCAATCGCATATAGCGCGCGACCAATCGTGGTTCTGGTCAACATAATGAAGAAAACTATTACGATCAAAATTGCGAACCATGACAGTAGCGGTATCCCGAATATCTGCAGGCGAGTGGTGGCAATAAAGGCCGGGCTAAGCTGGTCAGCGTTGACCCATTGGCCACCCGCAATCAGGAAAATTGTACCTCGGTAAATGGTAAGTGTACCCAGTGTGACAACAATCGATGGGATATTAAGTTTCCAAACCAGCAGGCCGTTGACGGCGCCGAGGATTGCGCCACTTATCGCAGCGATGGCCAGTAAGATCGGTACGGGAATCCCCGGGTATGCAGCGTTCAGAAGCGCAACAATCATGCCGGATAAGGCAAGGTTAGCCGCCATTGATAGATCGATAGAGCGGGTCAGGATAACCACCATCTGGCCTAAGGCCAGAATCACTAGAATCGAAGTGTTGTTGAATATATCGAGCAAATTGGAAGTTGCGCCAAAGCCGGGCGCACGCAACGTCACACCCAAAATCAACATTGCAAGCGCAAGAGCCAACCAAAATTCTCGGTTTTTCAATAGTTTTCTCATGCGGCGGCCTCGGAGATTCCGGCGGCAGTCATCACCAGTTGTTCAGCCGTGAGCGTGCCGTCATTGGCCGTCGTGTCGATAATCAACCCTTCACGCATCACCACGATGCGGTCGCTCATCCCCAGTATCTCCGGGATTTCAGACGAAACCATGATGACGCTGAGCCCCTGCGCCACGAGATCGCCCATAAAGGCATGCACGGCCGCTTTGCTGCCGATGTCGACACCTTTGGTCGGTTCATCAAGGATGATCACGCGCGGCTGGGTGGCAAGCCATTTGGCAACAACAACCTTTTGCTGATTGCCGCCAGACAGGGTGCCGGTTGGTTGCGACAGCGAGGAGGCGCGCAGATCAAGGTGCTCCGTAAATTCGCGAGCCAGCGCGAATTCTTCAGCCAGTTGTAAAACGCCGCTGCGTGAAGTTTTGTGCAGCGAAGGTAGACCGACATTTTGGTAGATCGGCAGGTCGGCAACGATGCCCTGCTTACCGCGTTCTTCGGGCACGTAGACGATCCCGGCTTTAATGGCGTCGGCGGGAGAGCGGAATTGGCATCGTTTTCCATCAAGGGTCACACTTCCGGTGCTGGCGCGCGTGATCCCAAACAGGGCCTGCATGATTTCGCTGCGCCCTGCGCCAACAAGACCATAAAACCCAAGAATTTCACCTTGGTGCAAGTCGAACGAGATGTCGTCAAATTCTGTCGGATGAGACAGGTTGGCTATTTGCAGGATCGGCGCACCGATTTTGATATTGTTTTTTGGAAAAATTTGATCGACAGAACGGCCAACCATCATTTGCACGATCTCTTTCTGGTCGGTGTCTTTTATAAGACCTTTGCCGACCATTTCGCCGTCACGAAATACCGTATAGCGGTCGGCTATTCGGTAAATCTCGTCAAATTTGTGCGAGATGAAAAGGATAGCCTTACCCTCTGATTTGAGGTGTTCGATCAAGGTGAAAAGGTCCTCTATCTCTTTATGAGACAGGGCGGCGGTAGGTTCGTCCATAATGACGATATGCGAATCGATCGACATGGCGCGCGCAACGGCGACGAGGTGTTTGTTGGCGATACCAAGTTCGTTGAGTTGGGTATCTTCGCTGATATGCGCCGCACCCATTTCGTCAAGAACCTTACGCGCTTCGCTGCGTAGTTTTCGCCAGTCGATGAGGCCGAGTGACGTGCGCGGTGTGTGGCCAAGGTAGATATTTTCGGCAACAGACAATTCATCGAACAAGACGGTTTCCTGATGGATTGCAGCTATTCCCAGCTCAAACGCGCGGTGCGGAGTTTGCATGCTGACCGGGTTGCCGTCGATGCGGATCTCTCCTGCCTCTGGCTGATAGATTCCAGTCAGTGATTTCACGAGAGTGGATTTACCGGCACCGTTTTCACCGATTAGCGCAGTGACCTCTCCTGCATACAGCTCGAGATCGACTTCGTTAAGAGCCTTCACGCCAGGGAAGGATTTGGAAATACCTGTGAGGGTGAGTTTGGGCGATGGCATGCGCGAAGTCTTTGCTGTGTTTGGTGGCGACTCAGTGTCCGATTAAGGTAGCAGAATTTTATCTAGAAAAAAATGGTCCCGTGGCGCGCACTGTGCGTCGCCACGGGATTGGAAGGTCTCAGTAGATTTTTGAGAATTCTTCGATGTTGGACGCGTCAAACGTAAACGGTGCAGCCATCGCAGCGGATGTTGCATCATCCAGTGTGATTTCGCCGACGTGACCGATCGAGATGGTCGAACCTGGTTCTGCAGTTGCAGCGCCGGTGGCCAAAGCGTTGGCAATATAAACGGCTGAGTACCCTAGATCGATTGGGTTCCATAGGGCAACCGCTTGCGATGCGCCGCTGTCGATGAACTGTTTGAACTCGGATGGCAGTGCCAGACCGGTAACGTTGATCTTACCGATCAACCCCATGTCGGTCACAACCTGCGCTGCAGCCACGACACCAACAGTCGTTGGTGCGATAATTGCCTTGAGGTTTGGGTAACTTGCAATCAGGCCTTTGGCCTCGTCTGTGCTTTTGACCGAATCGTCATCACCGTAAACGGTTGCGACCAGTTCGATATTCGGGAACATGGTAGGCAGCGCTTCTTTGCCAGCGTCGATCCAAGAGTTTTGGTTAGCCGCCGTTGAAGAAGCCGACAGAATTGCCACTTGGCCACCGTCTGGCAAATAGTCAGCGGCCAGCTTGAAAATGGTTTCGCCAATCAGCGCTGTATCAGATGGGTTCAAGTGCATCTGGCGACCTTCGGCAGCTACGCCAGAATCCCACGAGATAACCGCAATACCACGATCCATGGCTTTTTTCAGCACAGGAACCAGAGCGTCTGGATCGTTGGCGGAAATAGCAATGGCGTCCACTTGTTGGGCGATCAGCGCGTTGATGATCTCGATCTGGCCTTCAGCGGTTGCAGATGTTGGGCCGGTATAGATGATTTCGATACCACCGATTTCGACAGCAGCCTCTTCGGCGCCCTTTGCCGCGGCATCAAAGAACCCGTTGCCAAGCGATTTTACCACCAGCGCAATGCGTGTGTCCGCGGCATTTGCCGGAACAGCCATCAGCGCAATGGCGGATACCATTGCGGCGGATGTGAGTGTCTTCAAGAACTTCATTTGTTTTCTCCCATTACCAGTTTTTTAGTTTTCATTCTTAAAAGATTTTCACCAACTAGTCGTCATGTCAATCATTTTCAGTCATCCGTGGATCGAAGTATCAATATATGACTGTTTTTGATCGAATATGATTGACAATCCACTGTCCTCAAGGTCAGTTTGAAAATAGAAAAACCGGAGCACTTCATGACTGATCGATCAAATTCATCCCGTCTGCCCAATTTGTGGGATGTCGCCAAAGCAACTAACATGTCTGAAGAAGAGCGGTTAGTTTACCGGTCCAATCTTCTCGGCTCCGACATGCGTGTAACCAATTTTGGTGGCGGTAATACTTCCTCAAAAATCGTGCAGAGCGACCCTTTGAGCGGTGATGAGGTCGAAGTGTTGTGGGTTAAAGGATCTGGCGGCGACGTCGGAACAATAAAGCTCGGCGGTTTTTCAACACTCTATATGGAGAAATTGCAGGCGCTGAAAGGAATCTATCGCGGGTTAGAATTTGAAGACGAGATGGTCGGTTACTTGCCGCATTGCACCTTCAATCTGAACCCTCGCGCAGCGTCAATAGATACGCCTTTGCATGCCTATGTGCCGCGTAAATTCGTGGACCACATGCATCCAGATGCAATTATCGCGATTGCGGCTTCAAGCGATAGTAAAGTCCTGACGCAGGAAATTTTCGGCGATGATATTGGCTGGTTGCCATGGAAACGACCCGGTTTCGAACTAGGGCTTTGGCTGGAAACATATTGCCAAGAAAATCCTGATGCCAAGGGCCTTATTCTGGAAAGCCACGGCTTGTTCACCTGGGGAGACACCCCCGAGGAATGCTATGCCACGACAATTGATACGATTAACACAGCGATTGAGTGGCTTGAGGAAAAGTCGTCGACTTCAACCGCATTTGGCGGGCCCGTTGTCGAGGCACTGGACGAAGATGGGCGGCGTGCAATCGCAACGGCGTTAATGTCGAATATTCGCGGAATGATTTCCCGCGACACTCACAAGGTTGGGCATTTTGACGACAGCGAAGCAGTGTTGCAGTTTGTTTGCTCAAAGGATTTAGAACTGCTAGCCGCCTTAGGCACAAGTTGCCCTGATCACTTTCTGCGCACCAAAATCCGCCCGTTAATAGTAGATTTTGATCCAACTAAGAGTGATGTTGTAGCCGTAGTTGCAGGGTTGGCGGACAGTGTTGAGCAATATCGCAAAGGCTATGCGGCCTATTATGAGGCCTGCAAGCATGATGACAGCCCGGCGATGCGTGATCCGAATGCAGTGATCTATTTGATCCCGGGCGTGGGGATGATCTCTTTTGCGAACAACAAGTCAACGGCGCGGGTATCAGCAGAATTTTATATCAATGCAATCAATGTGATGCGCGGTGCGTCCGCCGTGTCAACCTACCAAGGCCTGCCGCAGCAGGAAGCATTCGATATCGAATATTGGCTGCTAGAAGAAGCTAAATTGCAGCGGATGCCAAAGGCGAAATCGCTGGCTGGTCAAGTGGCCTTCGTGACTGGCGCTGCCGGTGGCATTGGGCTGGCAACGGCGGCAAGACTGCTAAGCGAAGGCGCTTGTGTAATGCTGGCAGATATTGACGATGCAGCGTTGGTCAAGGCGCAGGATGAACTTGCAAGCGCGTTTGGGAGCGACGTTGTTCGCCCGTTGAAAATGGACGTGACTGATGAAGCTCAGGTGCTGGCTGGGCTAGATCGGGTAACGTTAGAATTTGGTGGCCTAGATATTTTGGTATCAAACGCAGGCATGGCGTCGTCTGCCCCTATCGAGGAAACCTCGCTGGAAATGTGGAACCGGAACATGAACGTTCTTTCTACTGGCTATTTTCTGGTGTCACGCGAAGCTTTCAAAGTTTTCCGCACCCAAGGCATTGGTGGCAGCATTGTTTTTGTCGCCTCCAAGAACGGACTGGCTGCATCACCGAATGCCGCTGCTTATTGCACGGCAAAAGCATCAGAAATTCATCTGGCTCGTTGCCTGGCTCTGGAAGGTGCCGGTGCGCAAATCCGCGTCAATGTGGTTAATCCGGACGCTGTATTGCGGGGTTCAAAGATTTGGACCGGCGAATGGAAAGAGCAGCGTGCAGCAGCCTATGATTTGTCGACCGATGATCTGGAAGCCCACTATCGAGACCGTTCAATGTTGAAGCGTTCGGTTTTTCCAGAAGATATTGCCGAGGCTATCTATTTTCTGGCCTCAGACAGCTCAGCAAAATCGACTGGAAACATCATCAATGTTGATGCAGGTAATGCACAGAGCTTCACGCGCTAAATGTGGGAGACCCAATAATGACCGAAAAAATTATCGAAACCAGTACAGTCGAAGCAGATAATGATGCGTGGATCAAGGCGTTGCGCGAAGACTATCAGGCCCTTGGCGCACGACTGGCGCGTAGAGGAGTCGATATTGATGGGATAAAGGTCAAAGTTGGCGCTTATGGCGTTGCGGTACCGTCCTGGGGCGTTGGTACCGGCGGAACGCGATTTGCGCGTTTTCCCGGTGCAGGCGAGCCCCGGCATATCTTCGACAAGATGGAAGATTGCGCTGTTATTCAACAACTTACTAATGCGACACCCAAGGTTTCCCTACATATTCCATGGGACCGAGTAGATGATGCGGACGAGTTGAAAGCGCGCGGTGATGCGTTGGGGCTTGGCTTTGATGCGATCAACTCGAACACGTTTCAGGATCAGGTAGGACAGGCAAAATCGTACAAGTTTGGCTCGCTCAGTCATTCCGATGCGGCTACGCGACAGCAGGCGGTGGATCACAATATCGAATGCATCGAGTTTGGTCTGAAGATGGGGTCAAACGCGCTGACAGTCTGGGTTGGCGACGGTTCGAACTTTCCAGGCCAGGTAAATTTTGCAGCCCAATTCGACCGTTACCTGGAGGCTATGAAAAAGGTTTATGCCGCACTGCCCGACGACTGGCGGCTGTTTACAGAGCACAAGATCTATGAGCCGGCTTTCTATTCAACCGTGGTGCAAGACTGGGGTACAAATTATATGATAGCCAAAGAGCTGGGCGATAGGGCGTATTGTCTGGTCGATCTTGGGCATCATGCGCCGACAGTGAATATAGAGATGATCGTGTCGCGGTTGATCCAGTTCGGCAAACTTGGTGGGTTTCATTTCAACGATAGCAAATATGGCGACGATGATCTGGATACGGCTTCCATCGATCCTTACCGCCTGTTTTTGGTATTCAACGAACTGGTGGATGCGGAAATGCGTGAAGCTGAGGGTTTCAATCCGGCGCATATGCTCGACCAGTCGCATAACGTTTCTGATCCGATAGAAAGCCTGATGCAAAGCGCGATGGAAGTGCAGCGCGCTTATGCCCAAGCATTGATCGTGGATCGCGCAGCTTTAGGCGAATATCAGGAAAGCAACGACGCACTGATGGCAAGTAATACGTTGAAAGCGGCGTTTACCACCGATGTTGAACCAATTCTTGCGATGGCGCGGTTGGAAAGTGGCGCAGCGATTGATCCAATTTCAGCCTATCGCACAGCGGGGTATCGTGCAAAAGTTTCCGAAATTAGACCTGCTGTTGCAGCAGGGACAAGCGGAATTGTATAGGGAAACATCATGCACGAAAGCGAACGACATCTGCTTATCCTGAGTGTATTGCAAGAAAAACCGATGGCGACGGTACGCGAACTTGTGGATCTTACCTATTCCTCCGAAGCAACGATCCGCCGCGATATTTCGGCGCTGGATCGGCAAAAAAAGCTACGGCGTTTGCGCGGCGGTGCCGAAACCATCAACCCGCGCTCAATAGCTGGGCTGGCGGGCCGGCCATTTGCGTTCAACAAGAGCGTAAACGTCAACAAAAAGCGCGCTATTGCAAAGGCAGCAGTCGATATGTGCCATGATGGTGAGGCGATCATCATCAACGGCGGCACTACGACGTTCCAGATGGTGCATTATCTGACCTCCCGGCATCTGCAGGTTTTGACGAATTCTTTTCCGATTGCAGAACATCTGCTGAACCAGACCCAGAACACCGTTATCGTACCTGGCGGCACAATTTACCGAGAACAGAATATTATCCTCAGCTCGTTTGAAAACGATGGCTCACGCCATTTTCACGCAACCAAAATATTCATGGGAGCACAAGGTGTAGGGCCGATGGGGATAATGGAAGTCGACAATTTGGTGGTGCAGGCTGAGGAAAAGCTAATGCGCCAGGCAGACGAACTGGTCCTACTGGTGGACAGCAGCAAGTTCGAAAAACGCTCTAGTCTGGTGCTTTGTCCGCTGGAACGTGCGTCGATAATTATTACCGATGACGAAATAAGTGACAAGGCGCGCCAGATGGTTGAGGATCTTGGAATCCACTTGATAACAGTTGGGGTTCCTGCGGATGAAAGCAGCTCCGCGGTACAGGCATTTAATGGCTGACCAGCGTCATATTGCGATTTTTGATGCCGGAAAAACTAGTTGTAAACTGGTCTTGTTGAATGGCGGGGATTACGCTGAAATCGATGTACTACGACAAGAATTTTTGGTGCTGCAAGGTCCGCCCTACCCACATTTAGACATCGAGGCGATGTGGTCGTTCCTGTGCGATAGTATTGCGACATTCGAGACCAAATACGGCATCGATGTATTGGCCATCACCACGCACGCTTGCACTGCGGGACTAGTTGATGCTGAAGATCTCGTGTTACCTATGCTCGATTACGAATACGAAATTCCCCCTGAAATAGCAGCCGAATATGACGATCTGCGACCTACATTTGAGAAAACCTTCTCGCCCCGCATGCCGGGGGGGCTGAACCTTGGCGCACAACTGCATTTTCTGCGCGCTACGTTTCCACAGGAATATGCAAATGCAGCACTTTATTTAACATTTCCACAATACTGGAGTTGGCGGTTGACTGGCGTTGCAAGGTCAGAGCGGACCTTTTTGGGCGCGCATTCGGATCTTTGGTTGCCCAAACAAGGCACATATTCGTCACTTGTGGGCGCCGAATTTCCAAAGAAGCTTTTTGCGCCAATGTCTTTGGCCGGCGATACTGCGCCAGCGAACGAGATCGCCGCTAAAGCCACCGGCATAAAAGCTGGCACGCCCGTGACAAGCGGCATCCACGATTCCAATGCTTCACTTTTGCCGTGGCTGGATGCCGGTGGGGCGATGTCAGTGATCTCTTCGGGAACATGGGCAATTTTGATGTCAGTTGGTGGGACTTTGGACCGTTTAGATTCTGCGCGCGACATGCTGGCCAATGTTGATGCCCACGGTCGTCCTGTTCCTACCGCAAGGTTCATGGGCGGGCGTGAATACCAGATGTTGACCGAGGGTGCCGTCGAAGAAATCAGTGTCTCCGATATCGAGGCAGTGATTGCCAATGACACGTGTCCCCTTCCCGGCCGCATTTCAGGCGTAGGGCCATTTCCGTTGGGCCCTGGCGGTTGGACCGGCTCCTCGCCTGAGACCGATCAGGCAAAAATTGCAGGCGCAACACTCTATCTGGCTTTGATGAGTGACACCTGCCTATCGCTTGTCGGAACCGGAAATCGCGTGGTGATCGAAGGACCATTTGCAAAAAATACGACCTATGCCCAATTGCTGACAGCGCTGATCGAATGCCCAGTTCATTTATCCACCGACACAACCGGCACCGCGACCGGGGCCGCGATGCTGGTGGGATACGCCCCGCCCCGGGTACTGGGACCTCCATTGAAACCTATGGAAATTGAAGGATTGTCAGCCTTCCGCGACAGATGGCGGAAGTTGAGCGCTGCCAAAAGTACGCTCAGAAAATAGCCTTTTAAAAACTAAATCTCTATCGAAAAAAGTTTCCACAATGAATTTACTCATAGTCATATTTGACTTTTCATCAGTGATTTGACCTTTTTTATTGTTAGAGGTCACGGGATAAATTTGTGCCTAAGTGTTTTACCGTGAGTGGGTTGATTTCACCGTACTATCCATTTTGGGCTGACTTTGAGCCATAATAACACCTACAGCCAGAATAAAGGCGCCAATGGCTTGTAGCCAGTTCCAACCATATCCAAATAATAACATAATCAACATTACATAAAATGGTGCTGCATTAAGATGAAAAGAGGCTACGCCTATTCCAACCTGACCAACCCCACGAATCCACATCCATTGAGAAAGCGCCAGTGCACACCACGCATAAATCAAAAGTAAAATAGCATCATTATCTGTTGGCGTGGGAACGGTCGTGCCCGGCATTTTGAAAACAAGGGCACCAAAAAACACAAACGCGCAGAAACCCGTCATGCCAAGGGTTGTAACGGTGGTTCTTGCAAGAGGCGTCAATTCTGGAAACCTCTTGACCGTTGCTCGCGAACCGCAAGCAAAAAGTGAGGCGGAACATAAGCCAATCAAAAAACCCAAGCCTAATTGGAAGTCGCCAAATTGAATGCCAGAGGCAGTCAAACCGCCTAATACGACAAGGGCAACACCAGCTAGAAAGTTTAAAGTAAGGCGCTTGCCGTCAAGGGCCACTTCGAGCGCAACTGCACATATTGGCATAGTGGCAGCAGCCAGAGCCGCGGTTACTGCATTTGTCATTGATTGTGCAAGTAGCAGAAGCATCGAACCAATGCCAAAGCCAAAAAAACCAATCCAAAACCCTTTTACCCAAGGCAGTTGTCTCAGTGAACCGATACCTAGCTTAAAGGCCATCAGTCCAACTAAAAAAAGGAATCCTAGTAAATTTCTCACGGTGATAAGAGAAAAGAGCCCCCACGTTTCCAAAAGGCTATTTGCCGCTGGAAAGCCAAAAGAAAACAACCCTACCGCCAGCATACAACTTAGGTTCCCAGAGGTCGCAGAGTTCTGTGTTTTTAATTTACTCCACATTAAATTTATTCCGTATTAAAGGGTAGAACATGAATAAATACCAATCCCTCATTCGATAGTGATTAAAATATTTTAGGAAGTTAATTACGCGTCAGAAACCGACATTAGCGTCGCGTTTGTACGCGCTAATGGCTTGGACTACCTTGGTTTAGTTGGACCCCCACGAGAGGAGATGAAAGGTGCTATCAGAGTGATGCGCTTGGCCTTTTATTCAGATCGCGTAATTTGATACGCAAGTAGTCATGCGCATTGGTTCACTTGAAGCAACTCATAAGTAGGTTAAAATTTACAAACCAGCTAATGTATCTATGATGAAGTTTGTTTCGCAGGGAAGGTGATGACTTTGGAAGTTTCAGGAAAAATTATTGAGATGTTAACAGTAAAATCTGGGCAATCGGCTAATGGAGAATGGCGTAAGCAAGAATACATCTTGGAAACTGAAACCCAATACCCAAAGAAGATCTGCTTTATGGTTTGGGGAGATAAAATTGATGACTTCAATATCCAGCAGGGAGAAAATCTCGAAGTTTCAATAGATCTAGAAAGTCGGGAATATAATGGGCGCTGGTACACAGACATAAAGGCGTGGAAAGTTTCACGGCATGGGAGTGATGCAGACCACTCGCAATCATTTAGCAGCCAAGATGGCAACGCTCCGCCGATTACTGATATTACTGCCTTCGATAACGGTGACATTCCATTTTAAAAGGGTAATGTGATGGCTGTGCTAACGCCCTTCTGGACAGAAGAACCAGAGACAGCGCGTCGTGTCAGGCACTAAATTGGTACGGTCATGAAGCGCGCTCAGGCATCGCAAGCGCAACCCAGCCCCCCAACAACACCCCCACTCGGCCACTTTGGTCCGCTAAAGGCGCACCAGGGGCTACATTGATTAGCGAACGATCTTCCAAGTTTCATGAAATATTCAACCTTTAAGGATTAGATATAACAATGTCAGAAGCTTCCTTTGTAGCAGTTGACTGGGGCACGACTAATTTTAGGATATGGGTGGTGGACAAAGACGCCAAATTTGTTTCGTGCACCAAGAATTTTGGCAGTTTCAAATGAGCCAGAAAATCTCCTTTCTCCCACTTGGTGTTCACCCTGTTATATATTCCGCTCCAAAGCGCCAATATCGACCTGCCATTTCACGGCATAACTCGCAAATGAATTTTGACAGTTCGTATTAAAGAATAGACGCGCGTTTACGGAAGCGATAACGGCATTTTATGAGCAACAACAACTCTTACGCACCCTCCACTGATAACGTTCTTGCTGGTGTGTTCCTGATGCTGGGGTTCTGCATTACAGCACCCTTGCTGGATGTAGCGGCCAAGTTGGCTTCTGGGACTATAGCCGTGGGGCAGATCACCGCTGCACGATTTATTGTGCAATGCGTACTTATGGCGCCGGTCGTTTGGCTCATGGGGTTACCTTTCAAAGTGGCACGCAAACAATGGTTGGCAATGTTGTTGCGCGCTACCTTTTTATTAATATCAACATTTTGCTTCATTGCGGCCATCCGCGTCATGCCATTGGCCGACGCGTTAGCAATCGTATTTGTTGCACCCTTCATCGTGTTACTGGTGGGAAAATTTTATCTGAAAGAGGAAGTTGGCCCTCGTCGCGTGGGAGCCGCAGCAGTGGGATTTGTAGGCGTTTTGTTGGTAATCCAACCCAGCTTTTCAGCATTCGGTGCCGTGGCTCTTTTTCCAGTAGCTACAGCCGTTGGGTTTGCCTGCTATATAATGGTCACACGTAGTTTATCCCGCCAAATGCATCCCATAACTTTGCAGTTTCATACTGGCACGTTTGCAAGTTTACTGTGTCTACCGATGCTTGCTTTTGGCCAAGGCGCAGGTTTTGAATTTCTTGAATTAGTCTGGCCAAACGGAATTAATTGGCTTTGGCTGCTAGGGGTGGGTTTTTTTGCCACGTTAAGCCATATGATGATGACTTATGCGCTGTCACTGGCGCCCTCGTCCACGCTTGCTCCACTGCAGTACTTGGAGTTACCTGTGGCAACACTACTGGGCTACCTAGTGTTCAATGATTTTCCCAACTCAATCAGCCTTGCGGGCATAGCTATAATAATTGGCTCAGGTTTGTATATGATCCACCGTGAACGGGTAACTGCTCGTCAGCTGATTACAGAGCGTGCTGCACCGCCTGTCTGAAGCAATAAGCACGTAAAGGTTTAAGACAGTGGACTTACGTCCTTTAATAAAGATTAAACCTGAGAAACAAATTTCCCTATTATTTCGCCATTGAGAAAATAACCCTGCCAACCTGCTCTTTTCACCGTTAAAGAAATGGTGCCTCAAACATTTGCCCAAAGCCTGAAGAGAAACGATCCGGCAACGCGGGTAGTGTTGTGGGTAGAGATTTTATCTTATTATAAATATAAATTAAATCAGCTACTTAATTAGGTTATGTGGCGGACAGACAGGCAGTAGATGATTAAATATGGTTGCCTGACCCCAAATTACTTAACAGGTAATGGTGTCATACCTGTTTCCGCTCTAATAATCTTTCCGTCTTTCACTAGGCGCACTAACATCACCGCATTCCTACCTGTTGGACCATCTAGTATTGAATGACTAACTATAATTTTTTCATTCTCATAAATTAAACGTCTACCTTCCGATGCCGTCTTATCTCTGACATCTGTCATCATGGCATCAAGAAACTTATCTTTGTTCCATTCCTCACCCGTATT
>LAQD01000022.1:88647-90003 GCA_000981705.1 Rhodobacteraceae bacterium ASP10-04a
AAGAACACTAGGATGTTGCGCATGGGGTTAGCCTCATTTTAGTTTTCACACCTGAGTGAAGTTGGTTTGTAAAATGCAGGTAGTGATGGATTGGAAGTCATACTGAATTTTTTAAAGTCCCCTCTGATAATTCTTTTGCAAAAACCATATCAATCATACGCTGAGTTCCTTTTGAGAACTCTAATGCACAAGGATAGTCAGCACCGTCCTTAACTGATGAACAAAAAGCTTCTAACTGTTTAACGTAGTGGTTCTCACTTGGGAAACTAAAGGTCTCAAGATTGCCCTCTTCCCTGAATAAATGAACTTCAGCCTGACCAAACACTTGCGGGTTAAAAGGGGCAGTCAACCGAATCAAACCATTCGTTCCCTGAAAGTTCATTTCCTGTCTCGCTTGCATCCTCATTGAGGTTACGCCCATGAAACGAAAGGATGGAAACCGAGCCGATACATTAGCCCAAACGTCCACACCATTCTCCCAAGAAATTGAAGAATGCAGAATTTCTTCGGGTTCTTCCTCTGTCATAAACCGTGTGGAGCCAAAGGTATAAACACCTATGTCAGGCAAACTTCCCCCACCCGTCACAGCGCTATTACGTATGTTCTTTGGATCGCTGCTGTTATTGTACGAGAAAACACCATCCACTTGTATCAAGTCCCCAATGACACCTGACTGGAGTAACTCTTTAGCGTATTGCCACTGTGGGTGATGCACTATCATATAGGCTTCGGCTAGCAGCAGACCTGAAGTATCTCTTATTTTAATGAGTTCGTCTATTTCATCGGCCTGAAGCGCGATAGGTTTTTCACACAGCACATGCTTCCCAGCTTCAATAGCTTTTCTTGCCCAATGCACATGTAGATGATTTGGTAAGGGTATATAGATCGCATCGATATTAGGGTCTTGAAGAAGAAGTTCGTAGTCTTCATGTACAGCTATTTCTGGATTAATACTTAAAAAGGGTTTTGCACGGTTGTATTTTGATGTTGCTAAAGCCACGCACTTTGTTCTTTTGGCAAGCTGCATAGCAGGAAGCATATGCTCAAGCGCGAATTTAGAGGCGCCCAAAATACCCCAACTCAACGTATTTTCCATTAAATTATTCCCACTTCTTTAACTTCCCGTTCTTAGCATGACTTAAAGTTTATTGAAGGTATTATCCATATTTATGTCTAGGGTCGCAATGAGCGCCAATCGCTGGTTACATCTGTACTTGTATCAACGCTGCTAAATGACCAGTACTAGGTGTTGTCAGACAAAGCCTAACACGCCTCAAAGTACAACAATCATACAAACCTATGAAGCGCAGATTTTGAACCACTCCGTGAGAGCGGCACTGCGTTTTTGTTTGTAAG
>LAQD01000023.1:0-158 GCA_000981705.1 Rhodobacteraceae bacterium ASP10-04a
CGTGGCCTCAATTCCATCAGGCGTAATAGCATTGCCTAACGCAGCTTCAAGCACGGCTTGACTTTGCGCGCCGTTCCGCGGATCCGGACCACTTAGAATGCGCTCGCGGGTCCAGCTGAGAATAGAATCAAGCGCGGCTTCGTCTGCTGGAAAAGTAA
>LAQD01000023.1:180-299 GCA_000981705.1 Rhodobacteraceae bacterium ASP10-04a
CATAGATTGATCACCTTCATATGAAATATTCACAACACAATTTTATGATTGCCCGTTCACTTAGACATAGCAACTTATGTCTAAGTCGGGTACTGAAAAATGGTGCTATCAAATGAACG
>LAQD01000023.1:339-11783 GCA_000981705.1 Rhodobacteraceae bacterium ASP10-04a
AAGAGCAGCCGCACGGTTTAGCTTGGAATTGCTCCGTAAAAGGTGAGGCCAGCCGTGAATTCGCGCTGAACTAATGGGGGCTGTTGCCTGGGCGTGTCGGTGTCGCACTAGAGTTGAGAACTGTGCGCACCAAAACGCGTAAAATGACGGTCGATCTCATTTTGGAGATGGAAAACTGTACGATTTGGAAGTTGATTCCAATGAGCTCTACAATCTGTTCCACGACCCTGGTAGCGCAGAACTTCGTAAACCGTTGCAAGGCTATATTTCCAATCGAATTGATAATGCCATCGCGAATCAAACGCCCGTAGGCACAGCATAGCCGTGCAGATTAGTATCCAACCGCCATTCCGTCTTTTCTAGGGTCCGATCCCCCAGCATATCCACCATCTGGCAAGCAATGAATAAGTTGCGCGCCACCAAATCCGAAAGCCGCGTCTGGTTCTTCGAAGGACAGGTCATGCCCCATTGCCGTTAAAGCATCACAAATCAGTTTTGACAAAGTGGTTTCGCAGGCAACACCCAGCCCTTCGGTAATCCGCCAACGCGGTGCATCAACGGCCATTTGTACCTCTTGCCTCCACAACTGCGTACGAAGAACCATTTGCAGATGCCCCTGCGCTTGCATCGGCCCACCCATAACCCCAAAGCTCATCAGCGGCTTGTCTGGCCCCATCAGAAACCCCGGGATAATGGTTTGGAAAGGGCGCTTGTTCGGGCCAACATAATTTGGGCTATTGGGGTCAAGCGAGAAGCCAAAGCCCCTGTTCTGCAAGTGGATCCCCGTACCTGGCACAACCACGCCTGATCCAAAGCCAGCATAGTTTGACTGAATGAAGGATACCATCATCCCTGACGCATCAGCTGCGGTCAGGTAAACAGTGCCGCCATCTTTAGGGGCGCCAACACCAAAGTCTTGCGCTTTTTTAGGGTCTATCAGCTTGGCACGTGCTGCCAGATAATCGTCATTCAATAAGTCATCTGCCGTGACTGCTGCCATATGATCGCCGTCAGCCACATATTCTTCAGCGTCCCATAGGGCCAGTTTCATCGCCTCGATCTGCAGGTGAATGGCCAGTGGATCGTCCGCATCCTTTTGGCGAATATCGGTGTGGGACAAGATGCCCAAAGCCATTAGTGCAGCGATGCCCTGACCATTTGGTGGGATCTCGTGCAAGGTCACGTCATCAAATCCTTTAGAAATTGTGCCACACCAATCAGGTTTATGTGCCGCGAGATCATCAAGTGTCATCGCACCACCATGTGCCTTGGACGACGTCACAATTGCCTGCGCCAAAGCACCCTCATAAAACGCTTTACCGCGTGTTTCTGCAATTTGACGCAAAGTTTGCGCCAATGATGGATTGGAAAATCTCTCCCCGGCTTGGGGCGTTTGACCGTTCGGCGCGAAGTGGTCTGCGAACCCCGGTTGCTTGGATAGAATTCCCAGCCCACGCGCCCAAAGTTGGGCAATCTTTGGGCTTACGATAAAACCGTTTTGTGCGTATGAAATCGCGGGTTCGAACAAAGCTTCAAAAGGTAGCTTGCCGAACCGTTCAGAAATCGAAACCCAAGCAGACACGGCGCCCGGAACGGTGACGCTTTCCCACCCATGTATCGGCATTTCCTCCAACCCCGCAAAGCGTTCAGGCGACCAATCAGTAGGTGACCGCCCTGATGCGTTCAAGCCATGTAATTTCTCACCGTCCCAAAGGATTGCAAATGCGTCGGACCCAACCCCGTTTCCAGTTGGTTCTACGACAGTCAACGCAATCGCCGTGGCTATGGCTGCGTCAGCAGCGTTACCCCCCTTGGTCAACATGCTCAGCCCAGCCTGTGCTGCGAGTGGTTGTGACGTAACAACCATATTGTCGGCCAAAATGGCCGAACGGCGAGACGGGTAGGAATGGGACGTTCGCAGTTTCAAATCATGTTCCTTTTGGTATTTTTGTTTAGCATTTCAATTTTTTATACTATTTTACCGTCAACATAATTTCGATCAATTTTTGAACACGCAGTGCTTCTTGCAAAGTTGCTAGACGATTAGGTTTGCCATCAAGGCACAAAAGTAGATCATCAAGTTGGGCTTTTAAACTGACCGCTCTGGGGTCTTCTGGCCTGTCGGCAACCTCAACAAACGCGCCGCCATCTGAGGCAGAGTCCACGTAGAAATCGGTAATTCGCCGACTAACCTTTGATCCCTTGATAATAAGTTCTTGGCGATCTGGCTGTGCTCCACCAACAGAGGCCATGATCGAAACGGGCTTGCCATCCGCAGTTTCAAGCCGCGCCAACAAATGCGTTTCGCAAAGTGCGGGATCATCAGGATAGGTTGGACTCGCGTAAACAACCGAAAGTGGGCCAAGGATACGTTCCACAAAGAACAGGAAATGCGAGATGACCTCACGCGTCATACCGCCCTCAGCGCGAAACCGCAGCCAATCCGCTGCGACCTGCCAACCGCGCGGCCATTCGCTGTAGGTCACGACGATATCTACGCCAATGACGTCGCCAAGCGCACCAGATTTTGCCGCCTGCGAAACATCCATCAACGCGTCACCAGCCGCTTGCGTAAAATTGACAGCCGCAGGCACACCGAGGCCTTCGATCTGCACGACAAGATATTCGCTATCAGTGATATCCACACCCAGCGGTTTTTCCAAAAACACGGATTTTCCATTACGTGCTGCCAAAAGGGCAAAGGCTTTGCGCGGCACAGGAGGGCAGGCAAGATACACCAGATCGGCCGCAGAAATAGCCTCATCCGCGTTGGCGGCGATCGCCGCGTTTGGGGCAAGCTGCAAAGCTTGTCTGCAAGCATCAGGATTTGGGTCCCACAAGGCGACAGGCGCATACCCTTCGTGGCACACCATTTGTTGCAGCATACGTTGCCCCATAATCCCCAAGCCAACAATTGCAGTCTTTACGGCCATTTGGAGCCCTTTCAGTAATTTTTCGTGTCAAGCAAGACTGTATTCATCATCATGTGATCACCCTTATTTCTATTTACTGTTTGCGCGACTCGCAAGTCGCCGGCAAGGTAACTTAGCATATATGCGTTTTCACGACACAGCGCTGTAAGTTCCTCGATCCAGATAATCATATAGCGCATGGCCATTTCAACGCAGCGGTCCAGATCTTCATGCATGCCCATTGTGACCAGATGCGTCGGCGTTTTGGTGCGGGGAAAACAAAGTGTGAAATCATCGGTATTGAAAATAGATTTAGTCAGTATTTTAGATAGCTGAAACTAATTTTGTGCTTCAGGCATATGGAGCAATAACGGACCAACCTGATCTGTTCCACAGCTTTCTGGAGGGTCCCATCACAGGCTTGCACAGAAGCCCATACAGCTCGTTTAATAAGTTTTGTAACGCCTGATTAGCGAAAAATTTCGGTCTTTATAAGCGGCTTGATTGGCTACTTGAGTGGTTGCGACCCAAGTTTGCTCCCAAAATACCTACCAAGACAAGTTGCCTGCGCCATGCTAATTCTCGGCGCTCCATTGACTTTATAATATAAAACAATAGCGATAGGTTAAAGTCGAAGGACATTAATTTTCCTAAAGTCATCCCTTGAGAGCTAGACTATTTTTCAATTAGGAATGCGTTTGTCCTTTCTTAATTTTGTAGTGCAAGCAGCGTATCATCATCAAGTGGCCAGATCGGTCGGCAGAGTTTTTTGAAATCCAGTCGCCAGAAATCCGGCTGGCAGACGCCGGGCGTTGCCACATAGAGCTGAGTTTGCACCAACGGGGCAAAAATATCTGTATGTTTAAAAAGGTTCTTCACGCCAATGACCTGTTTGTCGGTTAGGCAAATCCCGTGGTTGGTAAAGAAGCTTGGCGAATAAACGTTGGTGCGAATACTAGTCAAAACAATGTCCACTCCTTTGCATCGGATCACTGCAATATCACCAATTGGCACATCTTCGGTTCCGTCACTTTCCTGTGACGCTTCACGTTTCAAAAATATAATTTCAACATCGATATCTAAAGGTGGGCCAGACTGCGGTTCAGATTTCCCACCAACACGCAGCAGGGTTTTAGCCTGCAACCCCAGTTGGAAGCTCATCTCAACAGCAGCAGGGTCCCAGATCGGGCCAAATGTGGCACGTGTTATTCCAGCGTCCAAAAACGCACGCACCATATAGCAGGTGTCCCCCGGGGCACCGCCGCCAGTTTGATCAGATACATCCGCCAAAAGGACCGCTTTACCTTGGCTTCGAGCAGCAATCTCAACGGCTTCGTCCATGGATGTGAATTCAAGTGCAGCAGCTTGGCGGATAGAAAAAAAAGCACGCCCGAATTCTTCGGCTATATCACCTGCATATTTTGGATCGTCATCAGTGATGGCCAGCATTTTAGCACCCGCAAGCGGCACATCTGCCCACGGAAATCCATGGTTCAGCGATAGGGACAAAATCCCACCCTGCCCCTCGGCGTCGATCATGTCAGCCACGAACCGCGGCATCGGGCCGGACCGTGTGGTTGGAAATAGACCCATGGTTTTGCAATCAAACAAAGCCATCGTCGGGTTAATGTCCCCGCTAAGAGTTCGCTGCATCAACTCGAACAAATCATGGGCGCGATCGTTGTGGTCGATGTGCGGATAGGTCTTGAACAACACAATAAGATCAGCGGAATCGACCAGAGTTTGCCCCATGTGCGCATGCAGGTCGAGTTCGATGCCTAACTTTGTATCAGCGCCAATAATAGCGCGTGCTCTGGCTACCAAATCACCCTCGCAATCATCGTAACCCTGCGCAACCATAGCACCGTGCAGGTAAAACAGAACCGCATCGACAGGCCCCGCTGCGCGCAGGTCATTCAAGATGCTATCACGGGCGTCCTCGTAGAACTTTCGCGACAAGGTTCCAGCGGGTTGGGCAAAGGCGTGCAGCCCTTCGACGATGTTCCAACCCAACGCGGCCGCGCGATCATACCAAACCTTTGCTGGCCCCGACCAAGGCGAAACGGGCGCGTTAGAAATGCCGGTTTTACACCAAAGCCCATCTAAAAAATCCGCCTTACCAGCGGGATAGGTGGCAAATGTGTTGGACTCGGTTCCAAACGTCGCGATGAATAATTTGACCATGTTTATTTTCCTAACGACTGGGGCCCTACAATCGCGACTGGATAATTTGGCAGGTATCCACGACAGCCGCCACGATCTCAGAGAACAGCGCATCGGATGTTTGATTGGTCGGAAGCGACACACTGATGGATGCAACCGAGAACCCGTTTTCATCAATAATAGGAGCGGCAATGCAGCTAGCACCATCCTCGTTCTCACCGCGTTCGATGGCGTAGCCGTTCCGTCTGACCTGTTCAAGATTTTCAAGTAAGTCGCGTCGTACAACAATCGTGTTCGCCGTTCGGCGGACCATTTTTTCAGGGATCAATGCATCCCACTGGGATCGTGGCCTGAATGCAAGCAGCGCTTTGCCCAAAGCAGTAGAATGCACTTCATCTCGAGCACCAGGTTGGGCCCGCATACGCAACGAGCGAGAACATTCAATGATCTCAAGATAAAGAATTTGGCTACCCGTCAATACCCCTAAACTCACAGTCGCATTAAACCTTTTCATCAGTTTGCGACGTTGTCTACGCCCTACTAGGCGTAGGTTTGCAAACGGATCAGCCGTTTGCATTAACCACCAAAGCCCTAACCCCGGCGAATAAGTTTCTGACCTTGGATCATGTGCAATCATATCCAGTTTTTGCATCGTATACAGGTACCGGTAGACTGTAGATTTTGGAATTTCGCAAAGTTCGGTAATATCTTTTAGGGTCAAGGCGGTTGGCGACTGGCAGACAGTTCTAAGCACCTGAGCCGCTTTATAAAGCGGTTTCACCAAATACCGATTATCGCCCACTGTGTCTTGATCCTGAAAGTCCATCGTTCACTCCCACCTAAGATTACGTCACTAATCACATCGTAGTCTTTACTGTATCTCACTCCAGCGGGTAGAAATATTGGTCAAGCCAGAACTCCAGAACCAATTAATATACGTCGCATCCCAAGGTAGCAGTTTAAGCTTTGCACAGGTTTTAGCTATTGGACCAGCATTTTAACTATTTTGAAGTCGACCTATAATTTCTGTATCCTATTATATAACTCACTGAAAGGATACCATAATACTCTTTATCTGCATACTTTAAGTTTCATGTGGTGAAACCTCGGTATCTTTACCAGAGTTTTACTTTGGTCGCACTGTAGCAGCACACAAACTGTGTACAGGAGCGATATGATGTCGCTCCGAGTCCTGAAACCAGTTCATCGAAACAAATTAGGAGGTCAGAATGTCGGACATCAAAGCACCGAAAGCCGTAAGTCGCTTTCGCACCACCAGACATCTATCTGGTACAACTTTCGCCGTCGTAGCGTTCTCTGCATTCTTGGGTGCACATGCCGCCATGGCCCAGTCCTCGAATTCACTGATCACATCGTACCCGCAAGAGCCACCTTCCTGGGACTATTGGAGCGTTGGTGCAACCGCGATTTCTGCCGCAACTTTCATCAACGTCCGTCAACCTCTCATCGAAGTCCTTGGAGACGGTTCACTCGCGCCACTTTTAGCCAAAAGCTGGGATATTTCAGACGATGGCCTGACGATAACTTTTAACATCAGGAAGGCTACTTTTTCTGATGGAACAGATCTGGACGCAACGGATGTTGTATATTCAATTCTCAAGAATAAAGAGTCACCCCTTGCGTCCATCTCGGTCCCGTTAAGCGTTGTCGAGGATGTGATCGCAGTCGATCAACAAACTGTCAGATTGCAATTGTCCTCTCCAAGCCAACGGTTAATGACTGAACTCGGTCGCCGCGCTGGAATCATTGTGCCGAATGGCGCGTTTGAGGCACTTAATGTTGCGACAGAGATGGTCGGCACCGGGCCATACATTTTTGCAGAATATAATCCAGGCGTAGACGTCAAACTTGTTCGTAATGACAGCTACTGGGGTGATGCCCCACACTTCAAAACTGTGACACACCGGTTCATTGCCGATGAGACTGCAGCAATCAATGCATTGCTCGCTGGGGATATTGACGTCATCAGCGGCGTATTAGGCGAAGGGCTTGAACGGGTAGATGTCATAAACGCTCGTGACGGCTTTGATTCATATATCCCACCACCGCTGGAAATTTCTTATATTTTCCTCGATACGACAAATGAAACCCTACAGAATAAAAGTGTCCGTCAAGCCATTGCACATGGTGTAGACAGGGAAATTTTATTGATTGCAGGTCAGAACGGAATGGGTAAAACTACCTGCCAGTATGTGGTTCCAAGCAATGCACCTTGGAAAAATGATTACTGCCCCTACGATTATGATCCCGCCAAAGCTAGGGCGCTATTGGATGCAGCTGGAGTTGACGACCTTACACTGTACTTCCCTTATCTGACCGTTGCCGAATTTCCAGCGCTGAAAGAAGTCCTTGTAAGCCAAATGGCCGATATCGGTGTGACCCTAGATGCAAAGCCATTAGATCTTGGGACATGGTTTGAGCAGGTCTGGGGCGAAGGGGGCCAGTACGATTTTGGTTCGATTACAGATGGCGTTTCGATTGAAGCATTCAAAGGTGGACAGGGTCGCGCCCCTATGATTGGCTCAGTTGTGGATACTGTGTTTGACAATTTAGTAACTGTTTCCGACCAGATTGTAGATCGCGACGCCTATTTGGACACTATGGCGGAGATGGCCAAAGTATTTGCCGACAACGCATGGGTTATCCCACTCTTCGCTAAGAGTGCGCCTACTCTCGCTCGGACGGGTTTGGAAGGCATAAAGCCTTACCGCAACATAATGGAATTTGATTTGCGAAATGTTCGCGAAGCAAATTAAGGCGACAAAATCGGCTTGGGCATATTGCAGACTTGCATAACGCCTAAGCCGCCCATTTATCGGCTCGCAACAGCTGCACTCAGATAATTAGGTAATAAAATGAAAAGATTAGATGTTTTGGCCGCATGTCGTGACGAACTTTTTACTGCCGTACTTTCAGACTCACTTGACGCATTGGGGTTCCGTCAGCAGGTAGTTTCGCCCGGACTTCTCCCGCTCAAAGACAATATGCGCATCGTCGGGTTTGCGCGCGTTGGGATCTATCTGCCAATATATCATGATGATGATGATGTGAATGTTTATGAACACGAAATCCGGCTGATCGACAGCCTTAAAAAAGACGAAGTACCGGTTCTGTCGTGCAACGCAAATACCCGAATTTCCCCATGGGGCGAATTACTGTCGACGCGCGCACAATATCTGAACGCGGCTGGATGCATCACGGACGGATGTGTGCGTGACGCCAAAACCATTTGCGACCTAGATTTCCCAGTCTTTGCAAGCGGCACTAATCCCGTTGATACAAAATATCGTGGCAAAATGATGTGGGCCGACGTGCCTGCAGTCATCGGCGGTGCCAACGTGAATTCAGGTGACTTAGTTATGGCGGACTTTGATGGTATCGTGTTCGTACCCGCGCACTTGATCGACGACGTCATTTCGTTGTCACTAGCCAAAGCCCGCGAAGAAAACACCGTGCGTGAAGAGTTAAAAAATGGCAGATCTCTGACGGACATCTTTGCTGCACACGGTATTTTATGACCCATTGGCCTTGCCTGCCTTTGTTCAAATGCGCTGCCAACGGGGAGGTCAGGTAGATACAACGTATCCTAACCCAGACTGTTGTTCTTTTATTGTCCGCCTTGGTCGGTTCTCTTGTGGTGTTTGCATTGCTGCGGCTCCTGGGTGGCGATGTGGCCTACATCCTGTTGGGCAAAGAAGCGACGCAGGATCAGGTCATCGCACTGCGCATCGAGTTGGGGTTGGACCGGATCTGGTTCGTGCAATACTTCGATTGGATCGGTGGCTTTTTCAGCGCCAATCTGGGGACATCGTTTTCTGGTAGCTACGAGATTTTTGACCAAATCGGACAGCGGTTGGTCCCTACCCTATTACTGGCATTCGGGTCGTTATTCGTCTCGATGGTCCTTGCACTGTTCTTGGGGACCTACGCCGCGTTAAATGCCGACAATACCAAAGGCATTGCGACCGATATTGTTTCACAAATTGGAACAGCGATTCCGGCCTTTTGGGCGGGCCTGATCCTTGTTGTGGTCTTCTCAGTTTCGCTCGGCTGGTTTCCAGCGGGCGGTTACGTACCTATCCAAGAAAATTTTTTGGGCTCACTTCGTTCAATTTTTCTGCCAATCGTTGCGCTAAGCCTTGGCATTACATCGGTCACGACGCGCTTTGTACGCTCTGCCATGCTGGATGTACTAAATGAAGACTACATCCGCACGGCGATGGCCAGAGGCCAAACCAGAAATCGCGCCGTTTTCGTCCATGGTCTGCGGAATGCTGCTATTCCCGTGGTGACCGTCGGTGCGCTCCAGCTCGGCAACCTGCTGGCCGGAACCATCGTGATTGAAAGTGTTTTTGTCATTCCAGGGCTGGGGCAGCTATTGTTATCAGCAGTAAATGGGCGGGAAGTCATTGTAGTGCAATCCGTTGTTCTAGTTATTTTGCTAATCATTCTCGTTATGAATTTCCTCCTGGACATAGCCTACGGTCTACTTGATCCACGTATTCTCGACAAACGGAATGGGGCATAACAATGGTGACCCGACTTAAGAAATCTTGGTCTAAACCCACCCGTGCCCGTCTATCCAACCTTCCAGCATCGCTGCTGATCGGCGGTGGCCTTGTGGGATTTCTAGTGTGTGTAGCACTTCTGTCGTTCGTCTGGACACCGTATGATCCAATCACAATCGACGTGCGCAACCGCTACCTACCAATCTGGTCGGACGGGCATATTCTGGGTACCGACAAATTCGGGCGTGACGTGCTGACCCAGCTTATAATGGGCGCCCGCAATTCGTTATTCGTCAGCGTTGTTTCAACGCTCGTCAGTCTGGTGATAGGGACACTGCTCGGCTTGTATGTAGCGGCGGCTGGTGCGCGATTGCAAAATATCATCTCAAGAGGTGTAGATGTCGGTGTCGCCATTCCTGGAATACTGGTGGCGATGGTTCTGGCTACAGCCATTGGGCCAGGCAATGCGGCGGCCATCACTGCCATTATCATCTGGTTCATTCCGGTATCCGCCCGCGTGGTCATCGGGCCCACCATGCAGGTTTTATCTCAAGACTATATCGAAGCGGCATTCGGATATGGTCGAACTAAATGGTTCGTTTTGTTCAACCACGTACTACCTAATATATCGTCGATCATCATAGTTCAGGCATCAGTGATGTTTGCCGCCGCAATCCTAATCGAGGCATCCCTTTCATTCTTGGGAGTCGGCGCACAACCGCCCACCGCATCTTGGGGCCGCACCCTGAAAGAAGCGCAACCATTGATGGAAATCGCCCCATCACTCATGGTGGTTCCCGGCTTGGCCATAGTTATCGCCGTGCTTGGGTTCAATCTGTTGGGTGACGGTCTACGGACCTATTACGATCCACAACAGGCGAGGAAGCGTTGATATGCTGACGATAAGAGATCTCAAGGTCACCATTGCCGGACATACCGTCGCAGAAGTTGAAATGCTTGAAGTTCGCGAAGGCCAGCGCCTCGGCCTAGTCGGGGAAAGTGGATCTGGCAAGTCGATGATCGTAATGAGTATCCTCGGCCTCCAGCCCAAATCAGCAAGTATTACCGGATCAATCACCTTCAATGGACAGGAGTTGATCGGTTTATCAGACAAAAAAATGGCAAACATCCGTGGAAGTCTTATCGGGCTGGTGCCGCAGGATCCAACCAAGTCATTGAATCCAACAATGCGGATTGGAAAGCAGATAGCAGAAGCAATTACCCTGCACTCCAGTATCAAAAAAAATAAAGCTGATCAACGCGTGCGTGAATTGATCAGCAATGTTCGCTTACCTGATCCAGACAGAATTCTTCGCAGTTACCCCCATCAGCTTTCAGGGGGCCAGCAACAGCGCGTACTCATCGCTATGGCAATCGCCAGCAACCCTATGATGTTGATCGCAGATGAACCTACGACCGCACTTGACGTGACGGTGCAGGGCGAAATCTTGCAGCTTATCCTAACTCTCAGCCGCGAACTTGGTATGGGATTGATCTTTGTAAGTCATGAGTTAGGCGTTGTACGTTTTATCTGCGACGAAATTGCCGTGATCTATGGCGGCCACGTATTCGAAATTGGACCAGCCCACGCAGTCGTCAATACGCCGCTGCACAGATACACCGAAGCGTTAATTTCGGCAAATATCGCGATGCCAAAAACGCAAGCAGATATAGGGCGCGAAGCGGGCAAGCTCCAGTCAATCGATGGCTCCGTTCCTGCCCTTGGCACATTTCCTAATGGGTGCCGTTTTAGGAACCGTTGTGTGTATGAAATTACAGAATGCGCTTTACCCGTCCCGATGCAGAATGCCGACGGTAGTCGTTTCCATCGATGCCGCAA
>LAQD01000023.1:11885-19112 GCA_000981705.1 Rhodobacteraceae bacterium ASP10-04a
AAATTTTTCATTGGAGGCCGGAGGTTTCCTTGGCGTCGTTGGTGAATCAGGTTCTGGAAAATCAACGCTCATCCGAAACCTTTGCGGACTTCTGCCGATTACCAAAGGACAAATTCAAGTCGCAGGTTACGATGTGGGCTCTTTGAACCATGCTGAACAACTTAAACTGCGTCGGAGTATTCAACTGATCTACCAGAACCCAAAACGCTCCTTTGATCCACGCATGAAAATCGGCACATCTGTGTCACAGCCGATCAGATCACTAGAAAAACGGGTGCCACCTACGACAGAACTGGAAACTCTATTGGCGCGGGTTGGCCTTCAACCAGACTATCTGGATCGTTTCCCGCATGAATTATCAGGTGGTCAGTTGCAACGCGTTGCCATTGCTCGGGCGCTATCTGTCAAACCCATCATTCTGCTCGCCGACGAACCAACAAGCGCGCTGGATGTTTCAGTACAGGCGCAAGCGTTAAAACTCATCGCGGAATTGCGCGAAGAACTTAACCTCACGATGGTTCTGGTGTCCCACGATCTGGCTGTGATTGGGCGGATCACCAACAGCGTCATTGTCCTCAAGGATGGTGAGATCGTAGAACAAGGTGACACAGCTAGCGTTATTTTGAAACCGCAACACGAATACACGAAAAAACTGCGCGCTGCAGCCTCAGTGGTAAGCCTTTAGATATAAGGACTAAATACGATGAAACGCCCACAAGAACAAAACCATCTTCACCACCGTATTCGCTCAACCACCGCGGAGCGTATGGCCTCTGAGCGCGCCCGCAGGCGAAGCGAGATGATCTGGCTGAACCCTGGCAAAACCCGCAGCTTCAATATCCAATTTAACACACTTGTTGGTGTAATAAATATTTCAAATACTGAGATGCGGCTTCAGTCAATTTCAGCTCAACCAGACATCGAAAATCCCATTCCAAGCAATTGTTTTACCACCCTTCATCAAGTGTCGATTTAATGTCAGCAAAAGTAACCAACCCACGGGACTACAATCTTGCAGGTCCTGAAAACCAGAACGCGGTTGATGCCGGTTTGGCGTCTGCAGATTGGTATCATTCCGACATTCCCCGCAAGGTCATGAAAGAATTGATGAAACGAAGCGATGCTCTTGCAACCCGCGACACGCTGCTTTGGGTCGCACTAATTGTCATATCAGCCATCGGTGCAATCGCCTTCTGGGGCACATTGCAGGTCATACCGTTTCTAATAGTTTACGGTGTATTATACGGTTCGGCCAGCGACAGTCGCTGGCATGAATGCGGCCACGGCACCGCCTTTCGCACGACGTGGAAAAACGACCTCGTGTATCACGTCGCTTCGTTCATGATCATGCGCAATCCGATCAGTTGGCGCTGGGCCCACGCACGCCATCACACCGATACCATTATTGTTGGCCGCGATCCAGAAATTGCCCTGATGCGGCCCACAGCGATTGCTAAAACTGCATTGTTGTTTATCGGTGTGCCGGGAATCTTCCAGGATTTGCAAGTCCTAATTCGCCACGGCGCAGGTAGAGTGTCGAACGCGGAAAAGGATTATATCCCTGAAAGTGAAAAGAAAAAAACAACATTTTGGGCGCGAGTTCATATCATGATTTACGCTACCACTGTTTTGGTGGCCATCATCATGCAGTCGTTTCTGCCGGTCGTGCTAATCGGTGGGCCACGCATTTATGGCGTCTGGCATGCGGTTATGACTGGCTTGCTCCAGCACGGTGGCTTGGCCGAGGATGTTCTGGACCATCGTTTGAACAGCCGCACCGTCTATCTTAATCCTGTAAGTCGCTGGATTTACTGGAACATGAATTACCACGTCGAACACCACATGTTTCCGATGGTTCCCTATTTTGCCCTCCCCCGTTTACATGCGCTGATCAAAGACGATCTGCCCGCTCCGAGCCATTCCATTTTTGCTGCCTATAGTGAACTTCTCAGCTCGATATGGCGACAAAGGTTGGAACGCGATTATTACATTCGTAAAGACCTTCCGCCCACGGCCAAACCCTACCGCGAAGATCTACACACCCTTGATATTGCACGGTCTGATATACGAATTTCCACACCCTAAAACAGGAGAAAACTATGAGTTGGCTAGATGTTTGTGACGCAGAAGATATCGACCTTGAAGACGTTATTCGGTTCGATCACGGGGATCGCACATTTGCGGTTTATCGCTCGGCGGACGGCGCGGTTTTCGCGACGGACGGGCTGTGCACCCATGAACAGGTCCACCTGTGCGGCGGCTTGGTCATTGACAACACGATTGAATGCCCAAAACACAACGGCCGGTTCAACTACCAAACCGGCGCCGCCCTGCGCGCACCCGTGTACGACGCTTTGGCGACGTACCCTGCCCGTCTGAACAACGGACGTATCGAAATTGAGGTCATCAAAAGCTCCAACAGCAAGAACAACAACGGTCCCCCTCTTTAACCCCAATTGTTGAAACCAATAGATAGCAAAGGTCCAAGGCGGTCACTTTTGTTGGCCGTGGGAGCCATTCAATTAGGCTACCAGAACCACCACAGACCACTTAGATACGTGACAAAATCTACAATTTGATCCGAGGGCACCCACTCCCCAGCTTTTCAGTTCTGGACCAAAGGCTTTAGCTCCCTAGCATCTTCGCTCAATCATCGCTTTTTCAAGTTTAATTGATCACCACCAAGTAAATTAAACGAGTGAGCTACTTCTATCATAGATTGTAATAAGCCACTACGCTCTGCAATGATGCTTACAGCACTCAAGCTCCATCCATAGAAACGCCTGAAGCTCCCTTGTAGACGATTAGATAGGTGTTGTTAACTTTGGCTCTGCACATTGGGACAGCTGTATCTCTGGCGCACGTAATGCGCTGTAGCATCGCCAGCATCATGCCGGCATATTCAGTAATTTCTTCTCACAGCGGACTTACAACCTCAAAGGTTTTTAGACTTTGAGTAACAAGTAATGTCCATGGCGACTCTAATATTACCACAAGCCTCGCCTGAAAGGGCCTCAAGGTATGCTGATTGATTGTCTGTAATTTCTTTTCAAAAGTACTCATATTATACTAAATTTTTTAACTACTTTTCAAAAACTAAGGCAGGTTGAATAGTATTTACGCATTTATTTTGTATCTATTTATGATACCTGTCCGTACTATTTGAAGATATTAATCAAATGGAAGGAATAAAAATGCTTGGTAATAAAGCCGGATCAATGACCCTTCAGGAAACCAGTAAGCCGATAGACTCTGGGCAATATGGATTACCTGCTATGGAAACAAACACTGTAGGTGGCGGGAAACTGCTAGGCCATGATGTTCAGACACAAGCATCATTTACCGCTCACATGAAACCTGATGGTTCTTGGTTAGGCCACGCTCATGCTGGAGTCATATTTTGTGCAGAAGGTGTTGCCACATATAAGTGTGATGGTGTTGGAAACATGAAGGAAGCTGGTGGCGTATCGTTTAGAGGCGGTGCTATATTTGAAACTACATCTGAAGCATTATCTGAACTAAATGGTAAGTATTACATGTTCACTTACGAATCTGATGCAGAGGGCAAAGCAGAGTGGAATCTTTACCCCTGTAAATAATATAATGTGAACTTAGAGCTTAAGTTCTAAGCCCTTTTATGGAGCTATCAGACTAATGAGAACTCGCATCAGATTGCTGGCGTAGCCTAAATCTATGCGCTCAATAATTGACGCCCCTCGGCGAGAGCCGCGGCACGGTTTAGCTTGAAATTGGTGCGTGAGTAGAGATTTAATCTCTAAACAAAACTATCCCTCAATGAATCTACGCCCCTAACACTAAAGGCCCGGGGTCCAAGGCACACGGCCCTTGATCCGGGGTGCCGGGTCCGCGGTCCTGCGGCCTCAATCAATGGAATTGGGCCAAGTAACCCCTCCTGCTAGTCAATTGCCCGAGCGGAACCATCTAATGCTAATTGAGCCTAGGCAACGCTAAAGGAAGGGCGTAGTTGGTTACTCTACTGTTCAGGCTCCCTGGCTCTTGGTTCCCGGCCCACGGGCCTAACCAGGATGGTCCAGTAACCCCGGGCCAGGTTTAAAGTAGCGAAATGGCACGGCCATGAAGCGCGCTCAGGCATCGTAAGCGCAACCTAGAGCCCCCCATATCCCCCCTCTGCCAGTTTGGTCCGCTAAAGGCGAAACGGGCAGAGGGGGGCGGGGATAACAGCCATCTCTAGCTTTTATTGAGATCAGGTTTTAGTGAATATCAAACCGATAGAGCCTTTGTCAGGCGGGTTGCGGTTCATCGATAACACCATTCTTGAGTAACCCAACATTAGTGATTTCGACTTCGACATCCATTCCAGCCTCAAGAAAAAGTTGTGGTTTTCTATAGCGCCCAACGCCCCCGGGGGTGCCTGTGACAATGATGTCGCCAGCGCGCAGAGTTAGAACAGTTGAGGCATAGGCAATCAACTCAGGGATGCCGATGGCAAGATCCGAAATTGATGTATACTGCTCAACTTTGCCATTGACCCTTGTCGTCAGCGTTTGCTTATCAATAGATCCAACCGCATCAGCCGTCACAAGCCACGGACCCATCGAGCCAGAGCGTTCAAAACTTTTACCAGGCCAAAATTGGGTAGTGTGGTTTTGGTAATCCCGCACCGAACCCTCATTGAAGCATGAATAGCCAGCAACATGGTCCAATGCATGCTTTGTGGCGATGTGGCGGCCATCTTTGCCAATTACCAACGCCAACTCGCCTTCATAGTCAAATTCACGGCTGGCAAGCGGACGTTCGATTGCAACGCCATGCCCCACCACCGAGCAGGGGTACCGAGTGAAAATCGAGGGAAACTCCGGGCGTGGGCGACCAGATTCCAGAATATGTGGCAGATAGTTCAGTCCGATGCACAGGATTTTCTCAGGGTTCGGAATTGGTGGCAGTAACGTCACAGAATCCATCAGCAGCGGAACGCCAATTCCCTCGAGCTTGGCCAAATGACCAGCGGCCAAAACTGCTTTCAGATCAGGATATTCAGCCGACAGGACCGCGCCCGCATCAAAGACAGTATCATCCGTCGCTGTGCCATAGGTATCGATTCCATCGGGTCGAGTAAAACTAACAAGGCGCATTTCATGTCCGTATCTATTTTCAGAGGTTAGGGTTGCGTACCAATAACTCGAAACTGTTCAAGAATCCAGCGATGTGCATCATGAAGCGGAAATGCTTGTCGCCCTGAAGTCTGGGGCTACCGACATATTACTGAATGATGCCCTCAACCACGTTTTTGGCTACGATTTATCCCCAGACATGACCCGACGTGACCTTCAAGGCATACAGAAAAAAATGGGTCGTCCATGGGGAATTGGCAAAGCCTTTGAAAGATCTGCACCCTGCGGTCCGATTCACCCTGTGTCTGAGGTTGGCCGTCCGGATCAGGGTTCGCTGATGTTGACTGTTATTGGCGCTTCAAGGCAAGAGGCTGACCTGAATCAGATGATTTGGAAGGTGCCTGAAATGGTTTCATATCTGTCAAAGTATTTTGAACTCGCGGCAGGCGACGTAACCATGACTGGAACGCCGTCTGGCGTGGCTGCTGTAGAGGAAGGTGACGTTATGGTTTTAACAATCAATGGTCTTGGCTCTCTGGAAGTCACTGTAACGTAAAAACATCGCACAGGATCGATGACGCCAATGAAATAAAGTCAAGCTTACGATCCGCGTGCGTATGGAGACAAACGAATGACCTAAGGACTGGTTTTGAAATAGCGAAATAGAGAGTGTTTTGTCATTGGGCAAGATTACAAAGTGGCGCCACCCATCTGTTGAGAGTGTCTGTTTGGTCATTCTTAGTCCTTTTGAAGCAGTGGTTCGGCTTGCAGTATTATCTGTTTCCAGATTGCGATTTCATCAAAAATGGTAATCTCGCGACGCAATCCTCTCGGGCCAAATTCAACGTGGCTCACACCCATAACATGCACATGTGCGCCCGTGGGGCGACCAAAGCGTCCCCACCCATTGTGCTGCCCGGTCAGCGACCATCGGATAGCACTTCGTGGCGACATCATCGCATCCGAACGTCCAATTTGGTGTTCTATCTTGAATTCAGCAGACGGAAATGCGCTGCGTAATCCCAACCAAAAGCCGACAGCTTCGTCACTACCATGAACGTCTTGCCCGCCGGGCAAAGACAGGTGACATGCGCGGTCATATTGCTCGGTAATGACTGGAAAGTCAGTCGCCATGATCCGGCGCAAAATGTCGGCATGTTTTTCGCCCCATTCATTGTTGTTTCCTGTGCCCAAATAAGGACCAACGATATCCGTGTTAGGTGTGAGTGGCATAGCCGTATCGCCGGACAAAATTGAGGCGCGTGCAGCGTCTTGTGCAGTTTGTCCTAACTGAATTGCAATCGCTGCATTGTCTCGGATAAGCCATTCATCCCATACGCGATTGTCACGACAAAACGTATCGGCAATCGTTCGGAAAGTAAGTTTGCATCCAGTCGCAGGACCAAACGCGCCACCAATGTGGGTCGCCGTTGAAATGATGCGGTGCGATGATAAAAAACCTGTATTATCATCGCCGCACCATATCACGTCCTCGCCAAACAGTTGACGGTCTGGAAATTCAGTCAACGTTGCCATTGTGTTAGCTTTGCCAGCGGCATTACCACGGCTGATACCGGCTGGGGTGCGCACAAGCAGGTCATCACCGTAGTGCCAATTGAGCGCCGATATTGATCTGCCTTCCCAAATCATGGCCGTGCATTTCAGTATATAGTCTGGCAGATCACGATACTGTGGATCAAAACCCTTCATATAGAAAGCTCTGCCCAGAGGGCACTTGGCAAGGCGGTGGCAGTCAACATCTCACACTCCTGAATTTGCGTAGTGGCGCTAATACACCCCAAAATGAAAACGTATGCAATACTGTCTACAGGCACATTAAAAACATATGACAGAATGCAATCGATACATTTCAACCGTTGGAATTATTAGCACATTAGGCAGGATTTCTAAAATTGCGTCGACATGCCATTTTTCCGCTATCAGTGAAACAACCATATGCAATTATTTAATGTACCAAGGCTTCCTAATTTTTGTACATTCAAGAAGCTAGGTGACAAAAATTCTAGCCCCGTATCAACGTTAGTAATCCTTGCAAAACAATTCTTAAGCTAATTTATAAAATAGCTTGGGACTGCACGATGGCCGATATTCTGGAACGGGATTAACCATCGGC
>LAQD01000060.1:0-133 GCA_000981705.1 Rhodobacteraceae bacterium ASP10-04a
GCAGTGACCCCAGGCCAGGTTTGATGTAGCGGAATGGAGTGTGTTGTGTCATCCAAAGACGCTATAAAGTTGCCTTGCCCGCTTCACTCAAGTTCAATCTGACAGAACCCTCTGTCATGTTGCCGGGTATAAT
>LAQD01000060.1:515-679 GCA_000981705.1 Rhodobacteraceae bacterium ASP10-04a
TGGCGTGCAGGCTGTACGCCTCAGACAACATCAGGGGCAGGAAACAATCGGTGAAATTCTGCAACGGCGGGAGCGTGACCTCTTCGACCACAGCCCCCAGTGATTTGAGAACGGCAAGGGCGTCCTCGACGGCTTTTATATGTTCGGCTGTAGCACCAGCCTCG
>LAQD01000060.1:740-2669 GCA_000981705.1 Rhodobacteraceae bacterium ASP10-04a
ATAGCACAATCTCGGCTGCTGCGCGCCATCGGACCAACTTGATCTAGAGACGGAGCCAGAGGAAAGACGCCGTCCCGGCTAAGCAAGCCATTTGTGGGTTTCAGACCGACAATACCGCAGAATGCGGCTGGAATACGAATCGACCCGCCGGTGTCGGTGCCCAAAGCTGCCGGGACCAACCCGGTTGCCAATGCAACCGCCGAACCAGACGATGACGCGCCCGGCGTGCAGGCAGGGTTAACCGGATGACGGGCAAAGGATATCAAATCTCCCGTCCCCGGCGCGCCGAGGCAATAAGAAGCACAATGCAGTTTGCCCATCAGGACCGCACCCGCAGCGTCGAGCGATCGCCAGACTTCAGCATGAAGTTCGGGCGTATAGGTGCCGCAAAGGCGGGTCTGGATTTCAGCCACGTCAATGGCGTCTTTTAACCCAATAGGGATCCCGTGTAACGGCCCACGTAGTTGGCCGTTTGCCAATTCAGCGTCTCGTGCCCGCGCCGTTTCACGGGCTGTTCCGAACATCGGCGTGATAAACGCACAGGTCAGCTCGTCAAGCGCGCTACACCGCGCGATCAACGCATCCGTCAACTCAAGAACACTGATTTTGCGGGTTGCGATCAAACCCGAAAGGGCATGGATACCAAGCTGATACAATTCAGTCATGTCTGTCTCCTGATCTCAGATTGCCAATTTTGAAGTGGGTTGCTATTAATTGCATGATCAAACAAGGGGAGCTCGGCATGGGTAAGCTTGAAGGGAAAACGGCGCTTGTGACAGGCGCGGGACGCGGCATCGGTAAAGCCATTGCCGACCGGTTCGCCAAAGAGGGCGCACGAGTAGCAAGGATGGATCTGGCACATTCCACAAGTGACGGTGACCTGAACCTGACAGTTGATGTCAGCGACGAAACCGCAGTGCAAAGAGCCGTCTCTGAGACACAGGCCGCCTTTGGACGTATCGATATTCTGGTAAACAACGCTGCAGCTGATAATTCGCAAACCCCTGTCGGAGATCTGACGCTGGATGAATGGCGCCGGACTATCGATGTCAATCTGACGGGAGTTTTTCTGCTTAGCCGCGCAGTTATCAGAATGATGCGTAAAACTGGTGGGGGGGTGATCGTCAATGTCGCCTCGCAACTGGGCAGCGTGGCTGTCAGAAACAAAGCAGCCTACTGCGCGTCCAAGGGCGGGGTTCTGCAATTGACCCGCGCCATGGCGCTGGACCACGCGGATGACAATATTCGGGTCAATTCGCTGTCGCCCGGCGCAGTGATGACCGAACGACTCACTAACCTCTATGGCGGCGAAGAGGCCGCCAGTGATGCACTGGTAAGGTTTCACCCAATTGGCCATATCGGCCTGCCTTCGGATGTGGCGGGTGGTGCGGTTTTTCTTGCGTCTGACGATGCGCGCTTCATGACCGGATCCAATCTTGTCATTGATGGCGGATATCTCGCGCAATAACAGTTTCATCACTCTCACATTGTCTGCTGGACGCGCGGCGGGCGTTTGGCTATGTTTATCCTTAAAACAATTACGCCACTAAGTACGATCAACGTTACCCCTACGCCGTCCAGGAACTCGGGGACTTCGGCTAAAAAAATATAGCCGATCAGCACAGCCCAGATTATGCGCACATAATCCAGCGCACCAATCAGCATAGATGACGCCACCCGGTATGCCACTGTCGTGCAGGTGTGTACAGCCAGCGCAATTGCGGCAAGCGCGATAAACAAAATCCATTCCTGCGGTTGCGGCGTGGTCATTACCGGCGCTCCGGCAGCGCCATAAATAATCGCTCCACCAAGGCTGAAGTAGAATAAAACTGCGTAATTCGTGCTGCGTGCGGGCATGCGGCGAACGGCAAGGTTCATGCACGCCCCAGTAAGCGAACCAAACAGAACAACCAGCGACGCAGGCTCTAT
>LAQD01000060.1:2728-12259 GCA_000981705.1 Rhodobacteraceae bacterium ASP10-04a
AGTGGCGCTACACGTTCCCCAAACAGCACCCGCGCAAAGATCAGCGCAAAAATTGGAGTAGTGAAATTGATCGCTGTGACTGTAACAATGGGCAGCGTCCGCAGTGCATAGTAGAAACAGGCCATCGTAATGATCGCAAAGCTGGCATGGACGGCATGTGCCTTAATATCTGCTGTTTTGACAGCCCTGAAATTGTTGTAAAAAAACAGCAGTGGTAGCAGCAGTCCAAGCGTGATCCACGACCGCATGGCAAGCATTTCCAGCGTGCCGACATCTAGTTTTGTCAGCTCTTTGATGATCACACCCATAAAGGGAATTATCAGCGTGTTGAGCAATATAGCCGCCGCCCCAAGCATTGGACGTGCCACAATTACGTTGGCTGTATTTGTCGCCTGCACTGCCATCTTCAATCCACGGGTCGCCAAATCGGACCGCGTGCCTTGACAGCGTCAAGCAAGCTTTCGTCAAACGGATCAAGCACATAACCTTCGGGCTGTGGCGGACGGTTCGGGTAGCCGGTCAGGCGTTCGATGATGTCGCGGATCGCGGGATCTGTATAATAAGCGTTATAGGCGGCGGTGATGACGGCATCGAAACGCGCGGCGTCCTGTGCCTCAATCTCGTGCAAAAACTCTTCCCGACGAAGTTGCGGCAGGTCGACGAAACCCTTGGGCAAAGCGTCCAACACGCCCGCCATAGCCTCGGCTCCGCCCAGCATATCATCCGCAAGCCTAGCGGCGTGCACTGCCAGCCCATGCGCTCCAGCGGCGGGCCAGTCGCCCCCGTCACCGGGCAACAGCGTATCCAAAAGTGCGGTCAGTCGGCCGGTCATGCAATGGCCCTTTGTGTAATTTTTCCATCACGCATCGCGGTCCCGGCGCGCAAGGCAATAGCCTGAAGCGTTGGTGTCGGATTGACGGCGGCAGCGGTGACAAATGTGGATGCGTCAACGACCGACAGGTTATTCATGCCGTGCACCCGCCCACGCGCGTCGGTCACGCCAGCCTGATCATCCACACCCATACGAGCTGTTCCCATCAGGTGAAATCCACCGTTGCGCACCAGCGGATTGATGGCAATCTGGCGCGCGCCCGCTTCGCGCAGTGCCTCTGACGCGCGTTTAATGCCGTAATCCAGCATCTTTTGGCTGTTCTCACCAACGCGGTAGATCATGCGCGGTACAGGCAGCCCGTGGCGATCGGTCTGCGTGGCGTGCAATGCAATCCGGTTCGCACCTTCTGGCAGGTCGTCGCAGGTCACGGTCAAAGACAGACTATGACCGAAACGCGCCACAAAATCCTCCTTATGGCGTTGGCCCCACGGCAAACGCAAACCGTAGCCGCCCAACGCGGTGGTCAGAGGCCCCTGCCCGCGTAACGCCTGAAGCTGAAGCCCGCCGATAAAACCGCGTGATTCATCGCTTTCGTAGAATTCCTGGCTGACCAAGGCAGAGGCAAACGCGCCCCGCCAGCTTTGCTGATTTTGCTTGAACAACCCCGTTACGATAGCAGTGGGGTGCAGCATCAGACCACAGCCGAACAACGGGTTATCAATAATGCCTGTCAGTAGCCGCGCATTGCCCAGCGCATTACCCGCCATGACGACTTCGCCGCAGGACAGACGCGCGGGACCGTTCGCATCGACATAATGCACATCCGTTATGTCGTGGCCCAAACGCTCGAGTTTCGTGACCACAGCGCCCGGGCGCAATTCGACGCCCTGTGCCTGCGCTACGCCAAGATAGGCAATATCTGCGCTCGCGCGGGCGTGGCGCGGACAGCCGACACCACAAGGTCCACAATTATTGCAGGCCCCACGGGTGCCGCGCGCGCGGCTCAGGATCGCGGCATCCGATGGCCACCAGTGCCAGCCGAGCCGGTCATATGCCGCTGCGAGCCGCCGTGTTGCGGGGCAAAGCGGCAAAGGCGGGCAAGAACGCGTCGCGCGTGGCGGATTTCCGGGATCACCGGCAAGGCCCGAAACGCCCATAATCTCATCATTCAGATCATAAAAAGGTTCAAGGTCCTTATAGGAAACAGGCCAATCAGCCGCGACTCCATCTAATGTGCGCTTACGAAAATCAGAGGGCCGTAAGCGTGGGAAATGCGCACCCCAGCGGATCGTGCTGCCGCCAACTGCATTGAAAATCGCAGGGCGGATCACGCTTTCGCTGTCATCAACAGGATAATCTGCCACGCCTCGCCGCAGGTTGGGGTTGGCGTTAAACGTCGTTTGTAGGGCCAGTTCCCAATCGGATGCCAGCGAAGGAGCAACTCGCTGATTGACGTGACCGCCAGCCTCAAGCACCACCACTTTGATGTTGGGTGCCACGGCGGCCCATGCAAAGGCCAGCCCCGCAGCACCCGCACCAACAATCACGATGTCAGCGGTTTGCGTCATGTGTTGACGTTTTCGTCCGGCACTTTGAGGTCGACCCGACCCTTGCCTTCTTTCATCCGGTCGAAATGGTGGCACGACGCTTCGAACGCCGGGATCCCGGCAGGCAGCGCGGCCATGAACGCGGCCTCGTAGACTTCTTTCCAGGTGGCACCGTTTTCTATCGCACGGATTGCTGCCCATTCCACGCCTTCGCTGTCACCTTTAACGGCAGTGGTCACGCCGACCAGCACAAGGAACCGCGTCTTGAGGTCCATCGGACGGCCTTCTGCCTCGCCAAAGAGGGTGTAAGTCGCAAGATCGCCGTAGCGGCGCAGCATTTCCGGATCGAGTTCAGCGAGATAATCGTGCACCGGCAGAGTGTAGCCACGCGTTTCTCGGATTTTATCAAGTGCGGCTTTGCCTTCAGGGGTCATGTCATATCCTTTTTTCTGGTTTAAATTTTGCGAGCGACAAGTTCGCCCTCTTTGATGGCATCGTTGACGCGGCGCGGCGACATGGCGTCGCCGATGAGGTGGCAGTCAAGACTGCTCTCGAGCATGTGAAACAGCGCATCATTTGCCGATCCTCCCTGCACCATCACGACCGTGTCGATGTCGTCCAGCATTTCGGTGTCGCCGGTGAAAAGGTCACGGATCATCACGCTGCGGGGGGTTATCTCGGTCAATTCACGGTCGACATGAAACGTCACACCCGCGCGGCGTAACATGCCGTGCACTTTGCCCCAATCCCGCGATGCGGCAAGATCGGGCGACGGCTGGCCCAACTGCGTGACAAAGAACACTCTTGCACCACGTTGGGCGAGGTATTCTGCTGTCACGGCACCCTGCCGCCCACCCATCGTATCGAAAACCACTGCGCGTTTACCCACGTCAGGATCAGATGCCAAAAGATCGGTATAGGCCATCACATGAGCCAGATCAGCTCCAGGCAGCGGGTCCCCAGCCCATTTTTCAGGCCGCAGCATCGTCCAGCCGTGGCGTAACCCAGTCGAGCCTGTGGCAATTACTGCTGCATCAAAACTCAACAGATCGCTCTCTGCCACGCGAGTTTCCAGCCGTATATCCACATCGTCCTCAGCCAGCCGCGCCTCGAGCCAGTCGACGATACCAACCAGTTCAGTTCGGCTGTCAGCCTTAGCCCACCAACGAACTTGCCCACCCAGACGTTTACCTGCCTCAAACAGCGTCACCACATGGCCGCGCCGCGCCAGTGTCCATGCGGCGCGCATACCGCCCGGGCCACCACCGACAACAGCAACCTTTTTGGGCGTTTTGGCAGGTTCCAGCACCTCTTCATCTAGCTCCAACTCGCGGCCCGCGGATGGGTTGTGGATGCAGCCGATGGGCGACTGTGCAAAGATTGTGGACATACACCAATTAGCACCCACGCAGGGACGTATTTTTTTGGCCTCACCTGACAAAGCCTTAGCGCCCCAGCGCGCATCTGAGATCAGCGCGCGCGCCATGCCCACGAAATCTAGCTTGCCTTCGGCAAGATAACTCTCAGCCTCATCAGGGTCGACAATGCGACCCACGCCAACCACGGGAATTTTGAGCTTGGCCTTGATTGTCGCTGTCGCATCAAGCTGAAAGCCATGTTTTTCAGGCGAGGTTGGATAGATCAGCATCCGGTTAATATATGTCCCGTGCGATAGCGAAATATAGTCGATCAGACCAGTAGCTTCAAAACGGGCTGCCAGATCGGCCCATTCATCCGGGCCAAGCCCGCCCTCGTGCCCGTCATCAGAATTAAGCCGCATGCCCATGATCATATCTGAGCCAAGCTCTGCACGGCTGGCCTCGAGTATCTCGATCACGATTCGCATTCGATCCTCTAGCGTACCGCCATACGCATCGGTACGGTTGTTCGTGGCTGGCGACAGAAACTGGTTGAGTAAGTAACCGTGCGACATTCCATGCACTTCGACCCCGTCCAGCCCACCCTCGCGCGAGTGCTTTGCTGATAAGCGATAGCCCTCGATAATCTCGCCAATATCCTTGGCCGTCATAACATGCGGCATCTCACGGTAGACACCACAAGGGATGGCAGAGGGCGCCCAGACCGGTAGGCCGTTGGTCACCGAATTTGTCTGGCGCCCCCGATGCCACGGCTGCGACAACAACAGCGTATCATAGACATGCACTGCATCAGCCAACTTTTGATATTCCGGGATCATGCGCGGGTCGAATGCAAACGCCTTGCCTTTGTAGGGCTGCGTTGTTGGGTGCGATGCCATCGCCTCCATTGTGATGACAGCCGCACCACCTTTGGCGCGGGCGGTGTAATAGGCAATATGCTGGTCAGTAAAGAGATGATCCTTGACCAAAAGCGTCGCATGGGCCGTCATCCAAATACGATTTCTTGCAGTCTTTGAACCCAGCTTCAGAGGGCTTCCAAGAAGGGGATAATCACTCATACGTCTTCTTTCCTCTGAATAATGTTGCCACCATTAGGGATGCGCAGGCAGCTTGCTTGTTGGCCCGAAGGCACCTGTATCGCCTGCGGCACCTCGCGAGCGCAGCGCGCAATGGCAACGGGGCAGCGGGTGTGGAACTTGCAACCCGTCGGAAGAGCAATGGGTGACGGGACCTCTCCTTCAAGGACAAGGCGACTGACCTTGAACGCCGGATCAGCGGGCAGATGAGCCGACAACAGCGCCTGTGTGTAGGGATGCGCAGGGGTTTCGAACAGCGCCTCAGTTTGGCCTTGCTCAACCACTTCGCCAAGATAAAGCACGGCGATTCGGTCACTGATCATGCGCACCGTGCCCAGATCGTGACTGATGAAAAGCATCGCGGCCTTGGTCTCTTCGCGGATTTCGGCCAACAATTCCAGAATGCCTGCCCGCACCGACAGGTCCAGCGAGCTTGTCGGCTCGTCCAGCACGATCAGCTTGGGGTCGGTGGCGATGGCGCGCGCGATACAGGCACGTTGCAATTGCCCGCCCGACAGGTTCGCAGGGTATCGGTTCAGATAGGTCGACCCAAGGTTGACGCGCCGCGCCAGATCTTCGGTGCGGTCATCGCGTTCCGAGCGTGACAGATCCACGTGCAGCTTGATCGGCTCTGCGATCAGATCACGGATGCGCATGCGTGGGTTTAGCGCGCTCCATGGATCCTGAAACACCATCTGCATGTCGCGGCGCAACCTTCTAATCTGCCCCTTGGGCAGTTGCGTGATATCTTGCCCGTCAAATTCAATGGAGCCTTCTGACGGTTCCAGCAGGCGCAGGATCACCCGGCCAAGCGTGGATTTTCCCGATCCAGATTCCCCTACCATGCCTAACGTCTCACCTGGCATGATGCTTAGGTCAACGCAATTGACCGCATGGACGACGCGCCCACCCCCGACCGGAAAACGCTTACTGAGATTTCGAATTTTCAGGACAGGCTGGGTCATGCGTTTATCTTCACGGCCGGTTGCTCTTCGAGCCTGCCCGCGTAATGGCAAAGGGCAAAGTGGCCCTCAGCCACCTCAGCATTACGCACAGTGGTCTGGCACAATTCAGTGGCATAGGCGCAGCGAGATTGCAGCACACAGCCAGACGGCAGATTATAAAGATCGGGCGGTTGACCGCCCAACGCCTTCGCGCGCCCCATTTGGAACCGTTCGGGCGTGGCTGCTATAAGATTGCGGGTGTAGGGATGTGCCGGCGCGGCAAAGACGTCGCGCACAGAGCCAGTTTCCACAATACTCCCACCAAACATCACTGCGATGTCGTTGCAAAAATGCGCGACGACGCCCAGATCATGCGTGATGATCAACGTCGCCATGTCAAACCGCGCCACCAGACTTCGCAGCAAATCAAGGATCTGCGCCTGCACCGTGACATCAAGTCCGGTTGTCGGCTCGTCCGCAATCAACAGCTTGGGCGAGTTCATCAGCGCCATCGCCAGAAGAACCCTCTGCGCCATACCACCAGACAATTCATGCGGCCAGGATTTGGCGCGGCTTTCGGGATCGGGAAGCCCTACGGCCTCCATCATTTCAAGCGCGCGTTTGTGCGACGCCGTCTTGGGACCGCCGCTGTGGATTTGATGTAGGCGCACCAACTGGTCGCCCACGCGCGTCAGAGGATCAAGCGAGGTGCGCGGGTTCTGCACGACCATCGCGATGTTATTACCACGAATGCGGTTCAACTCGGCGTCAGGCATGTCAGTGAGTTCGCGCCCCTCGAACCTGACAGATCCAGCGACGATTTTCGCAGGTGGACGTAGCAATCCAACAATCGATTGTGCAGTCAGGGACTTGCCGGCTCCAGTTTCTCCAACGATACCAAGGACACGGCCCGCTTCGAGTGAAAACGATACACCATTCAGCGCTTTGGCGATGCATATCTGGTTATCAAGATCGCGCGAGATGAAATGGGTGTGCAGATCTTCAACTTTGAGTAGCGTCATTTCGCGGACCTCCTGCGTGGGTCCATCAGATCCTGAAGCCCGTCACCAAAAAGGTTGAGACCAAAGACCAGCAGGATCAGGGCAAGGCCGGGATACAGCGCTACCCACCATTGGCCTGAGACCATGTATTCCGCACCCTGCCGGATCATAGCACCCCATTCCGGGGTTGGTGCCTGAATGCCCACACCAAGAAATGCCAACGTGGCCGAGATGCGCACAGCCCAAGCGGCGCGCACTGCAGTTTGGGCCATTGCCCCCTGAATGGCGTTGGGCAAAAGGTGCACAAACAGAATGCGCCAGGTCGGGTTTCCGGCTGCGACCGCACTTTCGACAAAGTTGGACGAGCGCAGGCCAAGCACCTCTGCCCGCACGACACGCGCAAATACCGGGCTGTCCAGAAAACCCAGTACAAGGATGACGTTGAGCAAAGACTGACCCGTCGCCGCAACCACCGCAAGTGCAAGAATTATCGATGGAAAAACCCGTAACCCGTCAACGAACCTCATCAAGACTTCGTCAAGGAGACCGCCGCGATAACCTGCAATCAGCCCGACAGGAATGCCGATGACCAGCGACAGAATGACTGCGGGAATGGCAATGCCAAAGCCGAATTTCGCACCATAGATTACACGGCTGAACACATCCATGCCGTTGCCATCTGTGCCAAACCAAAACTCGGCTGACGGTGGGTGCAATACCTTATCGGTATAGGCAGCGATCGGGTCATGCGGAATGAGCCATGCAGAAAAAATCGCGAGAAGGGCAAAAAACAGAATAATGAAAAGCCCGATGGCCCCTGTCGGGCTAAGCCAGAATATTCCAGCAAACCGGTTCCAGACACGCGCGCGTACCGGTAGCGGATTTGCATTTGCCAGTTCTGTCTGGGTCGCATCACTCATCAAGACAACTCCGACCGGGGTTCAATCAGATACACGACAAAGTCGATCACGATGAAAACCAGAACTGAGAATACTGCAAGCACCAGAACATACCCCTGTACGGCGGTGAAATCACCACTGATTATGGCGTTGAGCCCATATTGCCCCAGCCCGCCCCATGCGAACACATATTCGATCAGCGACATGGTTCCGACCAGACCGGTGACTTCGGTGCCGATATAGGTCAGAATCGGCACGGCGCTGTTGCGCAGCACAAGCTTGCGCACGTTGCGTTCGGGCAATCCGCAGGCATGGGCATAGCGAACCGTATCAGAGGACAGCACTTCGATCGCGATGGCGCGGGTCTGTTTTATGATTGGCGCGGCTGACACGATGGCCAGACAGATGACCGGCAAAATCAGTTGCGAGGCAGCGGACCGCGCAGCATCCCATCGGGCGGTGAGCACACCGTCAATCAAATACGATCCGGTGATCATATCAGGTGGCGTCACAAGTAGGCTCATTCGCCCAATTGCCGGAGGAGACCAGCCCAGAAGATAAAAAAAGACAAATATCATTACTAGAGCAAGCCAATAAGTCGGGATAGAGAACCCAAACAATGACAGCACGCGGGTGAATTGATCAAAACGGCCGTTTGGTCTGAACGCCGCCCGCAACCCCACCGGAACACCCACCAACGCGCCAATACCGACGCCCCAAAACAATAATTCGAGCGAAATGACCGCGCGTTCTTTAATATCAGTCAGCACAGACCGGTTTGATAGCCAGCTTTCGCCCAGATCGCCCCGTACAACATTACCCAGATAGATGGAGAATTGTTTCCACAGTGGTTGATCCAGACCTAGATTATTGCGGATTGAATCAAACTCGGCTTGTGTGGCTGTCGGACCTGCCAGGCGTCCGACAGGATCAAGCCCGCCAATTCGGACCAGCATGAAGGTGATAAACACCACCCCTATCATAAGCGGTATGACCATCAGTGCGCGGCGTAACAGAAACCTTTGAAAAGTCATGGAGGATTAAGCCTCTTGTTGGACGAAGGCCAGGCGCCACCCAAAGGCAGCGCCAACAGCTGTTGCACAGGTTAGTCGCCGCGCAGTTCGCGCCACCGCTCGTGCTCGTCAGGATAGTAAACCCAGCCTGAAACATTGGGCGCCATCGCTTCGAACGTTGCGGGATAGCTGACAAGAATCCACGGCGCGTCCGCTCCCCAAAGCTTTTGCGCCTCATTCATCAGCGACATGCGCTTGTCTGTATCCAGTTCTTGGCGGCCTGCATCGATCAGCGCATCGAGATCGTTGTTTTTGTATTTGGCCCGGTTTGATACGCCTTTGGAATGGGTCATCAGATACATTGAATAGACGGCATCCAGAACGATCGGACCATCTTCCCATGTGAAGAAACACATATCCTGCACTGCCGGCGCCGCGCGGGCGCGCATTTCCGATGATGTGACACGGGTAGCAACAACGTTCAGACCGATTTTTTTCAGCATCCCAGCGACCTGAATCGCGACCGGCTCTTGATGCCAGAACGCATCAGAATAAAGCAGTTCAACAGGTTCCTTGATGCCATCGGGATAGCCCGCTTCGGCCAGCAACGCCTTGGCTTTTTCAGGGTCATAATCGTAGGGGAAATAACCTTGATTGCTGCCCGCGATGATGGGCGAGACGATGGATTTGGCGATATCGGCCTGACCGGCAAAGACAGCAGTGTTCAGCGCATCTTTGTCGACACCGTAGTTGAACGCCTGCCGTACGCGTACGTCGGAGAACACGTCGCAAGACGGATTCATTCGGGCCGCCGCAACCGACCGGCTTGTCGCACGCTCC
>LAQD01000060.1:12267-15890 GCA_000981705.1 Rhodobacteraceae bacterium ASP10-04a
TTCCGTCAGCCTGCATGTCTACCACTTTTTGGATGGACGGGCGATCGATCCATTGGATCTGTCCCGCCTTGAGCAGCGTCACGCGGCTCGCTTCAGACGGAATTTCCTTATAGATGACTTTGTCATAAAAGGGCTTATCACCAAAATAATTCGGGTTGGCTACAAACACCGCCTGATCGTCAGGGCGCAGCGATTCCAGATGGTAGGCGCCGAAACCTGCGGTATTGGACTGCATCCATTCCAGCGCCCAAGGGTCTGCGTCAGTAATATGCTTCTTGACCTCGGTCGTATCGTAGATGCCAGGCACATACAGCGTCAGCGCACTGAGAAAGATCGCAGAGGGCGCGGACAGGTTAAATTGTACCTCGTATTTCGAGAGCGCCTCGACGCTTGTGACGTTGGAAACGCGGGCGATGAAATTACCCGTGCGCTTCTGGTTGAACGACTTGTTCCAACCCCACGCCACATCCTCAGCGCTCAGCTCATTGCCAAAGGGGCTCATCACGCCCTCTTTCAACGTGAACACCCAGGTCTTGCCGTCTTCGGACGTTGTCCAGCTCTCGGCTAAGTGCCCACGCAGATCATTGGGGTCCAGGACGGTATGCCCGTCCACTTCCATCTTGCCATAACCGATCAGGTTCTCGTAAACCTGCGTTACCACGTTCTGGGTATGCGCCTTGAGCGCGTCACCATCGAACCCTTCTGGGGCCTGCGGCGAGGCGATGATCATCGTTTCTGCCTGAGCGATGCCGGTCAGCGCAGTCGTGGAAAGCGCCAGCGCCACTGAAGCAGCCAATGTCTTTTTGATAAAATTCATTAATTAATCTCCCTTGTTGGTCTTTTTGCTACCCTGTTCCGGGCAAGTTCCCCTTTTGAGGGTTAAAGAACGGCACCCGAAAACTGGGCTTCACCTCGTCCAGAATATCGACAACTTGATATTCCGATCCAATTTTGCGCCCCGTTCCAGGCGCCTCCATCTCGTATTTCCAATGCGCACCGTAACCCAGCGCCTTGTCGACGCTGACGATAGTACCGCAAAAAACTGTAAAATTGCGCTTAGGCACGTTGCTAACGCGTTCGCGCAATATGGCGATGATATCTTCGGGTGCAATAAAGACGCCAACCCCAACATCCTGATAAAGCCGCCCGTCGACCCAAGAACGTATGACACAATTATCCCACGTCCTGCGGATCTCCTCATAGGCCCAGAACTTCCGAGCTACGTGGTTGCTGCATGCTTGTTTCGATCCGGGAATTGACACCGTTTCCATGGCTCGATCTGTGTGGTCAGACCCGACACCAACATAAAGCTGATCAGCCATGTGCAGAACGATCTCAACCTCGCCCGAAGTGTGGCCCGTCTGGACGAATAGTTCCTCATCCGTGGTCAGCGCGTGCAGCGCAATCGGATAGATCCGCGGTGCAGGTACATCAAATGCGATGTGAATCCCCGATTTAGCAACTTCTTGCTGATGCGCGACCGCCACGTTGGGGTCGCGCGTAGCCGAGCCCAAATTATACATCCGCATTGTCTCAAACGACATAGCGCGTGTCGTACCATCCACCGCCTGAATTAAAACGTCTAGCTTGTGGCTCATGAAAATTCCTCCTGGTCCAACGCAACTGGGTCTGTACCCGGACCAATATGTCGTCGCCACATCCAGAACCGTTTTAGCGTGCGCCCACCCGACCCAGCGGCAAATGCTTCACGGCCATGCAGCCCAGCAAGGTTATTCATCACTAGAAATTCGCCTGCCTGAAGTGTGTACTGAAAATTTAATTCTGGCCGTTCAAGAATATCGTCAAGATAATCCAACGCCTCACGCTGTTTATCTGTTAGCGGCGTCCCCGCCATCTCCATCCCGGGCTCAATCATGACGCGTGCGTAATGAATGTACATCTCGCCCCCAACAATCTCCAGAATGGGCTTTTGTATCGTTGGCCCACGCGACGGCCAAACATGGGCCTGCGGCGCACGAAATTCATAGGTGTCGAAATACAGAGGTAAAAGATCAGGCTGTTCAACCTTGATCGTGTCATAAACATTACGCGCTGAGATGATCGTGCTGTCACCCCCCTCGACTGCAGACCGAAAGCAATAGAGCGCCAAGTAGCAAGGTGGGCGCGCCTCGAGGCAGCCATTGTCAGAATGTTTAGGTGACCGCTTGGGGCTGGCACCGAGGCGCGTCGGATCAGTGTTTGCGGCTCCTCTGTCTGCAACCGTAAAGAGCCGGCGGTCATGCGCAATACCCTGCCGCATCGGCTGGCCAAGGTAATTACATAGCACCCAAGAAATAATCTCGGCCTCAGGTTCAGACCAGCGGTCGGGGTCAAGACCGCGCAGAATGAAAAAACCACGCCCTTCGTCCAGCCTTTTGCGCAGATCCGGCACGTCGCGAGCAAAGGAAGGAATACGGAAATCTTGCTGTTCCACGGTGTCGACCGTCAAACTATTGGAGTTGGCAAAACCGACTCCTAAGGTAATCTCAGCATTGGCCCCATTTGTCAGATCGTAAAACAAGGTATCTTGTTCAGAGGCCAAATCGTCGCGCCGCCATGCTCTAGCAGCGGGGTCTGTCAAAGGCACGGCAGGCGTAGACCTGTCTATTTCAGAGACATTAGATAGTCGCACAATGATGACCTCTCTCTTATCTGTAATAAATCTATACTAAGTAGATTGTATACCAGTCAAGAACAATAAAAAAACAATATTTTTTTAAAGATTGAAGTCTTCAGCTTATCCTTCTGTGTCGCGTCGCCGCAATGTGATCAGCCGCTCGCAATGCCAACGCTTGCAGGGTGTTGGTTGGGTTCACTGCCGCCGATGTAACAAAGGCCGATCCATCGGTCACAAACAGTCCAGGCACGTCATGTGCCTCGCACCATTTATTGAGAACAGAGGTTTCGCGATCATCCCCCATCCGAGCCGTTCCCATTAAGTGAAACCCTGCTTCCGGAATAGTCTCCATCTCAATAAAATCCCGCGCCCCGGCTGCCTGCAATATTTCGCGCGCCCGAGCACGCCCAAAATCTAGTGCCTTTTTTGCGTCGCTGGGAATTTTATAGATCATCTTGGCTGCAGGCAGCCCGTCCGACCCAGTCAAATCCGGCGACAAAGTGATGCAGTTCTCGAGCACTGGAGCGTCTTCAGAACAGATCGACAGACTGTAACCATGACCAAACATGCCCGCAAAACTCGCGTGATGCCCCTGCCCCCAAGGTGCCCGCCGACCCAAGGACCCAAGCGCCGTCAACGCCGGGCCATGCGTGCCAAGCGTTTGCAGTTTGACACCACGTTTGAACCCGCGCGCGGCGTCGGTTTCATAGTAATGATGGCTAACCAGCGGACCGGCACTAATACCACGATGACCCTCTAGCGGCTCATCAAACAGCCCTGTTACACGCGCTAACGGATGCAACATTAATCGCCGCCCCACTAGGCCGCTACGGTTCGCCAAGCCACCGTCGCGTATGTTAAGCAACAGGCGAGGTGTGCCTATACCGTTGGCGGCAACGATCACTATCGGCGCCTGGCCCGTATGACTACGCCCCTCGCGGTCCAACCAAACCACCCCCCGGACAGCCCCATTGGGTGCAGTCAACAGATCGATTACCCTCGCGCC
>LAQD01000060.1:15915-18625 GCA_000981705.1 Rhodobacteraceae bacterium ASP10-04a
AGTGCTGCAGGCCAGTAAGTCACATCAGTTGCTGCCTTGGCCCGCTGCGGGCAATTTAACTCACAGGGACCGCAATTGTTACACTGACCCATACCGTTTGCGGCAGGCCCAGTGTTGATCGCAATGTCCCCAGGCCACCACGAGACGCCGGCACGGTTAAACGCCTCAGCCATGCATTGCGCGCCCGGAGATAGACGCACAGGCGGGAGGCGCGGCGCCTCTGATGGTGGATAAGCTGGGTTGCCCTGCAATCCAGAGACCCCCATCATCGATTCATTTAGATTATAGTAAGGGGCTAAATCGTCGTAGCTTACCGGCCAATCGTCACCGACCTCATCTTGACTTTGGGTGCGAAAATCTGACGGGTGAAACCGGGGGATGTGACACGACCACATAATCGTACTGCCGCCTACACCGTCAAAATAAAGCGGTTTAATCTCACTTTCCAAATCGTCAACTTGGTCGTCGTTTGGCCCCTGGCGTCGGTTGGGGTTGGGGTTCCAAGCGCGTTGGCGGATCACCTCCCAATCCCGCTCCAACGAGGGCGAGGACGCAGGGTCGACCCAGTCACCTCGCTCCAGGCAGGTCACCGAGAACCCGTGGCTTGCCAGACGCCACGCCGCCGCCGCCCCGCCTGCACCAGCACCGATAATTAGGATGTCGCGCTCGATTTTAACCATGGAACAGTTCTTTCACCAACATATGTATCTGTCTAGTGTGGGAACAGAAACGATACCAAGACAATTGCTATTTGAGCATCGTTCCTGTCTACTTTAATTATAGACCGGTGAAAGGAAAGGTAATGACTAAGGGCGCAATCGTGATCGTAGGAGCCACAGGCGGCATTGGCAGTACAATTGTCAGACGCGCAGCCAGAGAGGGATATGCACCCCTTATCCTAATGGACCGCGCCGTTGATTCATTGAACACGATAGCCTCAGAGACTGGCGGTCACCCCATCGGGATTGACCTGAACAATGGTGCGTCGGTTGCCGCCGCATTTACCGAAGCTAAACGCCACGCCGGCACGCTATATGCGTTGGTGTTGGCCGCAGGCGTTGTCGACAACGGCAAGCTGGGCGATCTGGATGCTGAGCGCTGGTCCGACATCATTTCGGTCAATCTGACGGGTCCGTTCCTGTGCTGCCTCGCCGCGCGCGATTGGCTGGTCGATGGCGGGCGGATTGTCACGCTGGGGTCACTGGCCGGACGCACCGGCGGGGTCGCCACCGGCACCGCCTATGCGGCCAGCAAGGGCGGAGTCGAGGCGCTCACCAAATCAATCGCGCAGGAGCTTGCCCCCCGGCGAATAACCGTCAATTGCGTGGCACCCGGCGCAGTCGAAACTCCGATGCTGGCCGCCCATCCCCCAGAGCGTATGGCAGCTATGTCGGCGTCTACCCCTCTCAAACGGCTGGGCCAACCCAACGAGATCGCCGCTGCGATTTTTTACCTGCTTGGTGAGGATGCAGGCTTTACTACCGGATCCGTTATGGCGGTGAACGGCGGGTTGCGGATGGATTAATTATATGACCGATTATCCACATGTTTTCAGCCCCCTGACTATTGGCACCACACCAGTTCGAAACCGCATCTTTGTGCCTGCCCACACCACCAATTACGGCGAAAATAACCTGCCGTCAGATCGCCACCTTGCCTATCACCGCGCACGGGCCGCTGGTGGCGCTGGGCTGAGCATCTTTGAGGCTATCCGCGTGCACCGCTCGAGCCTTGGCAGGCAGCAAGGCGTCAACGGCTACGATCCTGCCTGTATCCCGCGCTTTGCTCGCATATCAGAAGCGGTGCGCAACGAGGGGGGACGGCTGTTCGGTCAAATCATCCATCTAGGCCGCCATATTGATGGTAATTACACACGCACGCCAGCATGGTCGGCGTCAGATATTCCATGGGCCACAACCGCACCGCCGCCCCATCCCATGACCGAAAAAGAAATCGCGCAGGTTTGCCAGGCCCACGGCGATGTCGCTGCCAATCTGATTGACGCCGGTCTTGACGGGATCGAATTGACCATGTCACACGGGCATCTGCTTCAGCAATTCATGTCGCCTGCCTCGAACATTCGCGATGATACCTATGGCGGATCGCTGGAAAATCGCCTGCGATTTCCCTTGGATACGTTGCGCGAGGTACGTAAACGACTGGGACCGGACAAGACACTAGGTATTAGGATCAGCGCCGATGAATACCTGCCCGGCGGGTTAACGCTGGACGACATGACGGGCATCGTGCGCCACCTCGCACAAGAGGTGCAGGTCGATTTCGTCAACGTATCGCATTCAGCCTATCACGGCAGCTATACCGTCTCAACCCAGATGGCAGACATGGCGTTTGACATCGCGCATTTCCAACCGCTGACGCGTGCGATCAACGCCGCCCTTGACCGTATGCCGCAAAAGCCTGTAGTGATGACCGCCTGTCGCTATCAACGCGTTGCACAGGCCGAAGATATGCTCGCGACGGGTGGTGCCGACATGATCGGCATGGCTCGCGCACATATTGCCGATGCGGCAATTGTGTTCAAGGCACAGACAGGGCGCGAAGCCGAGACGACTCCCTGCATCAGCTGCAATCAAGGCTGCGCTGGCATGCTGGCGCTGAACCTCAAAATTACCTGTTTAAGCAATCCCACTGCTGGTCGCGAGAGTGAATGGCCCACCCCTTCTTTGGTACCTACTAGGGCACCAAAACG
>LAQD01000024.1:0-4149 GCA_000981705.1 Rhodobacteraceae bacterium ASP10-04a
CGCATTTCTTGTAGTGCCAATAAAAGCCTGACCCCAACACGAGCCCCCACTTCAATACCAAAATGTTTTTCAGCAGCTTTTAAACCCAAAATCCAACTATGCGAAGCCGCAACCGCATATGTTTGAAGGTAAAAACGTGCTATTTCAAGCAGCGCAAATTCTATCTGATCTAAACCTGCTGAATTAACATAAATTTCTTTTTGGCCAGGATGGCGGCTGCAGTTTATAACTTTTTGCGTGGTCATTTTGGATGATCCAGATTTTGCTCTTTGAGCGTTTCAAGAAATGAAGCGGTAGTCATATTGAACTTTTCTGGTTGACGCGTAGATATTCTAACAACCAGCCAAAAACATGTTGCCCATGACCTCTTCGCAAACTGTTAAATCTGTAGCCTTACTGGATGTTAGATCAATGTCACTAGCGTAGTATAATTTGGGATCTAAACTAATCTTCGCGTCTGGCATTTAGAAACCCTCTCAGAAGTTTTGGGTGTTGGCTTCTTCATTTTAATAGCGAAGTAGCTAGTGATTATCGCTTCCTGACTTAAACACTCAGGTATGTCAAATGGATTATTTTAGACATTTACCTAGATCAAAATCATAGGAGATAAATTTTATATTTAAGCGTGAGCTCACAACACAGGTTTTGTAATAGTGGAATAAATAGCGGGTACGGTTTTGCATAAAGTAATTCAAAGTAATAAATATATACTCAATTCAATTAGGCGTGGCGCCCATACGGCCAGTAATAAATTAGTAAGGCAGAAGTCAAAACACAGGCATTAGCTACCGCTATAGTGACTTCGACTAGCTTAAAGCTTTAGGATTCCTTCTTAGCGTAGGTCTCAGCATATCTGCAGTGGCGGCGGCTTAACACAGTCTGCTAGAGGATAGATTATGCGCGATGCAGAGAGGCTTGTATGGAGATGGCAAAGTCACAAAATATTTTGTAGAAGACAGGTTAGCATGATGAGCTACCATATCTTACGAGTCATCCAAAACTATAAAAGTGATCGACAGTCTGAGGATAATAAAGTTAATCCTCTATTGCCAATGTTGCGTCCCAAATTTACTCATGTTCTCCACCTTTACCACGCAGGCCAGTAATAAAAACTTGTGGTTTTCGCTTAGCTGTCTCAAAAGTTGCGACAGTAATTCCGACAGCGCCTAGGAATAAAAAATGTCCTATTAAACTAACGCCGACAGCGTACCAACTGCCGACAATCATTCCAAATACAATGCACCACATCCATGCAAGTATTTGCATAATCATATGGCGAGTGGCTGTGTTTGGAATATTCCTAAGCGGATTTTTATTATGATCCATAACGACACACCAGGAATTGTAGATATAGTTTTTCATCATGACAGCCTTCTCAAATATTACTGGACCACAAATTATTCAAATAACATACATAAGTTGTTATGCACCACACATCACATCGCTATCACTTGTCAATAATGTTACCAGTAACATTAGCGTATTCGTTTAAAGTGAAGCTGGTGCTAGTGCCAGATCAGTTATAGAAATCAACTGAATTTAGACCAGTGAATGTTGGCTTCACAACACCATCATGTCCTGTTTTAAGGAAAATGCAAAATGAAACAAAAACTTGGTTGGTTTAGAAAATTGGTAGTAACGTTTATAATATTTTCTATAATGATTATTGGAGTCGTCCTGCTGACAAGTTGTAAGCAATTCGGGGCAAAACCATCCGGGGACTATCTTAGTGCTATAGAGGCATCTCCAAACTACAATGTGGATAAAGCCCAGTTTGAAAATCAAACGCCTAACGTCATGAGCAATATTGGTGATGACATTAATTTCTGGGACGACCCTTTTGGGCGGGTTACGCCAAACTATCTATTTAATTCGAATAAAACCTCCCCTAATACACTGATGCCAGAAGCTCAAAACATCAATATGTTGGAGTTTCTTGAAAGTGAGTCGACCATCAAGTTTATATGGCTAGGGCATTCCTCCATTCTACTTTCAATAAATGGTAAAATAATCTTAATTGATCCAATTTTCTCAAATAGTGCTGCACCTGTTCCATTTATTATCAAGCGTTTTCAGCCGCCAGTAATAGGTTTAAATGAATTGCCCGAGGTGGACTACATCCTGATTTCACACGACCACTATGACCACCTCGATATGAAGACGGTCAAATATTTCGGTGATAAAGAAACGACCTTTATTCTGCCCCTTGGAGTGGGCTCGCACCTAAGACGTTGGGGCGTTAAGCAGTCAAAAATTATTGAGCTCGATTGGTGGGAGCAAGTTGACGTAGGAGATCTTTCTTTCACAGGAACGCCCGCAAAGCATTTTTCTGGTAGGTTGGGACCAGTGTCCACCATGAAGACGCTATGGTCTTCATGGGTAATAAAAAGTTTGGAAAATAGTATCTATTTTAGTGGGGATTCGGGCTATGATACCCACTACAAAACAATCGGTGACCGGCTGGGCCCGTTCGATGTTGTTTTCATGGATAGTGGCCAATATAACGAGCGCTGGCGAGCAATGCACAATATGCCTGACGAAGTGATTAAAGGATTTAATGATCTTGGTGGGCGCTATTTGGTACCAGTGCATTGGGGCATGTTCAACATGTCGTTACATAATTGGTTTGACCCTGCCGTTGAAGTAGCGGCGAGATCCAAACAAAGTAAAATACAGCTGATCACACCACGTCTCGGCGAATTGATTTTATTGGACAACCCGCCGCTATTTGATGAATGGTGGAAAGCAGTAGACTAATAGCCTAGCTGAACGATGGATTTTTAGGGAAAAGCCAATACTAGACTCCACATCAAGATACTGTAAACATCATAAGATTATGCTTTTCATAACAACTGAGCATCAGCTCAATTCAAGAGAATACAATTGGAAAAGAAGGAAAAAATTGATCTTTTTGGAGCAGTGGCTTTGATTGGTCTCTCAGCTCTGTTGGGTTTAAATCACGTTGTTATAAAGGTTGTAAACACTGGGCTTAACCCAGTATTTTTTGCAGGATTAAGATCCTTACTAGCATTTTTTTTCCTCATCATTTATTTAAAACTGACCAATAAGAAGATAGAGTTCTCAAGAGAGAGAATGGGTATTTCCATTATAGCTGGAATTGTTTTTGCCTTGGAATTTTTGTTATTGTTTCTTGCGCTGGATTTCACAAGTGTCGCTCGCAATTCAATACTCTATTACTCAATGCCTATTTGGGTCACAGTTTTTGGCCATTTCTTCCTTCCTAATGAAAGACTGAATTTCTTCAAATCTGTTGGTCTGATTTCTGCGTTTGCAGGTGTGTCACTTGCAATCTCAAATAATGATGAGACATTTTCCATCCACAACTGGCAATTAATCGGCGATTTTCTTGCCATAATGGCCGCAATCCTATGGGCAATGATTATCTATCTTATAAAGGGAACAAGTTTCAAAGAAGTCCCACCAGAAATGCAGCTTGTTTGGATGGTGATGGTATCTGCTCCAATTTTGTTAATAGCCTCTTTATTTTTTGGTGACTTAGTTCGAGATTTTCAAATGATACACCTATGGGGCTTATTATTTCAGAGTATAGTTGTTGTGGCGGGTGGGTTTCTGTTTTGGCTGTGGCTTGCATCAATTTATCCAGCCTCTGGCGTTGCTAGTTTTTCTTTCTTAAGTCCTATTTTTACGATATTTTTTGGCTGGATACTTCTTAACGAAACAGTTAATTTTACGTTTGTTGCAGCAGCAATCTTGGTGATATTTGGCTTAGTCTGCATCAATAAGAAAGTTCAAATTAATCATTAGATACTCTAAAGAAGGCCCACAATATTTCTAAGTGTTTCCCAATTTTTTGAATACTACACCCTTAACCACACCTCGCACCTCTCCACCCAGCACCCGCTGTATATTTAGCTAACAGAGTGGCCTAGCCGGGCAAATGGGGCTATGTTCGCGTATATTGCTTGGGACATGATGTTGACCAATTTACTTACGACCCACAGGAACTGATTGTATAGTCGCCACTGCAATTCCACCTAGCACTAGCAAGCCTGCTACCAACAAGCGCAAGGTCAGGGGTTCTGCTAAAAATACCACACCACCGCCTACTGCAAAGACCGGCACACTTAATTGCGCAACGGCTGCAATAGTTGTGGGCAGCTGCGGGAG
>LAQD01000024.1:4225-9796 GCA_000981705.1 Rhodobacteraceae bacterium ASP10-04a
CGCGACCATCGGAAAACATAAGATGAAATGACCCGCAGTTGCCTGCAACGGATCACGCAGCGCCTGCCCTAGGATTGTATAAACAGTCCAGCCCACTGTTGCGGCGATCATGGCCAAGGTTCCCGCCAATGGCACAACTTCCAATTCACTTGGCCATAATAATATTACAAGGCCAATCAGCGCAAACACAGCCCCAGCCCAGCGCATGTTAGACACTGTTTGGCCCTGAAATATAGCCCAGCCAAACATCATAATTTGTAATAAACCAAATAAAATTAATGCACCCATACCTACGCCAAGGCTTAGGTAAGCAATTGAGAAACCTATCATATAAGTTGTAAGTGCTAAGGCTCCTTTCCAACGATTTCTGATGCTTTCAAGAGGTGATTGCCCTTGAATAATTACCAGAAAGCCTAGAGACAACGCACCCGCTCCAACCCGAATGGCCGCAAAGGTTAGCGGGTCCATGCCATAAGTATTAACGCCCACGCGAGTTAAGATAGAATTGACCGCAAAGGCGACCATCGTGAGGCAAACCAGACCAATTAGTTTCATTTATCCGGTGTGAACGGTGATACTATGGATTGCAATCCATCAAAACTGACCAAGGACTAATGTGGGCCACTAGCACCGCTCAATAGCCTTGGTTGCAGACCTAAATAATAAATCAGTAAGAATTATTAGAGCGCAGTTATCTGCATCAGGATGGCTGCCTGAACAACGGCTGGATCGACAACGTTTAGGTGGTCGTGCCAAGGCATGTACTGCTCGAGGGCTGGTATAAGGTATCCAAGCTTGATTATAATCTACTGGACAGAGCGTTTCTGGTATTAATGAGAAGGTAGGCAAGTAGTAGAATGATGCAAATTAGAAAATCTGATGAGGGAAGAAATAGGATAAGGGCCCAATGCTAGAGGCTACAAACAAGTTAAAATATATCCCATTCGAAAACTTCAAGATTGGGCAGAAACAGAATTTTGGTGCCTATGAAGTTACCCAGGAAGAAATTATAGAATTCGCAAGTAAGTACGACCCCCAGTTCTTTCATCTTGACCACGCAGAAGCAAAACAATCTCTTTTCGGTGGGCTATGTGCTAGTGGCTGGCATACGTGTGCCATGACAATGTCAATGATGGTAGTTAACATGGACGCAAATGGTCGGTCATTAGGTTCACCGGGTATCGACAGCCTTAGATGGCTTCGGCCAGTTTTCCCAGGAGACGTACTATCAGTGCAGATGGAGGTACTGGATACGATCCCTTCAAAAAGTCGTCCAAACATCGGCGTTGTTGTTAGCAAAGTCTCTGTAAGTAATCATAAAGAGGACGTGGTGATGGAATTTACCAGCAAGGGGATTTTCTCCAGAAGCGAGGATGGATTAGGAGAATAATAAAATTAAATTAGACCTTCAACATATACAACATGTATCTTAAGTTGTTGATTTAATATATTAATTACACATGGGTACCTTAGGATTATACTATATCCCCGTAACCTCCCTCCCAAGACCAGAAGATAACAAAGCGTTTAGTTATAGTCATAGGATAAAGTTTTCTGCTGATGGTCAAATGCAGATGCACCTCTGCTGCTTCAATCCCTGATATAGGAACGGCCACTAAGTGTTTTTGCTTAGGCCTCCTACTCACTGTTTTAAATTGTGGTGGCACGTTCTTGTATTCAACATTTACCTTTGGATGATTGGTTGGAGACTTGTCAGTGACTTTTAGCTCTGTGCTTGGCTAGCATTGCGTCTAATGCATGGCGGCAATTCCTTATTGTATGATGATCTTTGGGCTAACATTGGCCATAATCTATTTAGTAGAGAAAGGAGATTATAATGCTTAGAAAAATATTCAAATCAATGATCGTAGCCCGTCAGGCTTCTGCTTCATACGAAGCTATGCGGTACATGACAAACTGCCAATTGGATGACATTGGCTTTACTCGTGATAACTATATTGAGGGTATAAAAGCCCGTATCTCAGCAGAGCTGGACGCAGAAGATGCAAAGGCAATGTCAGCAGCGCCAGCGAAAATCAACCTACACGCCACTGCTTGATTTAGGCTCTGATTTTAAAGATGCTAGAGCTCTCAAAATATTTACACGGGTAACGGGGACATCATCGAATAGTTCCCCCAAATGGGGCTATATTATTTTAACGTCAACGACTGAGCCTCTAAAACCTGCCTAACGGCTTAATATGGCTGCATCCTTGAGAACGGCGCGCGAAGGAATTTGCGGCATCAGACTAAGTGACTAAGCTGTAGCCAGGTGACACTTCTAACAGAGCGATAGCTCTCAGTTAGGCAGCATAGTTTAGAAACGTAGATTTACCTAACCCTGAGCTTCCCTGAAGGTCGTCTCTGGGCTTTTTTGCAAACCAAACATTATTAAGTCTTTGCCAGTCGCTATAGTCGCCCTCAGCATCAAAAGCTTCATCGCAATCTACCGATTTCGGCCGACTATCATCAATCCCTCAAAAGCGTATGCATCTCAGTGAATGATGTTTAGTCACTAGTTTTTCATAGTTTCGATAGTTTGCACTTCCGGTTTTGTTTCCAAGTAGGATTGTCTGGTTTTGTGGAGATCCCAATAGTTTTTGAGATTGGGATGTTCAATTTTCCAGTTAAATCTAGGAAACCTGAGATCCAGGTACTCCAAACATGAAAACACACTTATGTCTGCTATTGTGAAATGGTCTCCTATAAAAAATTGTTTGGTCCCCAGATAAGAAGACAAATATTTTACGCCTTGATAAATTTTGGTTGCCTGCCTGTCTATCCAATCACCACTCCGCAGTTTTTCAAGTCGGACATTCTCCAAGAAAATAAGGACCAACGCATCGGAGACTCCATCTGCCACTGCTTCCACTAACTTCGCACCAACATTTTCAATAGGCGATTCTGGATAAAAAAGAGGGTTTGGAAAAAGATTATCTAAATATTGAACAATAACTTTACTATCAAATAGTGGTTCGTTTCCATCCTCAATCAGAATTGGGATTTTGCCAAGTGGGTTTAGATTTTTAGTGACTGTGTCTCTGTTCCAAGGGACATCTATGATTTCTTCAAATTCAACATTTTTCTCACGCAGGACTACTCGTACCTTGCGTGCGTATGGACTGGGTGTGGCAATAATGAGTTTCATAATACAGTAACATAGGACCACCTGATAAATTATTCTAGCAGTAGCGTTAGAGATTATTAAATATCTATTAATAAGTATGCCCTTTGTTAGAAGCGGTGACACACGACGTTTCTGGGGAAGCTAATAAAACTGATCTGTGCTTAAGAAAAACCCTGAAGGTTCACCAAACTGCATTGAACACACTATGAAAGTACAATGGTTCTGGGCGCGGCTGCTAACTACACCACCATGCACAAAGTATTTACTGACTAAACAGAACAATATGTAATTTTAATGAAAAATGAAAGATTAATCAAAAAAGTAGCTACCGTTCTTATTTTACTGGGGCTGGGATGGGTGGTTTATGTCAACTTTAGTTTATTCTGTTGCACTTCATTTTGATAATGGCACGGAAAAAAATTTAAACTACTTGAGAGTATCGCAGCAAAAATTGTATTGGTTTAATAATAGTAAATCGGAGCATTGTATATGAGACTGCCACTGACGCCTTTAACACTCAGAGTAGTATTATTTACGCTTCTAACTCTGTTGATAATTCCAAAAGATGCATCAGCGAAAACTGTTCAGATTGAGTTTACCCAGTTCGACACATTTAGCATTGAAGTCGTGCACATCGATGTTGGAGACACTGTAGAATGGTTGCCGAAGAATTCCGGTCACAATGTGGAGTTCATTGCGGGACCTCAGATGAATGCGCTTCCAAAAAACTCTAAAATGGACGATTTTCACTCTGTCGCATTTAAAACTCCCGGGATTTATTTGTATGGTTGCACACCACATTTAAACATGGGGATGTTGGGTCTAATTGTAGTGGGTAACGATTTACACAATTTAGAAAAACTACGTAATATTAAATTATCTCGTATTGCTAAATCAGTATTAGAAGATTTAGCAAAAATTGCTAAATCACATTCTGAATAATCGTAGTTACTTTCAAAAATGGAATTTTTCCGCAGTAAGGCTGGGTTAGGTGTAAAAGAATAAAATGAAACTTGAATTCCACCATATAAACTTCGTATCTGAGGATGTTGATCGCCTACATGACTTCTACACGAATACCTTAGGACTGTCTGATATTCCCATTACATCTTTCCCAAGACCAGATGAGACCAAAGAGGCTGGCTATAGTGGCAAGATAAGGTTTGCAACTGATGGTCAAATGCAGATGCACCTCGCTGAAAAGAACTTGGATGTCGCTTTCAAACATGGTGAGGTAATCAATCCTGTAGAGCGAGGGCATATAGCGTTCCGGACGGATGACATAGCAGCCTTCATGGCAATGTTAGATAGCAAGGGTATACCCTATTCAAACTATGGCACTGCTTTCGCCGAAGAGTGGCATCAGGTATTTTTTTACGACCCTGAGGGAAACATTATTGAAGTGCATCAAGAGGTAATATCTAAACAAACAGCTAATGAAACCATAGCCCAAGGAATAGATGATGGTGAAATAATAACAGACCGAGGTGTTTGGAGTGGTATGTTTGGAGCAGGCTGAATGAAGTTGCACTCTAGAACAGAAGAGAGCCTGAGTTGTGACACTACTATTTCCATGATCATCCATGGCGTGCATCCCACATCACTACTTTTAGCACCAACATAAAGTGCGCTATTTAGACTTCAGTAATCCACCATTTTGTCTTATCGAATTCACTGTAGCTAGAACTGTAGCGAGGCGTTTTTCATCTGGTGGATGAGTGCCCCAGAATGACAATTTTCCGGCTGATGTGCGAGTATTTTCCGGACGTACAAAAAACTGTGCGCCTTTTACTGGATCGTATCCTGCTAATTGCGCAATGTAGGTGCCCAGTGTGTCACTTTCTAACTCGTAGGTTTGAGAATATGATTTGCCACCTATCGCAGCACCAATCTCCATACCTCTAACTACATCATTGGGATCATAATATGTACCTGCTGATGCAGAATAAGCATTCCCATAAGCGGTGATCGCACCCAATATTATGGCACCAGTCAGAGCCTGTTTTTTTTGTTTTTCGATATGCCGGCCGATTAAGTGACCGAACTCATGGCTCATAACAAATGCCACTTCATCATCACTTTCTGTATCTTGTAGTAGCGGCATCGACATTCGAATAGACGGTGTACCTTTTCTATAAGTAAAATACGCATTACGAACAGACATCTTGGTATCAATACTTATATCAACGTCACAGATAAAGTTTTTGATGTCAGATGTCACCTCTTCACAAACCTTCTGACCCGCCGGCTTTACACGTAGCATTACACGACTAAACCGATTTTCTGCAGCAGTGGAAGATAGTATAGTGCGAGCAGTATTGCTCCGGGCATCTTTAAACATTTGAGAAGCTACACTTACTTCTGATTTGGCAGCCTTAGGAATTTTGAACGTTGTTCCACATCCACTCAACAACCCTACACCAACGATTACTGCAACCAAAGCC
>LAQD01000024.1:10136-27451 GCA_000981705.1 Rhodobacteraceae bacterium ASP10-04a
GGACAACATTCCAGCGGTGGCATTTGGTATACATAACCCATTGCCCAAGCCAACAAAAACCATAAAACCAAAAAAACTTTCTACGCTGCCGTAGCCTAAGTATGACAAAATTACGGATGAAGTCATTCCAATAAGTATAATATTCAGGCCATATAAGATCATAGCATCTATACCAAAGCGTACTGTATAGCGTCCTGAAATAAAATTGCCGGTGAAATACCCAATTGCTGGTGCACCAAAATAAATACCTAGTTTTTCAGGGCTAAGATTAAATACAACTGAGCCAACAAACGATCCACCACCAAGATAAGCAAAAAATGCACCGCTACCAAAGGCTGATGCTAAGCAATAACCCCAGAAACGTCTCGAGGCTAGTAATTCAGGGTATTCCTTAAGTTGCTTTTGAAATCCTTCTGTGTTCGGTGGAACGGTCTCACCTTGATCAAAATAAGTCACAATCCAAATTAAGCTCCCAACGCCGCCTATCATCCAAAAGTTTGCTTGCCATCCAAACCAATTATCCAAAAACCCACCCAATGCAGGAGCAAACATTGGTGTAATCGCCATCCCCATAGAAATATAGGCTATCTTTGAGCCAGATGTTTGTGTGTCAGTGGTGTCACGCACTATTGCACGGGACAGTACCATTGCGCAGGCAGCAAACGCTTGAATGGCTCGCAGGGACATGAAAACCGCAGTGCTTTGAGCAAATACACATGCGAAACTGGCAAAAATAAAGATGCCTAGAGACCATAATAACGCTGGCCTACGTCCGAATTTATCCGACAACGGTCCAACTAAAATTTGCAAAACTGCGCTAGAACCCAAATAAATTGCCACTGACAATCCCATGATCGCAGTTGTTGTACCAAAATGCAGTGCCATACTCGGTAGGCTTGGTAAAAAACTGTTCATTGCCAGCATAGAAATACTGGCGAGAAGTACCAAGGTGAACATACTTGGCTGGGTCTTACTATCAAAAAAGCGCGATTGAGAAAATTCCACCATTGCAGCGCGCTAAGGCATTTACAAAGTCTTGTCCATACAAGGCCAAAGCTGATAGGCAATTTCCTCACATTAAGCTTTTGTTTGATATCCGTTACTGATCGCCAGCTATGTAATGAGACGTATTATGTCATCAGACGAAGTTACAAAGTAGCCATGCCCATCTCAAGTGATTTTGGCATAAAGTACCCCGCGTTGACTTAGCCATTTATGTTTGAGATGATTATGGAAGTATCTCAAAATTGGGTCACATAATTTCGAGGAACGGTTTTTATGGCAACGGTAGGCCGATTTAAAGCACTTTTAGCAGCTACCGCGGCGGTATTTCTCTTATCCATAACAGCTGTATTCGCACAAGATTCAAAAGTTACACGAATACAGCGCGCCTTGGTTGTTTCTGGCTATGATCCAGGTCCTGTAGACGGCTACTGGGGTAATCGTACTTCGAGCGCTCTGGCCCAAATGGCTGGAGATATGGGGCTTGCTTCGGCTCCAAAGTCAAAGGCTGGGATCACTTCAGAAGTAATTACAGCTTTGGATAACGCTTACCAAACTCATTTAGAGCAACAAGAGCGTGACCGTCGGCATCTTCAAGAGGTGATGACAGTAGCTGACGCGCGGCATCTGTTGGAACGCTCTGGTGTCGGTGCCCATCCCAGTGAAATTTTAAAACTCTTAGGCCTAAACCGTAGCGCCGCCGTGACTTCCATAATGGAAGGTCTAGATGGATCCGACACATCTATTGCCCCTCCGGCGTTTCTGACAGCGCCTAGGATTCCAGAATATTGGATCCGCTGGGATTATGAGGAAGACGGACGCCAGCGCTTTAGGGTCGCTCGAGATAAGGAGATGGGGGAGTTAAGAAACTGGTGGATCAAAGAGATGATTGCTACACCCAGCCCCCAAGCCGAGCGCCTTATCCTTTTATGGCATAATCATTTTGTAACGGCATACTCTGGTGTTCAGGAAGAAGTGCATGCAGTTGCACGTCAGCATTGGACTTTCCGTGAACTAGGGCACACGAACTTTCGGGACCTTACTCGAGCATTAGTACGCGATGCCGCAATGCTTAATTATCTGGATAATGATCGAAGTAGGAAAGAGCAGCCTAACGAAAATTTCGCTAGAGAATTGATGGAACTGTTTGTTCTTGGTGAGGGCAATTATTCGGAAGAGACAGTCAAAGAAGTTGCTAGGGCGTTAACTGGTTACAGCTATAATAAAATGCGAAATTTTGAATTTGAGTTTAAGCCTTGGCATCACGATAAAGGTATTAAAAATGTATTTGATAAACGTGGGCGTTTTGATGGTGATGAAATCGTTGATATTCTATTGGCTCAACCTGCTGCGGCAGAATTCATAGTTGACCGATTTTGGAATGTATACGTTTCTGACTTCAATAAAGATCCTGAAGAAATTAAGCGTATAGCCGACGTTTTCCGTTCAAGCGACTTTGATATTAAGGTGCTGTTGAGGGCAATCCTAGCTTCAAAAGCTTTTTGGGCAGATGATAACCGAGCGACAATTGTTAAATCACCTATTGATTTGTTAGTTGGCAGCATTCGTTCCACCGGTGTACTCCCTGCCTGGTGGGCGTCTTTACCTAACCGTTTGGCGTCCATCGGACAAAACCTCTTTGAAGCACCTAATGTGGCGGGATGGCCAGGCGGTGCAGACTGGGTGACCGCGTCTAGGCTGTTGATACGAAGAGAAATGGTGATGGACATCGCATCAGCCGAGCCGAGAAGAGAAGAGAAGGACAACAATATGATGTTGTCTGAGGTGGCGGCACCTGTGGTTGCTATGTCAAATATTCAGATGATGTCTGCTCCTCAGCCTAAAGTACGCAAAGTCTCAGTTCGCTATGCGGCCGAAGACTTTGAAGGCTCCCCCAAATTCAATATAACAACAATGGGACAGAAAGACGGTATGCCATGGATGCAATGGCGAAGTGAGTTGTTTGAAGCAGAGGGAGGAATTGATACTGCGCGTTTTGGAAGGGTGGAAAATAATGACTTACCATGGCGGATAGCAACGTTCGAAATGCCTGCTGGTGTGACTTATAACAAGCTAATATTGGAATTTGTAAATGATCATTGCTGTGGGCTAGGTGGTTCTGATGGTGGTGATAGAAACCTGTTTGTCGATTGGGTCGCATTGGAAGGTCGCCTTTACCTTGCTTCCGATGGCAAACAAACTAATAATTATGGTAATTGTGGAACAGCAAGACCTGGTAAAATGTATTGTTCCTCCAAGCTTGTTTTAACAGAGTTTCAGTCGTTTAAATCTGGCGAACGCGCAATAACTGAAGCCTCAGGCGATACTCTGGATGCGACACTGGTGGCAGAGCGCGTCGCTTTTAAATGGGCTGAGAAACTAGATCCAAACGACCATTGGAACAGTTTTACCTTTGCTCTTCTAAATCCCAGTGCTGCTGGTATATCTATTGATGGGATCCAAGTGCGTATTGTGCGCAACCGTTATGACAATGGCTGGAGGACTTTACTTCAACTGGAAGATCGCAGTTGTTTCCCGTCTTGCCTTGGTGGTCCCCTGCCTCGGTCTGCTTATACTAACAAAAACAACGGTGATAGAAATGTGAGCTTCATACTTCTGGGCCCTGAGTGGCGTGATGAAAAGTCTCAATGGAATCAGTTGACGGATGCGCAACGCAAATTTGTTTCTGCGCTTTGGATGAGTGTTCCTGAAATGCTTGCTGAAGCCGTAAAAGGCAGAAACTGGCGCGAACGAGACGCAAAGAATATGCTCAAAAGCTGGCTACCCATATTCGATGAGATAGAGAAATCCCTTCCCAAAAGCCGATATGCTAAATTAGCTGCAAAAGGAGGATTGAGGGTTATTGAGCGCGAGGAAGGTGAGGCCGTGATGTCTATGATGGCTGCCCTTTCGAACACCAGCCCGCAACAAATTGCAGGAATTGATAGGCAAGAGGCTAGATGGCCTTCCTGGCAAGATAGATTGCAACCGCAATCACTCTCCCAAACTTTTTTGGCTGCCGCCCCTATAACTTTCGCGTCCACCACTCAAAATCTAATGGAACTCATGCTCGACCCTGTCTTCAACCTTAAATAGAAAAAGCTTTAAGGAAATAGTTATGAATAGACGTTCTCTTATAAACACTCTGATTGCTGGATTAGCAATTCCTCTTGCACCCGCAAGCTTAGCTCTTGCGGCACGATCCTCGGGACGCCGTCTCATACTTGTTGAATTGTCTGGTGCAAATGATGGATTAAATACAGTCGTTCCCATCGCAGATGAAAGATATCGTGAGATACGCCCAACTATCGGAATGGGGACAAATGAAGTGTTCAACATTGGAAACGGGCTTGCGCTACACAATGCGCTGACCCCTTTGGCTGATGCCTGGCAGGCAGGTGATTTATCGATAATTCAAGGGCTGGGATATCCTGGTCAAAATCGCTCGCACTTCAAATCTATTGCCCTTTGGGAAACGGGTGGTGACGGATCAAAAGCCGGCAAGACAGGTTGGCTGACCCAAGATGTAGAAAATATGATTGGCGCAGAGGATCTGGATGCCCACGGTGTTAGTCTTGATGGGGGAATGGGTATATTTGCTTCACCTTCGGGGGTATGGCTCTCGATGACATCACTTAACCAATTTAGGAGCTTAGGTGAAACTACTGAACGCCTCGCTTCCACCTCAATTAACGGAAAGTCTACGAATCCAGCGCTTGCCATGGTACTCGATCGAGGGCAGTCACTTAATACTGCTATGTCAAGGATTTCGAAGAAGATTGCGCGGATTAGGTCAAACAGTCGGTTACGCTTTGACGCTGGTGATTTGGGTAGACAGGCTGCAATGGCTGCACAGCTGATCGATGCAGGCATTGATGCTCCAGTTTTGAAGATAAAAATTGATGGGTTCGATACGCATGAAAATCAAACCTGGCGGCACCGCGACTTGTTGCAAAACCTTGGCAGGGCCCTTGCCGGCTTGCGCAATGCACTTTTGGACAGTGGACATTGGGAAAATACGCTGATCATGACTTACAGTGAGTTTGGCCGACGGGCAGTTGAAAACGAGTCCGGGGGAACCGACCACGGAACAGCCGCACCACATTTTATGATGGGTGGAGCTGTGAGTGGTGGAATTTGGGGAATTCACCCTGATTTAGGAGCGCTTAATGAGGGTGATATGGCATATACGCTAGACTACAGATCAGTCTATGATTTAGTTTTGGCGGAATGGTTTGGCCTGCCCAAAAATCGGTTCAAAGGTTTTTCAAACTCAATAATGAACGGCATTCTTACTACTTGATGGGTGCTGTTGAACTAATGAGAAGACGCTTCAACTGGGCGGCATAGCGTAAGTCTAGCCGCTCAACGATTGGCGCTATTAGGTCAGTCCAGCGGCAAGGTTTAATTTGAAAGAAGACTACACCAGTTAAACCCATAGCTAGCTAGACTAGGTCCTTGTAGCCAACTCCCACTACTATTCCAGAATGAAGCATATAAAATTAAGCTTATAGTAATTTATAAACCTATAAATACTCTAAGCAGGCAATTAATGATTTATTATATAACTCTTTCTCTGTGGATCATGAATTAAGATAAGAATTACAATCAAGTACCAAATTTAATTATTATCAACAGCTGGTTGTAATTATAATACAGTTTATTGAAGAGGCTAACATATGGGCTTTTGTGTCTTTAGTTTAGAAGCATAAACAAGGTTTTTATAAGGCCAAAGGCCAATTACTTCAGAAGACTTTACAATATTTTTGTAATTTTCCTAGCTACTGCCGTTCCTAAAGTTTGATGAGCTTCTTTTTCAAAATGCACACCGTCAACTGGTGATGTCGCGATAACGTCACCAGCATCAAAGAATTCGATGCCCCAATGGGTAGCAATTTCTGAATACAAATCGCTTAGTTGTTCTGACAAACGATCGGCGCCATAAAAAGAGGCACTGAAGATGCCTGTTACAACAATAGCTGGTGGCACGATTAAAAGCGTCTTGTACCCTCCATGCCTACTTTGGAGTTCGGCATTTTGTGCAATTGCCAACAACCCAGAAATTCCACCTAAAATGTTATGCGCAGAATTTCCAAAAAGTGCTTTGCAGTCATTTGTGCCCAACATTATTGTTAACAGGTCAATAGGTCCGTGAGTGGAAAGTGCAATTTTTAATCCCATCCATCCATTCATATGGGCCCCCATTATTGGGTCGTCAAAACAAGTTGTACGACCTGGCAGCCCTTCTTCTATTAATGACCATTTATCTCCAAGAGCCTCTTTTGTTACGCATGGCCACCTAGTTTCAGCATCAAGGCGGCGATAATCTCCCTCGGCTACTATTGGGCAAGTGCCGTGGGTATTGCTGTCACCAAAGGTCAATAAAGTCGGCATAAGAAATCCTTGGAAGTTTTTGATTTAAGCTGCAGTACCAATTCCAGCATGCGCACGGAACCCTAAGAACGATGATATTTTCTAATTTTTTTGGCATTGAGTTTGGGTCAATCGTGGTAGGAAACTCACGGCTTCCTGCTAGACATGTTTCCTAACGCGGACCACAGTCGTACCAAAATCAAAACCTGTGCCCTGGCCCGTATCCAAAAGCCTAAAACAAACCCGACCTTGGACTTCTAATCCTTGTTGAGCTTAAGACCTGTAGGTAGGCCATCCATACTACTGAGGTTTTTTTGTTCCCAGTATGACTGAATACCATCTGGCCCTTTATTGTTGTGCCAGTTTTCTATCGCGGCACGTTCTCCTTTATAGTCAAATAGAGGCACACCATAGCCACAGGATGTTTGTACAAGATCAAATTCCAACCTGATGATTTGTCTTGTACCAAGAGGTGTAACGCCACCATAATATTTTGAAATCAAATCCTCAAACTCAGGATTTTCCCAACCGACCGAGGTGCCTGTACCATACAGCCGCATAATTTTTGGAGGCCCGGAAAGGGCACAAAACATGATAGTTAAGCGACCGTCAGCAAGCATATGTGCAGCGGTTTCATTGCCACTTCCAGTTCTGTCCAAATAGATGACAGAATGATCATCTATTATACGCAGTGCCGAGATCTCACGTGGGGAGACATTCACTCTGCTGTCTGATGTTGCAGAAGAAACAAAGAAAATGTTCTGCCGTTGGATGAAATCCCGTAAGTCTGAATTGAGTGCTTCGAACTGTATAGCCATCTTGATCACTCCCATCGACTGTAGTTAAGGGCACCAATAGATTGTATCGACTACAGATGACAGTTGGTCCAAGCTTTTACAATTGCCGCGTTGTAGTATGCAGCAGAATGGGATCGAAGCAACTTTTTGCTCTATCTTAAATATAAACCCGCGGACCACGGTCTTTGCTCCTTTAAAATCAGCTACTTGAACCAAGGCGCTCGGTAAGGCATCGAACCCAGTGTGGGGGCACCGTTTTTCTTAGCAAAATTAATATTAAATTTCGTATAGTACGTGAGGCCACCATATAAAAACTTCAGACCCTTTGGCTATGCCTGACGCTAACCAACAAAAATGTTTAAAGACCTTAAAGTGGATTTGGTCTGACGGCGCGTTAGCTCGGATTGGCGATTATGCATTTTACATCTGATCTCCGTGCATGATAAGAATAGCCCAAAATTATTCGGTTAATTTATGTCAGTGAGGGATATATTTATGTTTTTAGATGTTATTTTAAGCGCTATTTTTCAGCCTATTATCTGGTTTTTTATTCTGATTGTGGTGATCTTACGGTCATCGATCAAATTTGTACCTCAGAATATGACTTTCTTGATTGAAAGATTTGGAAAATTTAAATCAGTACAGAATGCTGGGCTTAATTTTATTATCCCCTTTATTGACCGGGTTGCTGCTAGACGTTCGCTGAAGGAGCAGGCTGTCGACGTCGACAGCCAAAGCGCGATCACCAAAGACAATATTTCCCTCAGTGTGGACGGGGTCCTCTATTTCCGGGTACTCGATCCATACAAAGCGACCTATGGCGTTGACGATTATGTATTTGCTGTGACCCAACTGGCGCAAACGACGATGCGATCAGAATTGGGTAAGATGGAACTGGATAAAACCTTCGAAGAACGCGATTTACTCAACACCAACATTGTTGCAGCCATCAATCAGGCCTCTGCGGCGTGGGGGGTCCAAGTTTTACGTTATGAAATAAAAGACATAGTCCCACCACAATCAGTAATGCAGGCTATGGAAGCTCAAATGAAGGCAGAGCGTGTGAAGCGGGCGCAAATTCTAGAATCAGAGGGTGACCGACAAGCTGCGATCAACCGCGCCGAAGGCAAAAAGGCCTCAGTGGTGCTGGCGGCTGAAGCTGAAAAAGAGGAGCAGGTTCTCCGTGCTGAGGGAGAGGCCAAAGCCCTTGTTGCCGTAGCTGATGCTCAGGCTAAAGCCTTGGTGATGGTGGGTAAAGCTGCTGATACCCCCTCTGGACAGAAAGCGGTCCAGCTAGAGCTAGCGACCAAGGCAATCCACGCTAAAGAAATGATAGCTAAACAATCATCTTTAGTCTTGTTACCCGATGGTGCTACTGATGCCGCTACCGTCGTCACTCAGGCGATGGCAATCATCCAGAAGATTTCCGCTACCAATGCGTCTTCCGTTGCAACGCAATCTTCAGATACCGAAGCTCAACCATCCAGTAGCACCGACACTTCCGTTTGGAATAAATAGGGATGGACCCGTATAATTTTCAATTACCGCTGGAGCATTGGCTTTTTATTATAGGAATTGGCCTTTTGGTCATTGAGATTGCCTTTTTTGGCTTTGCTACCTTTGTTTTGTTTTTCGTCGGCATAGCGATGCTCATCATTGGCGCGTTGATGGCGTTTGGAGTGCTGCCAGTTGGGATCGATATTGCAATCGGTGCGGTATCCTTGCTGTCAATCTCTGGAGCAGTTCTGCTATGGAAACCGATGAAAAAAATCCAATCATCAAAAGAGGCAGCCAAGGTAGAAGTGGGCTTTGTTGGGCACAGGTTTCAGGTCCAAACGGATATCGCACCAGACTTGCCGGGCACCTACACCTATTCTGGCATCGCGTGGACCGTTGTCAGCGATACTTCTATCCAACGATTTACGCAGGTCCAAGTCATAAAGGCAGATGTTGGCCAATTTACCGTAACACCGGCAGAGGTGCTCTAAGACTAAGCCACCCTACAGCCTTGGCGACCCAACTGCTCCACCTAGTAGCCGCAACCATAGCTCTCACCAATACCCCTTCCTACTCAAGCCGCCTATCTGGTCGATTGTGGGCGCAGGGCGCTTTACTGCCCAAGAAAAGTCTTGGTTTTCTTTTTTGCGATGTCTGGGCAATAATACGTTAAAATTAGTAAAATATGCGATAAGTAATGCTTAAAAATATTGGTAGGCTTACTTTCAGTTAATTGCTAAATAAAGATGTGGAGTTTCATGCCCAGTTTAAATTCAAAAAATAATAGACTAGGCGCTCTTTATTTAGTTGGAGAAATTGCTGCCACATTTTTGTTAGCAAGCATAGTCAAAATTCTGCAACCTGGTTTCTCAATATTTATAATTTTGTTTTTTAGATATTTATTTTGCCTACCATTGCTAGTTGCGTATGCTATCTACACTCGGGGACAAGACTTCCTAAGCATTAAAAATATTAGGGGGCTAATTTTACGAACGGGCTTTGGCTTCATGGGCCTTCTAATGTGGTTTTTAGCAATCTCCAAAATTGATATCAGTCTTGCTACAGCTCTCCTAATGACAATGCCAATTTTTATTACTGGGCTTTCAATCATAATTGCCAAAGAGCAGGTTTGCGTAAAACGCTTAGCATCAGTTTTATTGGGATTTTTTGGAGTCCTTGTACTCTTGTTTCCAATAAATCCAGAACTCAACCTATGGGGTGCTGTATTCGCTCTGCTTGGTTCACTGTTTGCTGCCTTAATGTTTGTATATTTAAGGATACTTGGCCGAAGCGATCCATCAGTCTCAACTGCTATTTGGTACAACTCTATGGGTTTAATTTTAGCTGGAATTATTACTGGTATCTTGGGTGGATTTGAACCAATTATCAATCTCTCTAATCCTAACCCAATGTACATTTTCATAGCTTTTGGTGTTCTAGCTAGCTTTCAACAATTCTTTCTTGCTCAAAGTCATTTTCACGCGGAGGCGTCCACTCTTGCGCCCCTTCACTATTTATCTATTCCGTTTGGAGTAGGTGTTGGTATAATATTTTTTGGTGAAATTATTACAGTAAAATTTTTGATAGGCACCACCATTATTATTGCCTCAACCTTTTATATCTTTCTCGGCGATCGTTTGAAGTAAGTACCAAAACACCACTCCATATTGTTTCTCTTTAGAAATTTTTCTCTGGATATTTTATTGATAAGTGCAATTTTGGTACTAATAGTGCCCCTGCACATTCATTTGTTAGGGCATTAGAAATCCATATAGTAGTTTCTAATTTAATGTACGAACGCCCATTTATAAGAGATCATTGAGTGTAGTTATTCAGCATTAATTATCATGTCGCATAACAGGTTTATTTATAGTCATTTTTTATTGAGATTTTTTGGCAAATAATCTTAACGAATGGGTAGGGCAACTACATTTCCTCTACGCATATTACCATTTGGTAAAACTACCGTCACAGCTTGACCTGGGTCCCAAAAGTCTCTGTCTATCATCGATTGGCCAATATTTTTTTTCAAGCGTGGCGACCATATCCCAGATGTAATTTGCCCAACCTGTCGTTCAGCAGCAAAGACAGGCCAGGGCTTTGAGCACGTCGGACAGGGATCGCCACCAAATGTAATACCCCTAATTTCTCGATTTACACCCTCGGCAGCAATCTTTTGCAGGGCGGCTCGACCAATGTAATCGATCGAACCATCCACAACACAAAACTTACCATGGCCAATTTCAAAAGGATTATTTTCGCGTGTCATCTCATTACCGTATGAAAACAGGCCCCCCTCTATTCTCTCAATTAGGTTGGGGCAGCCTGGTGATATATTAAATGGAAGGCCAGCCTCCCAAATGGTGTCCCAAAGGGCTGGACCCAAGTGACCACCCTGCAGATAGATTTCAAAGCCACCTTGCCGAGAATAGCCTGAGCGTGCGATCAATTGGCGCGTACCTTTGAATTCAATCCACCCATACTTGAAAAAACCGATATCACGTATATTGCCCCCAAAAACAGAAGCTAACAAATCTTCCGCTTTTGGCCCTTGGATGGAAAGCGTGTTAACATCTGGCTCTATTATATCAACATCCATGCCACGCCCAAGTGCTAAACCCATCGCATAGAGAAGGACATCACTATCAGCTATTGAAAGCCAGAATTCGTCCTCTGCTAGCTTGAGCATGACTGGATCGTTGATCAGTCCACCGTTAGCATCAATAATAGGAATATAAAAACAATCACCTATTTTAGCTTTGGCGATGTTGCGAGGGGTCATCCATTGTATGAGTGCAGCAGCATCAGGACCTGTGATTTGGACTTGGCGCTGAACTGAGACATCCCAAATCTGTACATGTTCGCGCAGGTGCCAGTAGTCTTCCTCTACAGTTGGGCCAAATGCTTTAGGGAGTAGCATATGATTAACAACAGAAAAACCACGGACACCTGCTTGTTCCACACGATCAGTGTATGGTGTGCGGCGAATGCGGCGCGACATGTTTAAGCCATCCATTATGCTGAGCTCCACATTGAATATGAATTTGGGTTTAGAATTATGGGCATGTGGTAATTACCTGTCGGGTCTTCCATCGCAAATCGCAATGCAATCTGGAACACTGTCACCGGTACTTTGCGCGCCGCCCAATAGGTTGCTGTATTAAATACCAATTCATATGTTGAATGAGGATCAATCTCATCTGAAGAGATGTTTTGTGATAAGCGCCCAGCGTCATCCATGAAACCTGTAAATAAAATCTTGCTAGTATTCAGATTGGTCAATGTGACTGCAATGCCTCCCGCGTGAGTGCCGTCAGTGCCATTGAGGGTATGTGATGAAATAATTGCCATTATTCTATCGAAGCCTTGTCGCGCTTGTCAGAAGTTGCGGCAACAATTGGACTAATCACACCGCGGCACTTTACGTTAACAATTGCAGTTTTCCCACTAGCCATAGCTCTTTTTAACGCGGGTGCTAATTGATCACGAGTTTCAACTAATTCTCCATGCCCACCAAGCCCCTCGCACATAGAGTGGAAGGGAATGTCGCGGAAATCGGTGGCAAAGTGTTTGCCGTTTGCAAAAAGACGTTCCTGTTGCTGGCTAATACAATCCAATCCTCCGTTATTGTCTATGACAATAGTGATAGGCAGGTTGTCTTGGAAAGCAGATTCAATTGACAGTCCACCTGACAAGAATGCGCCATCACCTGAAATTACAACTACGTTACTATCTGGGTGTAGCGCCTTGGCTGATACTCCAAAGGATACACCAACTCCAAGTAATGAGTAATTGCCGGGATGCATGATCCCAGCCAGTTTTTGCCCACGCCAACCAGCCATATTAACAGCAATTTCTGACCAAAAATGTGTATTTCCACCATCGAAAATAAGCCAATCATTTTCGTTAATTTGCTCCTGAACATCTAGCGATAATTGTAGTGGGTGCATTTTTCCAGGCTTGGCTGTTTCTGCGGCAAGATGAGTGTACCAGTCATCCACCCAAGCTGCACGTCGTTCGCGCTGTAGGTCAAACCATGCTGGCCAAGTCTCTCCTAATGCCAGCAAGGCGTCAAAAAACGCGCCCGGATCAGACAGAAGAACCTCATCGGCTGCTTGGTTGTATTCCAACTCCTCGTGGCTGCCGTTGATGCAAATCAGTGTCTGTTTAGCAGTAAAAAAAGGTGGGTTGCCAAAATTCATCTGATTATCAAGGCGCCCACCAATTAATAAGATCAGATCAGCCTGATGAATTGCGGCCTTAGATGGATGATACTGATGGAAATCGGCTAGCCCCATGTAGGCTTCACATTCTTCTCCTAGAAGTTTGGAATGATAGGGAACATTAAAAATTGGAAGGCGCATCTGCCTTCCAACCGCTTCCAACTTATCTTCTGACCGCGACCACCAAATGCCATGGCCTCCAATGATAACCGGACGCTCGGCCTTTTTGACCATATCGAGAACTGACTCCAATGCCGATGGGTCTGGCCACGCCCGCGGAACTGGGCGATCGTTACGGTTGAACGGGCGCTCATCCAGCCCAGCGTCAGGTGGGAATGATGAGAACATGATATCGACTGGCAGTGAGATATGGACCGGGCCTGGGTATCCAGTTGTTGCGGCTGTCCAAGCGCGGCTAACAAATTCGCTGATGCGTTCTCCATCAGTAATTTGGACCGAATATTTGACCAAAGGAGCCGCAATTGCCACATCGTCTATTTCTTTGAAACCACCGGAACCTTGTCGTTTTAATGTAGAGGAGCCAGTAATAAAAATAACCGGACTGCGTTCACCTCCTGCTTCCAGCATTGCTGGCACAGCATTAGCAAAACCTTCTGGTCCAACGAGGCATACCACAGGTTTACGTGTAATCCGCGCGTGGCCATCAGCTAGGTGGCCAGCAATCTGTTCATGCGGTGTATTAATCACTGGCATTTGACATTCCATAAACCCCTCCAAAGCAGGGTTACAGAAACCACCAGCCAGGGTAAAAACGTGATCTACACCTTTTTTCTTGAGTGCATGGGCGAGTAATGCGCCCCCTCTAATATTTTTGTGCTCAGTCATTGTAATTTATTTTACCTCAGATCTTTGCATCAATTTGTATTGCTGCCGTTTTGTTAGGTTACGCTGCATGTGATGTCGCGCCTGTTTTGTTGAAAATGACATTAGGCCGAATGCCGTTTGTAGAGTTTAGGCCCAATTGAGCCAGCACGACGCTGATATCATCTGCAAAGCATTTCAAGAGCGCATTTAATCCATTAGGACCCTCTGCACCTAAGGCTAACAGCGCTGGCCTACCCAACATTACAAAATCTGCACCAAGTGCCAGCGCCTTCACGACATCCTCACCATTGCGAACACCACTGTCAAATAGCAGAGGGAAGTCTGGGCCCACTGCCGCCCGAATTAACGGTAAAAGCCATATAGCTGGTGGTACGCTATCAAGCTGCCGTCCGCCGTGGTTTGAAACGTATATCGCGTCTGCTCCAAGACCTTGCAGCCGGTGGGCATCCTCAGCTGATGTTACGCCTTTCACAATTAGTTTGCCTGGCCATTTTTTTCGGAGAATTTTAAAAAATTCCCAGTTAGCCCCCCCACGATCGGCCTCTCGGCGAAACTTTGATATTCCATCACTATCCATAAAGTTTTTTGGGCTTGGCACTCCCGCAGATAGGGTCGCAAGCGACCACTTTGGGTGGGTTGCAAAATCCCAGAACGCGCGTGATGTCATTGAAAACGGGAGATTCAAGCCATTACGTAAGTCGCGTACCCGGCGTGAGACTTGTGGTACGTCTACCGTTAACACAAGCGTCTCAAAGCCAGCATTAAGTGCGCGGTCAACCATAGCCAGTGTCGCCTCAATGGAAGTGCCGAAATACAGTTGGAACCAAGCACGCGTGCCTGCCCAGCCTGCCATATCCTCCATCGAACTGGAGGCTGCAGATGATAAGCATAGGGGAAAATCGAATTTGTTTGCAGCATCAGCTAAAAACTTATCTGCGTTGGGGCATACTAGATTACACATCCCCATAGGTGCCACGCCAAATGGCACACTAAATTCCCTACCCAAGATCGACGTAGAGAGCGCACGATCTGAAACATTTTCCATTACGCGAGGCTGTAGCATGATATCGTCAAAGGCTGTTTCGTTACGTGCTACTCCCACCTCACGACCCGCTGCCCCTTCAATGAAGTCATAGACAAGTCTTGGGAGGCGTTTCCCCGCTAAACGCCTGGCATCCTCAGTTGAAAACACATGACTGTTGTTTTGGTACACGTTATGATTTGCCTCCATTGGCTATTTTTATATTTTCTTTTTACAATAACTTAATGTGGTGCGACCAATCCAAAAGCATCGGGAACTCATACGTAAGTTCTATGTGAGTATTAGCACAGTGCAAAAAGCTGATTAAGGCTAGCCTTTTTAAAGTTTTTGAAGATAATTGCGTGCGGTACTGATCGCTAGTCAGTGGCTCTCTCGACTGAGCACTCTTACTTGATCAACGCGGTCTTTCAGTTGGGTGGAAAAAAAATCTACAAATTTCAGTGCTTCACGTGATAAACTTTCACGCTGCGCTGTAACTATGGTAACGAAATATGTTAAATTTTGCTCGATTGGCCGAAATACAACCCCCCCCATTTGGACTGCTTGCTCAGCGGAAAAGGGATCAGAAATAGCAAGTACAGACGCCTCGCGTACAAGCGCTCCAGCAAGTGGCATATTCGCCACCGTTAGGCGTGAGCGAGCTCGTAGTTTGTCCGATAGCCCCGGCTCTATCGACATCATAGCATCTGGATAGGTGTCTCCAAAGGTTACAAAGGTCTCTGTGTCAGCAAGTTGGTTTAGGTCAACAGAACCATACTCACCTGCTAACCAATGATCTTCTGGTATTAGGCATACATAAGGTACGGATGTTTGATATAAAATTTCAACACCCTGATGGTCTGGTTCGCGACCTACAATGCCAAGATCGATCTGGCGTGTCTGTACAGCATCTAAAATGGCTGGAGTATTTCGCGATTGGACCTCAAACCGAATTTCTGGATTTACATTGTACAGTCTACCAATAGCTTTTGGCAGCTCAATCGTAGAAATAGACTGTATCGCCCCGATGGAGATTACACCACCTTGCGAAGTACGAATTGACTTTGCCAATTCGTCCAAGCGATCAATACCAATAAACATACCCTCAACGCCTTCGTAGAAGTGTCGGCCTTCAACTGTTGGCGTTAGGCCTCGTCCCACACGAACAAACAGTGGAAAACCAACTGCATATTCAAGATCAGCAACTAGCCGGCTAACACTGGGTTGCGAGATGTGCATCATTTTGGCTGCTCCTGTGATAGAACCCGCCCTAATTGTTGCTCTTAATGCTTCTAACTGGCGTAGATTCAAGTTCACACCCCATTCGTTAATTTATGTAATAGATCTCATTCATATCTTTTAGCTATGTGTATTTTATGTGCCTAAAGCAATGCCTAGAATAGAAATTCTGGCTTTCAGAGGTGTCAAGATTAAGTTTGCCAGAGCTATTTTTGAGTGCAAGGTATGCTGTAAAACAGCGGTATGTCTAATTTGAATAAATAAATAAATAAATAAATACTTTTTATCTACAATTTCGGTTACAGTTAAAATTCAAACGACTGGGGTTTAATTTCAAAGTGAAAAATACAAAAATAAGAAATGCTACGATCTGAAATATGCATGACGTTTATTAAGTAAGTTTATAGCTACTTAACAGATACCAAGTGCAAGTTTCAGGATCTCAGATCAAACAAAGATTAAGTGTCACAAGGGAGTGAATGATGACTAAAAAGTTTATAGCTCAACAGCAAAATAAATTAGCAAATGGGATTATTGGTCGCCGTCAGTTTATGATGTCGGTATTAGCAACGGGTCTGGCAGTGCCTGCAGTTTTGAGCCTAGCCAACAAAGCGGAGGCAGCAGCACCAAACCGCGGTGGCTTATTTAGAATGGGTCTTGGCCACGGCAGTACTACTGACTCACTAGACTCGGCTACCTCTGAGAACCATTTTACTTTGGTGAATGGTTATACCTTTGCAAACCATTTGACCGAAGTTAACAATGATGGCGAACTGATTGGCGAGTTGGCTGAAAGCTATGAGTCATCAGATGCTCAAAAATGGGTGTTTAACCTTCGGCAGGGTGTTGAATTTCATAATGGCAAGACCCTAACATCCGAAGATGTCATTGCATCGTTTAATCATCACATGGGTGAAGACTCCACTTCTGCTGCGAAAGGCCTTTTAACAGCGGTCAAGTCAGTAACCGCAGACGGAAAAAACCGAGTAATTTTCGATTTGGAAGCTCCAAACGCTGACTTCCCGTTCATCGTAAGTGATTACCATATTTCCATCCGTCCTGCGGGGGATATGACGTCGGGCGTCGGAACCGGTGGCTACGTTGTGCAATCGTTTGAGCCAGGCGTGAAATGTGTTTTAAAGCGTAATCCGAATTATTGGAAGGAAGGGCGTGCACATTTCGATGAGGTTGAACTATTATCCATCGTTGATCCAACAGCGCGTCAAACTGCTCTAATGAACGGTGACATTGACGGCATGGATCGCGTTGATTTGAAAACGATTAATTTGTTTAAAATGAACCCAAATGTTAATATTT
>LAQD01000024.1:27599-28894 GCA_000981705.1 Rhodobacteraceae bacterium ASP10-04a
CAATTTCTACAGCTAACCGATATCACAACTCTGACCTACCACAGCGTGAGTTTGATGCTGATAAGGCCGCATTCCATTATAAAAAATCAGGCCATTCAGGAAAAATTCAGCTTTCAGCAGCAGACGCAGCATTTTCAGGCGCAGTAGACGCGGCACAATTGATAGCAAACTCGGCATCTGAAGCGGGTATTGAGATTGAAGTAGTCCGCGAGCCAAATGATGGCTACTGGTCAAATGTTTGGAATAACGACGCCAAAGGCTGGGCAGCTTGCTATTGGGGTGGTCGTCCGACTGAAGATTGGATGTTCTCCGCGGCCTATACTAATGATACCGAATGGAACGATACAAATTGGAAGGGAACTGACAGTTCTAAGAAGTTCAACCTTTTGGTTAAGGAAGCGCGGGCTGAGCTTAATGACTCAAAGCGTAGAGAGATCTACTATGAGTGTCAGCACCTTATTAGCGACGATGGCGGGTCAATAGTTCCATTGTTCAACAGTTACGTCGGCGCCAATAGTAAAGCAGTTGCGCATGATGAACAGGTTGCGGCTAACTGGGATACTGACGGCGCAAAATGTGTCGAACGTTGGTGGTTCGCTTAACTTTATGCGTTATGCTTAGGCTGGAAATTTCTGGCCTAAGCACCAATTTTTAAGGTAATAAAATTTTGCACCCAGTATTAAAAACTGTTCTTGGCCGCCTCGCCATGGGCGTAATCACTTTGTTTGTCGTATCTATCATAATATTTTCAGCAATGGAGCTATTGCCTGGTGATTTTGGGCAGGCAATTTTAGGTCAGTCTGCAACTGAAGAAACTGTAGCTGCCTTCAGGCGTGAACTTGGTTTAGATCAACCTGCGATCGTAAGGTATGGGCAATGGGTTGCCGCAGTTCTGCACGGCGACTTGGGTACATCTTTTTCTGGGAGGAATGCCTCAGGTGTGAACCGCTCGAGGGAGGTGGTAGATTTGGTAGTGCCGCGATTGCGGAATACTTTATTTTTAGCGTCAATGGCGGCATTAGTTGCAGTACCATTGTCACTTGTGCTTGGAATTACAACGGCCCTGTATCGTAATTCATTTTACGATCGTTCAGTTAACATGGCAACGTTGACGACAATTTCGTTTCCAGAGTTTTTTGTCGCTTATATTTTAATACTTTTCCTATCTTCACTATATTCGGTGTTTCCGTCTCTTGCTAATGTTGATGTCGACACCCAGTTTGGTGAACGTATTTACAGGGCGGCTTTGCCAGCGTTAACTCTTACATTAGTCATTGTTGCCCACATGATGCGGA
>LAQD01000024.1:28998-34797 GCA_000981705.1 Rhodobacteraceae bacterium ASP10-04a
CTACTTAGTCGTAGGAGTTGTGGTAGTTGAGGTCGTTTTCGTGTACCCTGGTATTGGCCAATTAATGGTAGATGCAGTCGCAAGCAGGGACATCCCGGTGGTTCAGGGCTGCGCTTTAATATTTGCCATGACTTACATCCTTCTCAACTTACTTGCCGATATTATTGGTATAGTTACCAATCCAAGATTGCTGCACCCAAAATGAAACCAGAACCTAACACTTATTCAGCTTTAGGCGAGGTTGCCGCAGTTCATGAACGACGCTCTCTTTGGACACGAATTGTAATAGATTTGCGCAAAGCCCCATTTACAGCGCGCTTTGGTATGGTGGTCATTTTAGCCTATATGCTAGTTGCAATTTTTGCGCCAGTTTTGGCGCCTTATGGAGAAGCAGAAGTTTTTCCTGAACCTTATGCACCGTGGAGTTCAATCTATATTTTTGGTACAGATCAAATTGGTCGAGATATTTTTTCACGGATGATTTACGGTGCAAGAAACACTGTCGGTATTGCAGTTGCAACGACGTTTCTGGCATTCCTCATTGGTGGAGCCTTGGGCCTTGCTGCAGCAATAAATAGAAGTTGGCTTGATCAATTTCTCAGCCGCTCAGTTGATGTTTTAATGGCTATACCTAGCTTAATATTTGCTTTGGTTCTTTTGTCTATTTTTGGGTCAACCGTCACTAATTTGATTTTAATTATTGCGGTATTAGATAGCACTCGAGTATTTCGATTGACCCGTGCAGTGGCGCTAAACGTGGTAGTGATGGATTATGTTGAGGCAGCGCGCCTGCGCGGCGAGGGACTTGGCTGGATAATGCGGCGGGAAATTTTACCAAATATTATGCCCCCTCTAATCGCTGAATTTGGTTTGCGGTTTTGTTTCGTCTTCCTCACCATTGCGGCTCTGTCGTTTCTCGGAGTTGGGATTCAACCTCCAACCGCTGATTGGGGCTCAATGGTACGTGATAATGCATCGCTTATTATGTTTGCCCAGTATGACCTAAAAGTTGGCTTGACCCCGTTACTCCCAGCAGCAGCTATTGCGCTGTTAACGGTAGCTATAAACTTTGTTGTGGACTGGTTTCTGCACAAGACTAGTGGGTTACATGATGAGTAATAGGACCAAAAAAGGTGACGTCTTACTGTCAATTAAGGGCCTAAAGATACAAGGATTTTCTGACGAAAAATGGCATGATATTATTAATGGAATCGATCTCACTCTACATGCGGGTGAGGTACTTGGCCTTATTGGTGAATCTGGAGCAGGCAAGTCGACGCTTGGGCTTGCTGCAATGGGATATACTCAACCAGGATGTCGTATTACAGAGGGCGAGATCATATTTGATGGTGTCGATTTAGCTAAATTGTCAGATGTTGAAAAACGCAAGTTCTGGGGTGATCGGATGACGTACGTTGCCCAATCAGCGGCGGCTTCCTTTAACCCCGCGCGACGATTGATTGTCCAGACTACAGCTTCAACAATACGGGCCGGTATCAAAAATCGTCAAGACGCTTATGATGATGCAAAGCAGCTGTATGACGTATTAAATTTACCAGACCCTGACAATATTGGTGATCGTTATCCTCATCAGGTTTCGGGGGGCCAGTTGCAGCGGGTTATGACAGCTATGGCAATGTCACCCAGACCAGACCTGCTAGTTTTTGATGAGCCCACCACAGCGCTTGATGTGACAACGCAGGTTGAAGTTTTGGCTTCGATGAGGTCGATAGTGGAAGAATTCAATACGGCCGCGATCTATATTACTCATGATTTGGCGGTAGTGGCTCAAATGGCAGATGTTATAAAGGTGCTTCGCTACGGTTGTGAAGTTGAAGAGGCACCCACACGTCAAATGTTGAGCGCACCTAAAGAGGCCTATACTAAATCACTTTGGTCGGTACGGGCACTTGAAAAACCACAACAAGCAGCACAAGCCTCAGTGTTGTCACTCAAAAATATTGATGCAAGCTATGGAATTCAAAAGGTATTACATGCCATTAATATTGAGGTTCCCAAAGGATCAACTGTCGCAGTTGTAGGCGAATCTGGTTCTGGAAAGTCAACCGCCGCTAGGGTGATCACCGGCCTTTTGCCGCAAATGTCTGGCACTGTGAAGTTTGATGGAGAGGACTTGCCTCCTGCGCTTATCAATCGCAGCAAAGAGCAAAAACGCCGCATTCAAATGATTTATCAAATGGCCGACACTGCCATGAACCCACGACAAACAGTGCGTGAAATAATTGGCCGTCCACTAGAGTTTTATCTTGGAATTCGGGGGGCTGCACAAACCAAACGAGTTATTGAGCTACTCGAAATGATAGAGCTGGATGCCAATTTTATGGAGCGGTTGCCCGGAGAATTATCGGGTGGGCAGAAGCAGAGGATTTGTATTGCCCGTGCACTGGCGGCTGAGCCTGACTTTATAATCTGTGACGAGGTAACTTCAGCGCTGGATCAGATTGTTCAGGAGGGAATTCTCAAGCTCCTAATGCGGCTGCAAGAGGAATTGGGACTGACTTACCTGTTCATCACCCATGACATTTCAACCGTCAACGCTATTGCAGATCAGGTTGTGGTGATGAACCAAGGTGAAGTAGTGGAGCAAGGTCTGAAAACTGAAGTTTTCCAACCGCCACATCCCGACTATACAGCCTTGCTGCTTTCATCCGTACCAGAGATGGACCCTGACTGGTTAACAAACCTTATCTCTAAGCGTGTGGTATAATTAATTTTAAGAACTAGCGCTGATGTCTTTTTATGCTCTCTGAGACCACTTTTTCAAAGATAAGATTATTATTTTCATAAGCCTCTAGTTGGGCTGTTAAGTGGAAATACTCTGAATCTGAGGTCATATTCGTATAGGTTTCTGTGCGCACCGACCAATTGTCTCGACTATTTTCATAGGTCCAGTGGGTTCGCCCGCTAGCACTTAGTGGATCGTCAGGGTGAATGCTCCACCATTCGCGTGCGACAGATCCATGCACAAGGCCGTGATCTGAATCTTTGGTGCTCCCAAAATCATCTATAATTTCTAGCGATATAATACCACTGTTCATATCAATAATTTGACGTCGTTCATTTTGTGTAGGCCGGATTATTTCAACCTTCCACGGTTGATCTGCCTCTGGAGTAGGAAATATCCGTTCGTCCTGATCCCCGCTTTGCCGAATAGGAATATTGATTTCTCCGGCATGTAAAGTAAGTTCAACTGGAACTGGCGATGGCCAAAGCAAGGGCCAATAACAAGTTGAGATCGCCACGCGGACGCAATGGCCGGCAGGGACGCGATAGGCCATCTGATCTAGGTCTAGAGAAATTTCAAATTCCTCGTCTGGGACTAAAGGTTGTGCAACTGTATGCCCATTACGATGGCAAAGGTTCAAAACGCCGTAAGTCATTCGAGTTGATGCCCCATCCGGGTGAATGTGGTTCAGGCGTACCACAATCTGAGCAATCGGTTGATCTGAGCTGAGCCTTAGTTTGACTGTTGGAGACCCTATAATATCACAGCGATCTTCTAGAGGCTTTGACGTAAAGCAGGCCGATACGGCATCATCGTAGCGTTGATCCTCTGGCATTTCTGGACCTAGCCAAATTGCACAATATTCGCCTGCTGCGCCACCACAGTTTTGTTTAGAGGATACTTTGGTATTTAAGCTTGATGGAAGATCTTCCAGATGCCCGCCTGGCTGCATATACCAACGCTTATTTGGGAAACTAGCGGGCCATTTGTCTTCAGTGATCCAATGACCGCTGCGTTGATCGTACCAGCTTTGTGGGCGGACGCCATCCATCAAATATGCCGTATAGGCTGGGTCTTGCATAACTCCAGTCTCTTGGCCCTTTAGCCATTGGTCCCACCATCTAAGCGCTTCTTGTAAAAATCCAATACGTGGTTCAGGCACGGCAAAATGTGGATATTTGTGTACCCAAGGTCCAACAATGCCCTTTACTGGTGCTGTCAGGTTTTTTACTAAATGTGAGACAGTATTTTTATAGGCATCACCCCAGCCGCCAACGGCAAGAGTAGCTGCTGTGATTTTTGAGTAATCTTCACAAATGGAGCCATGCTGCCAGTAGGCGTCCCGGTTTTGGTGGCTTAACCAAGCTATTGGTAAAAAGGGTTCAGCCTCAAGCCGCTCCAGCCACATATTGCGCCAATCTTCTCCGACCAAAGCTGGGTCTGGCGCTCGTGAGGAATAGGACCACATTGTAGCACCCCAGCCAAGATTTTCATTCAGTAGGCACCCACCTTTGTAATGAATATCATCGGCATATCGGTCAACCGTTGAGCACAGAGTAATAATTGCTTTCAGGGCGGCAGGTTGTCTCGCCGCTACTTGTAGTGCGTTAAAGCCACCCCAACTAATGCCCATCATTCCAACCGTACCGCTGCACCAGGTTTGCTTAGCTAACCATGCAATTATTGCCTCAGCATCTTGTAGTTCCTGCTCAGTATATTCATCTTCCATGATCCCTTGGCTGTCACCATTGCCACGCATATCAATCCGGACACAGGCGTACCCACGTTTGGCAACATATGGATGGGTAAGGCTGTCTCGGGCAGTAGTTCCATCACGTTTTCGATAGGGCAGAAACTCTAAGATTGCAGGAACAGGTATTGTTTCAGCATTATCGGGCAACCAAATACGTGCTGAAAGGCGGCAACCATCTGCCATTAGAACTGTCATGTCTGGTATTTCGATGATTTTGTTTAAGACAGTCATTTTCCACCCAAGTTAACGACTAAGTTTAGCTTACATTACAATAGATCAGAGTTTCATTATCAAGAAAACCTTTGCTTAAAAGGTTAGATAATTTGTTAAGGATCCAATAGGATTAGCAGCTATCAAACCTAACTTAGAATGTGCTTATTAGGATACTCACTTTGTAAGAGCCAGCCGACAGCACTAATCTTGATGCATAAATTAAATGCTATCTTAAAACTTACTAATACGATTCCACCTCATAAAACAGTGTTCAACAATGTCCCAATACCATCAACAGAAATAGCCAGAACATCATTCGACTTTAGATACAGCTTTGGCGTACGGCTGCCGCCAGTACCGTCTGGAGATCCTGTTGCAATTACATCACCAGGCTGGAGCATAAAGAGTGATGAGGCATAAGAAATTTGTTCGGCAACTGAAAAAATCATTTCATTACCTAGGGCAGATTGAACAATTTTACCGTTTAAAACAACACTTAAGCGTAGCTTTTCCGGCTCTGGCAACGCGTCCGCTGTCGTGATCCAAGGCCCCCATGCACTAGAGTTAGAAAAATTCTTGCCCGCATAGATTGAATGTTTTTGCCACTCTCGAACTGAGCCATCGTTAAAAAGTGCATAGCCCAGAACGTACTCCATTGCCTCTGCAACAGACACATTACGTGCAGGTTTTCCGATCACTACCGCAATCTCTCCTTCATAGTCAAAGCTGTTTGCTGGTTCACCATGTGGCTTTTCTAACACCCCACAATGACCGACAAATGCTTCATGCTGCTTGCCAAATAGGATAATATTTTTGGGATCAGGTGGTGCCACTCCATCGACTGGGTATGGTTTGGGATAGTTCATGCCTACGCAGATAACTTTGTTTGCATTAGGGATGGGAGTACGAAACTTAATTTTCGCGCAAGGCACTGCCGATGAAAGGTTTGAGGGGATTTTTAACATTTCAAGGCCGTTGGCGTGAAGCAAGTCTCTCAGCGTCGGGTATCGTGCGATAAGTGCTGCGTTTACCGGAGTTACAGTTTTATCTAAAAAAACTCCGTATAGCTCTTTGCCCTCATAAAAAA
>LAQD01000024.1:34890-39014 GCA_000981705.1 Rhodobacteraceae bacterium ASP10-04a
ATGCCATTGATTGCGTCTAGCTCGGATGGCCGGCACGCCATGTGATCAAGTAACATGGACGGTCGCGCATTAGGCATACCAGCACCAAACTCCGAAACGTATGCTACTGGATCATCAAAGGACAAAGGCACATTTTTTTCTTGTGCGATTGCGTGGCCCTCAAGCATAGCGCCTAACGCTATACCCCAGTGTTCAGGATTGTCCATTAGGCCACCAACAGTAACGTTGAAGGCCGTGCAAGGTCCGCTAAACGTAATATTACATAAAAACTTTTCCCAGATAAGCTGCGTAATATTATCAAACGCTTGGGCTTTGAAGCCAGCCTCCTGCCAAATAGACTCAATGTGTTGCAATCGAGCTGTTAGGCCCCCTTGGATCTCACCAATACGGATCAGCTTCATGCTATTGTGATGAGCGTGGCCGGGGCCCCTCATTGATGCGCCAAAACCATCAGCAACACCCAACAGCACATTATCTGTTGGCATGTGTTGCCCAATACGTTCACCCGCACCGAGCCCATTTTGAATGGTAAGAACTATCGCGTCCGGCCCGATTATTGGCGCGGCACTTTGGACTGCTGGTCCCACGCCAGAGGCTTTAGTAGATATTAGACACAGATCGCAGTGTCCAACGTCTATGATATTTGTTGTAGCACGCACTGTCTTAACCGTTCTGTCACCACTCGCGCCTTCGATTCGTAGGCCATCGTTGTTGATCGCATCGACATGAGCGGCCCATGTATCTACTGCCCAGACATCATGACCGGCTTCAGCAAGCAGCGCCGCATATATCGACCCCATTGCGCCAACTCCTATCACTGCAATTTTCATGTATGTTGCATCCTTTTGGCTGGAAGGCGAATATCAAACCGCGCGCGCAAGTCTTGTTCTATTTCTGGGCTTATATGGCGCGGAAAATGCTTGGCAAGTACCTCTGCAACACTGATCTTTGCAGAGCTGTTAATATTTGGCTTGCCGCTAGCCAGCCAACCGTCTGGGGCTTGGCGATCGGCATGAGCTGGGTATATAAAATCAGATTTCATCCGCGCATAGGTATCTGCATGACCAAGGAAGTGCCCTTCTCCACTTACAATCTGGGCTATTGCAGCAGTGGAAAGAGTTGCATCACTGACTTCGATTGAGTTGGCAGATTGCAGGATTGCACCCAACATATCGTTGTCGATCACAAAAGCTTCTAATGAGGTGGCCATTAAACCTGCCTGAGTGCCTGCAGCTTGTGTGATTAAATTGGCTCCAGCCTGTGCTGCTAGAGTGACCGAAAGGGCCTTTTCATAACCTGATTGGGCATCAGCCAGCTTGCTATCGGTAGCACCAGCTATTGTAGAATTAGCGAGGTCATAATGGCGCGCAATTTGGGTTGCCGCCGCAGTAAGGATTGACTGTTCTCCACTGCCGCCAGCCATACCACCAGAGCGCAGGTCCGTTACCATTGGACGTGCTCCATAGATTGCCCTTACCTCAGGGTCCAGGGCCCAGGCAAAAACCATCCCAGCCAATGTTTCTGCGTTAGTTTGGGCCAGACAGCCTGCAATAGTCACCGGGCTAGATGCTCCCATCTGTCCAAAAGTGTTGACCATCACTGGCAGGCCGGCCCTTATTGCCGCTGCCATTACTTCGCAAGCACATTCATCAAATCGCAATGGTGGAACCACGTGGTTGATGTTCAGGGACAAAAATGGCTTTTCGCGAAACGCCTGCTCTGATCCAGCAATAGAGTAACAGATTTGTGCAATATCATCGACGTGGTCCGGGTGACTTGCGCTGACCATAACATGTTTAGATGTACCTGCCAGCGAGGCAAAAGTGGTGTTTACATCCAAAACACGGTTGTTCTCCATGTCGCCTGCGATCATTGGGCGCGAAAAGAATTGTATATGATCCAGCGTATCCACAATCCGCGCCGCATCATACAAATCGCTCAATGTGGAGGTCCGGTAGCTACCGTCCAAAGTATCTACAATATTTGGCGAGGCACCCCCCGAACCCGCATGTACCCGTGCGCCAGTCATGTCTAGGTTCTGACCTGGCGCCCTACCAAAAAGTTGAAAACCACGATGAAATTTACCAAGCGCTTCGGTTACAAGTGCTTTTGGAAAAAGTAGCCGCCCCTCAGCGGTAACTGTTCCACCACGCGCCTGGATAGTATCTATTACTACCGGGGGCGCTTCGCTAATTCCGATTTGATCAAGTATTTCAAGTGATGCTAAGTGCACCCGCTCAAGATCATTATCACTAAGGGGCTTGAACCGCCCGGCAGTAGGTGGCGTATAGCCTTTGGCAACAGAACCCTGTGGTTTTGTAGTTCTATTTCGCCGACCAGATCGGCGGCGCGGTTGGGTGCCCGCTGTATTATCCATGAGAAGTGTCCACTCTATTTTTTATAATCGCCAACCTAGTATGCCTCGGCATAAAGTCCGTTCTTCTTTTATAACTTCGCATTCGCCGAAAGCGCAATATAGCTCGTCGCCGTCGGAACGGCAGGCGTGAGTTTTTCGCCCACTTGTTAAGCCAGCGCCCTGTTTCCTGGCAATCAATATTACCGATGACCTTCATCCCAGCGCCAGAAGACCGCAACTTATTCGTCACAATAATTTCAGGCTGGCCATATCGTTTCATTGATTTTCTGGAGGATTTCAGTGCCCCTCTGCGTTTTTGGTGTTTGGTGCCGTAGCTTTCTAACACCTGACCTTCCTGTTTAACCACGCACCACGGCTAGTGGCGCTCACTGTAAATTTTCACCAAATACTAATTTGAGAATAACAGTGCCTTACTTGCCTCGCGCATTGAAGCCACCTCAATTTGGTGCCACGATTGCCAGATAGCAATTAAGAGGTTTTCAATGTCTGAAATCATGTATGGCTTTCCTCCCGCGGAACCCAACCAAGCCTCACTCGCCAACTGGCGCAAAGCACCCTATTGCCATTGGGCCTTTCATCATGTGCGAGAGATTATTCCTTCGGCTGAAATTCCAAACGATCCAACTGACGTTTGGGAACTTGAGCGTGGTACGATTGATACGTCCAGTTTGGGTCTTGATGACGCTATGGTTGCAACAGACAGCGATGCAGTTGTGGTTCTCCACAAGGACAAATTGGTCCATGAATCTTATCGCAACGGAATGACGTCGCGAGATCCGCATATTTTGATGTCAGTATCAAAATCTATGCTGGGCTTGGTTGCTGGAACATTAGTGGAGCGTGGCGAATTAGCTGAAGATGACCTGATTACAAAGCACGTGCCAGAATTAGAAAATACTGCTTATGTTGGTGCTACAGTGCGCGATCTTCTGGACATGCGTGCTGGAGTTTTTTTTGACGAAGACTACCTAGCGACCGAGGGTCCAATTATCGATTACCGATTTGCAGCGAATTGGAATCCAGTGCCAAAAGATTATGCACCCAGTGACTTACGGTCTTTCATGTCATTGCTAACCGAGCCTGATGGGCGGCACGGCGGTCGGTTTCATTACGTTTCGCCAAATACAGACCTGTTGGCTTGGGTTTTTGAACGAGCGAGTGGCATGCGCTATGCCGAACTTGTGAGCGAAAGGCTGTGGAAGCCACTGGGCGCAGAAGCATCAGGTTATATAACCGTTGATCGTATAGGTGGCGCGCGTGCCGCGGGAGGAAAATGCTTACTCGCTAGGGATTTAGCCCGGGTCGGCATGATGATGGCCAACGGAGGACAGCGTAATGGGAAGCAAGTTGTGCCAGCCAGTTGGTTGGAAGATCTCGTCAAAAACGGTGACCCCCAAGCTTGGAAAGATGGGGATGTGAACCCCGTGTGGGGGCAACGGGATATCCATTATCGTTCCAAATGGTACGTGAAGCGGGAAGCCGAGCCGTTGATCTTTGGAGTTGGAATTCACGGGCAGTTTTTGTTTGTAGACCCTACGAAAAAGCTTTCTATTGCCTGGTTCGGGAGTCAGGATAGTCCCCTCGACAGTCCACCTTTTGAACAGGTTCTGGCGACAATCGAAAAGATTAGAGTGCTAGTTTCTTAAAACTAGAAAAGGGGATCAATACCTAAATATAGCACTGCTACGTGTAATCTGATTTGGGGTAAATAAAAGTAATTTAAACGATTGAGAAGTATGTTTAGATC
>LAQD01000024.1:39084-39423 GCA_000981705.1 Rhodobacteraceae bacterium ASP10-04a
TGGTAAGTTTGGTGCCCAGAACATGCTAGTGGTTCCTTTAGCAGGCGTAAAAAGCTTTGTGCTTTTTAGCGATAGTTAACTTTAAGTCATCCCCCGCCCACCCTTAAGTGTTCTGCTAGTGGCCATAGAGGCTCGTGTGAGACCGTTGGTACTTAGAGGTTCTACAGGGAGCGGGAGGGCGTAATAGACAGAAACTTAAATTGTGACTTGAGCGGGTAATTAACATTCATCTCCAAGAGGCCGTGTGGGTAGGCGCCTCAATTAAGTGATAAAATTTAAGCGTTATTAATAATAATTATTGTATATTAGTTATTTACATATGTTATACAAATTGTATAC
>LAQD01000025.1:0-60495 GCA_000981705.1 Rhodobacteraceae bacterium ASP10-04a
GCAGAAAGTTGCTTCGATCGTTGCCGGTTCAAAAATGCATGAAGAGAAACTTAATTTACTGTTTGCGGCAATTAAGGCATGGGACGGTAATACCGCAGATGCTTATGATCCTAAAGTCAACCCTGCCTTGAAAGAGGCCGTTCGTGCGGCTAAAAAGGTTTCGATTCCAGAGACCTATGTGAAACGCGTTTTAGATTACGCCAAGCAAGGCCACACCAGTATTGAATTCCCAACCTATGATACAGATTGGGATTCTGAGGCTTACAATTCGGTCTCAGGTCAAAATTCTAACAATTCAATTCGTGTAACTGACGCATTTCTTTACGCAGTGCAAAAAGATGCAGATTGGGAACTGATAAACCGGAACAATGGTGCGGTGTCAAAAACTATGAAGGCACGTGATCTTTGGGAACAGGTGGGACATGCAGCCTGGGCATGCGCGGATCCAGGAATTCAATACCATGACACAGTGAATGCTTGGCACACATGTCCAGCTGATGGGGCTATTCGTGGGTCAAACCCTTGTTCTGAGTATATGTTCTTGGATGATACTGCCTGCAACTTAGCCTCTATGAATTTGCTCACTTTTTATGAAAATGGTGAATTTCAGTCTGATGACTATGTGCATGCCACTCGATTGTGGACTGTCACTTTAGAAATTAGTGTTTTAATGGCGCAGTTTCCCTCAAAAGAAATAGCTCAACGGTCCTATGACTTCCGTACTTTGGGTCTTGGATATGCCAATATTGGCGGATTACTCATGAATATGGGTTTTAGTTACGATAGTGACGAGGGCCGTGCGCTGTGTGGAGCTTTGACCGCTGTTATGACCGGGGTCGCCTATTCTACGTCAGCAGAAATGGCTGGCGAATTGGGACCTTTCCCTGGTTACAAAAAAAACGCAGAAAGTATGCTACGAGTGATGCGCAACCACAGACGTGCTGTCTATGGTGAAACAGACAGCTACGAAAACCTCGCAATAAAACCAGTCACTTTGGATCATGCGAACTGTCCCGACCAAACTCTTGTGGCGCTTTCAAAGTCGAGTTGGGACATGGCAATTGAACTGGGTGAAAAACATGGCTATCGCAATGCACAATCCACAGTGATAGCTCCAACTGGTACCATCGGTTTAGTTATGGATTGTGATACGACCGGCATTGAGCCCGATTTCGCCTTGGTAAAGTTTAAAAAACTTGCGGGTGGTGGTTATTTTAAGATTATTAATCGCTCCGTTCCTGCAGCTTTGGCCAAACAGGGATACCGTAGTAATGAAGTTGAAGAAATAGTGAGCTATGCTGTTGGCCATGGTTCCATGGGAAATGCGCCTGGTATCAACCACACTTCATTGATAGGCCACGGCTTTGGCAAGGCCGAGATTGATAAGATTGAAGCGGCTCTGCCGTCTGCTTTCGATATTCGATTTGTGTTTAATCAGTGGACCCTCGGTGCTGATTTCTGTACGAATGTTCTCGGCGTCCCGACGGATAAAATGATGGATCCAAGTTTCGATCTGTTGACGCATTTGGGTTTCAGTCGCAAAGATATTGAGGCTGCCAATGATCATGTCTGTGGCACAATGACCCTCGAAGGTGCACCTCACTTGAAAGAGGAACATTATAGTATCTTTGACTGCGCAAATCCTTGTGGAAAAAAAGGAAAACGTTATCTCAGCGTAAATAGTCACATTTATATGATGGCTGCGGCGCAGTCGTTCATTTCTGGTGCCATTTCCAAAACTATCAATATGCCAAATGATGCGACCATCGAAGAGTGTCAGAAAGCCTATGAGTTGAGCTGGTCGCTTGGGATCAAAGCTAATGCGCTTTATCGTGATGGTTCTAAACTATCACAGCCTTTGGCGGCTTCACTCGTTGAAGATGATGAGGAAGCAGAAGAAATCTTAGCCAGTGGGTCTGCTCAGGAAAAAGCAACTGTTTTAGCAGAGAAAATTGTTGAAAAAATTGTTGTCAGAGAGATTATCCGCCGAGATCGTGAAAAAATGCCACAGCGCCGCCGCGGCTATACGCAAAAAGCGGTTGTAGGAGGCCACAAGGTTTATCTGCGTACGGGCGAATATGAGGATGGCCAGTTGGGTGAGATATTCATCGACATGCACAAAGAGGGTGCAGGCTTCCGAGCGATGATGAATAACTTTGCGATCGCGGTCTCGGTAGGTCTGCAATATGGGGTACCGCTAGATGAGTTTGTTGATGCTTTCACCTTTACCAAGTTTGAGCCAGCTGGAATGGTGCAGGGTAATGACAGTATTAAAAACGCCACTTCAATTCTTGATTATATTTTCCGAGAACTAGCGGTGTCATATCTTGATCGTACCGATCTTGCCCATGTGCCGCCAGAGGGCGCTTCATTCGATGATATTGGCCGCGGTGAATCAGAAGGTGTTTCCAACCTGCGCGCTGTTGAAGACGCTAAGGCCGCTAAGGGCATCGAGGTGCTCAAGCATATGGTTTCTACCGGCTATCATCGCAACCGTGTGCCACAAGAGTTTGTGGTTTACCAAGGGGGTCAGGCCGTTACGTCCATGGATGGTTCTGTGGCTTTGGATACATCAACCGACGCAGCTGTAGCTGTTGCAACACGGGTGCCAGAGGTTGCCGCGGCTCCCATGGTTGCGGCGATGGATCATCGGACTAAGGCAAAGATGCAGGGCTACGAAGGCGATCCCTGCGGTGAATGCGGAAACTATACCTTGGTACGCAACGGAACCTGTATGAAGTGCAATACCTGCGGGGGTACATCCGGTTGCAGTTAACAGCGAGTAGTTGCGAGGTTTGCTCGCTTTAAAGGCGTCGGACCGTCGAGTACGAAAATTAGTAGTGCAATGAAAAGATTGAAGTGCGAGACTGGGGAGCTTTGGCTCCCCGGTTTCTTATTCGCGACCATAAGCCTTTAGGCGGGCCTGAAGCTTGAATTGGTGAGGATGTCCAAGTTCCAGTGCGAATACATGCGCAAAGGTAAGAAAGAAACATTCTGCGTCTTGGTTGTCTGCTAAATTAGCAGCTTCAGTGTAGAGATCAATTAAGAGAAAATAATTATTTTCGGCGTGAGCAGCCAAGATTTCAGTATTCAAGTCTCTGCCGTCGCTAGCCACGATATGTCGATATTTTGCGTGCCACCCAGTCGTGATAGCAATGGGTCGGTTCATCCATCACCGGGCTAAACCTTCCACCGTCAAAGGTAGGTGCATATCGACCCGATTGCATGCCTTGCACCACAAAAATGTCTTCTTCAAAAACCTCTATCCACTGTTGGGTATTTTTGGATCGGCTTTTTGAATCTGTGGCATCAGATGCGTAGTAGAAATGTATATGTTCGACGGTTTTGTTATAAGCTTTTGGCTCTAATACAATCGCAAAAGCGTGATCGCGCTGCACACCGAGCAATACATTTGGATAAACGGTGATGTATTCTGCCCCTTCATTCCATTGTTCTGACAGGTTTGGAAAGTCTGGGAAGGCAGGGGAGCCATCTTCGGCTCTAAACTGCCGGTAGACCAACGTACCTTGACCAGAATATTTCCCATATTTTACAATGTTATAGTGATCTTCTAGCCGCGAATAGCTGTTTAGGCCGGGGTGGATCCATGGTAGATGGTAGCTCTCACAATAATTTTCTACCGCCAGCTTGTAGTTGGCCGTCAGTTCCAGCTTAAACTTACTTTCAGCACCACCATGAAAAATTTGACAGTCAAATTCCGACCAACGATTAATTAGATGTGCATGTACATCGGTAAAATCGGGCGCATCTCCTGAGATGTTTATAAAAACTACGTCACGCCACACCTTGCTGCGCACTTCATTGAGACTAAGTTCTTCCTTAACTATGCTGGGATGGGTGTTGTGGCCTGCGCCACCTACATGCGGAGTGCTGACTAGTTTGCCTTTGGTGGAATAGCACCAAGAATGGTATGGGCAGCGGATTGAACCTTCAATATTTTTGGCTTCACTGACTAATTGCATGCCACGGTGGCGGCAGATGTTTTCGAAGACCCTAATGTTGCCATCTCTGTCACGTAGTAACAACAACGGTATGCCCAAAAAACTTATTGGCTTTGCGTCGCCTGCGATCGGCACGTCGGCTCCTACGGCGAGACCTGCCCAAGTAGATTTCAAAACAGCCTCGGATTCCTCACTGAACACCTGTGGGTCAGTGTAATGAGCATTAGGTAGCCCGTTTGCCTTATCCACAGGACGTTGAACTGAGACGATATCGGTTGGGGTAAAGTCTTTGGCCATGAAAATCTCCACTATGTTTTAGTGGTACGCTATATTTTGAGTTTTAACTTTGCCTATCGCGACAAAACCTTCCTCACTACGACCTCTGTGGCAGCTGAATTGTAGGTTATACGTAAAAAAGGCCCACATCCAGATGCGGGCCTAGCATTGGTGAGCATAAAATTGCGTCTAGCCTCGTGACAGAGCCGCTACTCCGGTTCGTGCGATCTCGTGGAGGCCTAGGGGTCGCATCAATTCAGAAAAAGCATCGATCTTTTCTGGACTGCCCACCACCTCAAAGGTAAAACTATCTAAAGTACTATCTACTACATTCGCACGAAATACATCGGCTAAACGCAGGGCCTCTACACGTTTTTCACCCTTACCACTAACCTTAAAAAGCGATAATTCACGCTCAACAGATGGGCCCTCGACTGTTAGATCATGCACTTTATAAACCGGAATAATCCGACCTAGTTGGGCTTTGATCTGTTCAATGATTTGAGGTGTACCACTGGTAGCAATGGTAATTCGGCTAGTGTGGCCTTCATGATCCACCTCAGCCACGGTAAGGCTTTCGATATTATACCCCCGACCAGAAAATAAACCAATGACACGAGCCAATACGCCAGGTTCATTAGCGACAAGCACGGCTAAAGTATGACGCTCGATCACATCTTCATGGCTGGAACGTAGATTATAAGCAGACTTGGAGGTTGAGCCTTTGGCGATGTTTAATTTATTCATGTAATTTCTCCCTATACCAAAACCGAGCCAGCTGCATCTATTGCACCTTTTATAGCAGCATTTCCCAGTAGCATTTCGTTATGCGCTTTGCCTGATGGGATCATTGGGAAGCAGTTTTCATGTTTCTCAACCAAACAATCAAAAATAACTGGGCCATTATGGTTCAGCATCTGCATAATGGCATCGTCTAGATCACTGGGATCTGAGCATAGAATACCCTTGGCTCCAAAAGCTTCAGCCAATTTTACAAAGTCGGGCAGGGATTCTGACCAGCTTTGCGAATAGCGCTCGCCATGTAGTAACTCCTGCCACTGGCGGACCATACCAAGACGCTCATTGTTGAGAATGAATTGCTTGACCGGTAGGCCGTATTGCATGGCAGTGCCCATTTCTTGCATGTTCATCAACCAGCTTGCCTCTCCGGCGACGTTAATAACAAGACTTTCAGGATGGGCTACTTGCACGCCGATGGAGGCAGGGAATCCATAGCCCATAGTTCCCAAACCGCCAGATGTCATCCAACGATTGGGATCATTGAAACCCAAGTACTGAGCGGCCCACATCTGATGCTGACCCACTTCTGTCGTGATATAGCGATCCTGGTCTTTGGTGAGCGCCTCAAGACGCTCAAGCGCATATTGTGGCTTGATGGTCTTTATATCCGGTTTGTAATCCAAACATCGGATTTTGCGCCAAGCACCAATTTCTGACCACCAACCTTTAAGGCTTTCCGAATTGGTTTTACGGCCGCGAGCCTTCCAAACTTTGAGGAGGTCTTCCAACACATGTGCCACATCACCCACAATTGGTATATCAACGCGGATCACTTTATTGATTGACGACTGATCAATATCAATATGGGCCTTAGTTGAATCTGGGCTGAAAGCGTCTAGGCGCCCGGTAATTCTGTCGTCAAATCGCGCTCCTATGTTAATCATCAAATCGCAATCATGCATCGACATATTAGCTTCATAGAGCCCATGCATTCCCAACATACCTAACCAATTTTCACCGTTAGCTGGATAAGCACCAAGCCCCATCAGTGTTGATGTGATTGGGAAGTTAGTGGCCGCCACCAATTCACGCAATAACTGACTTGCAAGTGGTCCTGAATTAATTACGCCACCACCTGTGTAAAGAATTGGTTTTTTGGCGGTCTCCATAGCTATGACCAATTGTGTGATGGCGTCGATGTCACCTTTCACCTGTGGCTGGTAATGGGATTTCATCTTTGAAGGTCCCTGATAAATACCATCAGCGAACTGTACATCTTTGGGTATATCAACCAAAACTGGGCCTGGCCGGCCAACGGTAGCCACGTGAAATGCTGTATGCAGAGTTGTGGCCAAGTCATTGGTGTCTTTAACCAGCCAATTATGCTTAGTGCAGGGGCGGGTAATGCCTACAGTGTCAGCCTCTTGAAAAGCGTCAGAACCGATCATAAAAGTCGGCACTTGTCCTGTCAAAACAACTAGCGGAATGCTATCCATCAGCGCATCGGTTAGGCCGGTCACGGCATTGGTGGCACCCGGGCCAGAGGTTACTAGCACAACACCCGGCTTTCCAGTGGAGCGGGCATAGCCCTCTGCTGCATGCACGGCCCCTTGTTCATGACGTACTAAAAAATGTCGAATGCTGTTTTGTTGAAAAATCTCATCGTATATTGGCAGGACCGCCCCGCCGGGATAACCAAACACAGTATCAACACCCTGATCGATCAAAGCTTGAACAACCATTTTGGCGCCTGACATTGTTTGGGTCATATTATTTCTCTTTCATTATTGCCATAAAAAAGCCCCCGGTTCGCGGGGGCGGAGTACAGAGACGTAACGCTTTTAACATAAGCGCCCCTTTTGTTGCACGATCATATTGAGGAGATTAGATTTCATGCAAATCCCTATGAACGTGTTTTTAGCCTACGAGGCCATAACAGGGGCGTCAACCAAGTTTTTTAAATTTTCTGACTAAAAAGACACGTTTCTGGGTTTTTTATTTCCTAAAATAGCCTTTTAGCGTAAGAATTGCAAATTACTGCCTGTTTTAGGTCTGTAAAATTCCATACTTTAGCATATGGTTTCTGGCAGCCAGATTTCGCTATTAATAAGGTTTCTGTAATTTGAAGGGGGTCATGAGTATTTTTACCGGGGCGTGTTTAAAGTAGTTAACTTAAAGTGCAGTGTTATGAAGTGAGCGTTAACAGATTAGTTTTAAACCAGTAAATTAACTTAAAAAAATAACAAAAACTAGTTATACTGCTTCCCATGCCTAACGCTCCTTTAATCATGTGGCAGTCTGCCGCAGATAGAAAATACAGTATGCTAAAATATTATTTTAAATCAGTTCAATTAGACCTTTTTTAAAGTTCACTTCGTTGGATTGATTGGCAATATGTTCGGATTAGTAATTTACGCCACATTTTTTCACTAGCCGGCTGTGATTATCGTGCTAGTATTCACGAATTGGTAACTACAGTTTACCAGATTGGATTGCTTGGGAGAGCCGATCCAAGTTTTAGACATAGTTCGGGAGAAAACTACATGGAACGTCGTAAATTTTTAACAGCCGCAGCTATTGGCGCTACTGGAGTTGCTTTAGCCGCTCCAGCCGTTGCTGGAAGCCACGGAAAAACAATGACAATTGTATCCACTTGGGGCCGTGACTTCCCAGGGCTTGGAACATCAGCTCAGCGGTTTGCTCGCAGGGTCGGTGAAATTTCAAATGGTGCATTAAATGTTGAGTACTTTGCAGCCGGTGAACGTGTCGGTGCTTTTGACTCATTTGACGAAGTAGCCTCCGGGAACAGTCAGGCATACATCGCAGCTGACTATTACTGGATCGGTAAGCACCCTGCGTTTGCATACTTTACATCGGTACCGTTTGGTATGTCCACTCAGGAGTGGACATCTTGGATCCGGTTTGGCGGTGGTCAGGAACTTTGGGATAAGGTCTCTGGTGGGTATGGTATCAAGGCTCTTCCAGTTGGATCTACTGGTACACAGGCCGGTGGTTGGTTTAATAAAGAGATCGAAAGCGGCGACGACTTTAAGGGTCTAAAAATGCGTATTCCAGGCCTTGGTGGAACAGTTCTTTCCAAGCTTGGTGCGTCGACTGTTTCCCTGCCAGGTGGTCAAATTTATGAAAACTTAGTTTCTGGCGCGATTGATGCGACAGAATGGGTCGGCCCATGGAATGATTACTTCATGAAGTTTTATGAAGCGACCAAATACTATTATACAGCTGGTATGCATGAACCGGGTAGCTGTTTAGCTCTCGGAATGAATGCTGAATGGTGGGCAGGTCTTAGTGACTTCGAACAAAATGTCATTCAGGCTGCGGCGGCTGAAGAGCATGCACACGCCCATGACGAAGTGATGGCTCGTAACGGAGAATTCCTGACCAAGTTGCAAGAAGAGCAGGGCGTCCAAGTCCGTCAGTTCAACGATGATGTTTGGGACGCAATGGCGGAAGGCGCGCGTGAAGTGTTTGCCGAAACACGTGACCATTCTGCCTTGGCAACTGAAGTTGATGATGCATACCAAAAAGGAATGCGTGAAATTGGTGGTATGATCGCTCAGTTTGAAGGAACATATCTAAATCAGCGAAATCGTGCTTTTGACATAGGTTAAATTTGATTTGAACCTAGAGTGCGCCAGTAGACTGGCGCACTCTATCTATTAAATGTTTCATCAAATAAAAGGTGATTAGATGACTATGCCAGATCAAATGGCAGGGGCTGGAAAGATTATGAGTTCATCCCTGTTAATCAGAGCAATATCTTGGTCCCTTTTAGCCGTGTTGGCTGCCTTTTTAATAAATAACGTATTAGAACTAAGTCTGGGCGTAGAAACCAATCTACGGTTTGATAATCCAACTCCTGTGATAGTCTATCTGATCTTGATAGCTGTTGCGGTATCATACGCGCTTAGAACGCGGCAGAGATCGCTACGTATGGACGCGGATAAGATTCACAAATTTAATGTTTATTTAGTAAGATCTCTTTTTTGGGGGATTTTTTTAGTAGGCGTAGCGGACGTCGTGGTTGCCTTCATGCGAGTTGAAGACTTTGCTGATGTTTTTTTCTGGGAGGGCGCCGGTAGAGATTTCAATAAACCGTTCTTTGTAGGAGCGTATATTCACATCCCTCTTCTTATATTGGGGTTTTTTCTTGGGGCAGTGACCCGCACCTTAGGATTTATTTGGTTAGCAATATTGATAGTGATAGCAGAATTATTGATCGTAGTTTCGCGGTTTGTATTTTCTTATGAGCAGGCATTCATGGGTGATTTAGTTCGTTATTGGTACGCCGCTCTTTTCCTATTATCTTCGGCTTATACCCTCTACGATGAGGGCCACGTGCGTGTCGACATCATATTTGCGGGAATGCGCGAGCGATCGAAAGGCATTGCAAATTTTGTTGGAACTTTATTGCTCGGGCTTACAACCTGCGGGGTGATATTAATTGTTGGAATGAATGGAAAACAATCAATTATTAACAGCCCAATTATGAATTTTGAAATTTCTCAAACGGCATCTATTGGGTTATTTGTGAAATACCAAATGGCTGGTTTTTTGGGAGTTTTTGCGATTACAATGTATATTCAGTTCGTTAGTTATCTGCTGTTCGCATGGGCTGACATAAAAGGCGAACCAGGCAAGCGCATCATGCAGCCGGTAGGGCATTGAGGTTATAATGGAATTATTTTTTCTCTTTATTCTAGTCGTTATTATGGCAATTGCGTTAGGCTCAGGCTATCCAGTAGCATTTGCCTTGCCCGGCTCTGCAGTAATCACCATTAGCCTCGCTGCGATTGCTGGTTTCTTCTTTGATGGAAATATATCTGCGTACTTTCACTCTGGAGGCCCGTTTGAGTGGTTGTCTGCTGGTGTCTTGAATTTACGTGGCGTCTATTGGGAAGTTGAACGGGATACTCTAATAGCAATCCCACTATTTATTTTCATGGGAATAATGCTGCAACGTTCAAAAATTGCCGAAGATCTACTAGTAACAATGGCACAACTTTTCGGTCGCATTCCTGGTGGTCTGGGAATCTCTGTTGTTTTCGTGGGCGCCTTATTGGCAGCGACAACTGGCATTGTTGGAGCGACAGTTGTTGCGATGGGTATGATTTCATTGCCCGCAATGCTACGAAATAATTATTCACCTTCATTGGCAACCGGAACAATTGCTGCCTCTGGCACGCTTGGACAAATAATACCTCCCTCGATTGTGTTAATCATACTTGCTGATCAACTTGCTTCCGCCGCAGATCAGGCTGGCAGCCTTCGCAAAAGCCTATACAAATCAGCCACGGGCGAATTTCAAATGCCTAGTGTTTTTGATGTGACGTCTACCAGTGCCGGTGAAATGTTCTTGGGAGCATTTGTTCCAGGTTTGCTGCTAGTGGCAATTTATATGACTTATATTTTAGTATATGCGTTTTTCAAACCGGCGGCTGCCCCAGCCGTAATCTATGATGGTAAGTTTGACAGAAAATTTTGGGGAAAAGTGTTTGTAACGCTTGTACCACCGTTATCATTAATATTCCTTGTTTTGGGTTCGATTATATCGGGTATTGCTACCGTAAACCAAGCTGGAGCCATTGGTGCCGCTGGCGCATTGGTTATGGCGGGATACCGGTTAGTAGGTTCAAATAAATGGACCTTTGTCCCTGCATACTTATGTATCTTGGGAACGTTAGTTATTGGTTATGCTCTTCAAAACTATGATATGAACATCAAAGCGGCTGATTCAGCAATGGATATGCGAGGTATCTGGATCGGTGTTATCGGAACTATTTTCATATTTTTGGGTCTAGTCTGGAGTGGAATTAGGGTGTTGAATATCGAAGATACTTTGCGTGGTGTTATGATGGAGACATCAAAAACTACTGCTCTTGTTTTTATTATTCTTCTCGGTGCTGCAATGTTAACTTCAGCATTTCGCGCTTTTGGTGGTGAGGAATTAGTCCGTGACTTTTTAAACTCATTACCTGGCGGATTTTGGGTCCAGTTTATTATAGTAATGATTGTGATATTTCTTCTTGGATTTTTCCTAGACTTTATCGAAATCGCTGTAGTCGTAGTACCAATTGTTGCGCCCATTTTACTTGCGGATCCTGGTGCTAATATCACTGCTGTCTGGCTTGGTGTTATGATTGGTTTGAATATTCAAACTTCCTTCCTCACACCACCTTTTGGGTTTGCTCTTTTTTACCTGCGCGGTGTAGCACCGGCAGTAGTCAAAACAGTTCAAATGTATCGTGGCGTTGTACCATTTATCTGTCTGCAATTAGCGGCATTAATAATTGTCGGTGGTTATCCACAACTTGTTAATTATCTGCCAAATAGATCAAACTATCTTGCCGAGACAGCGCCTCCACCACGCAATCCAAGATTCCAATTTTGTCTTGATACATTTGTGATTGATAAACTCAACAATGAAAGTGGCGCTACATTTTCTGCTATAGAGGCTGCTAAATTATTAGATACAAACGGCCTACCCAAATCACTAAAAGCGTTAATTTCAGGCTCCATTGAAAGTTCAGAACTCGCTATTTTATCTTTAACTGATATCACTACTAGTCATACTGCTGTTGTTTCGGTGGAAAATGAATTTCGTCCACGTCTTATTAAGGTCAGAGGCCTCGAAAAGAGAATACGTAAGGCGACCGAAAAAATGGACTTAGCCCAAAAAGAATTTGGGCGCTTAGAGGGTGGAAATTTCACAACAGAACGAGATATTTTACAAGTAGAAATGTCTAATTTAGAGGCTGAACTTGCCCAACTTCGATTAGAGATTCCAGTGTCTTGGAGCGCAGATTATGAGACGTTCCAAAAGCTGACTGGCGCGGAAACTACAGCTCGTAACGGATACCGCCGAGCTGCGGATGACGCCTACGAATCTGCAAAGGAAGTCGTATCAGTTTTTGTGGCAACAGAGGCTTACATAGCGTTAGAAGGCCCACTTCAGGAGTTGGGAGTAGTGATCGAAATGGCTGATTTCCCTGATGCTGAACAAGCTGTTAAGGCTATGGAGCGCATAGTGCGCGGTATTTCGGGGGCTGACGATGTCAAAAAACAACTGGGCAAGGTCAAAAAATCTCTAGGGAAACGTAAACTTAACCGTGAAAAAGCTTTAGAGGACTTTCAAAAAGTGATGAAACTCTACAAGGATCAAATCGAATGGCGTTCTGTGGCTGAAGGTGGCCTGCGTGGGGATATAGAAAGCTATGTGAACGCTCTTGGTGGGACAATTGGAATACGCCAGCAGGAGTCTCTTAACCGAGAGCAGGCTCTCTATCTTGCGTCTTGCACCGCGGTCCATCGAGACCTGTCCTTGAATTTCTAGAATTTACTTTTCAATAAATCAAAGGGTTGCTTTACGAGTAGTCCCTTTTCCAAATAGGACGAACAAGCGGGCCCATTATGATTAAAAAATATATCTGGCCGTTCATTGAACCCTTCTTCAATAATAAGGCTGCTGAACCTCTTCTTGTCTTAGTTGGAAGTATAATAATCATTGGCGTAGTGGTTTATACAATTTTGCAAACTATTTCTTAAGAAATTGATAAAAATTGGAAATACAATGTACTAGCGATAGGGTATTAAAATGCTGAAATCTTCTCTTGGTTTAAACGGTGGTTTTACTGCGCCGCACCGGCTTGCTGCCCTTGCTGGACGCGATATTTTGGCGAAAGGCGGTACTGCGATAGAAGCTATGGTGGCAGCAGCAGCTACTATCGCGGTAGTTTACCCGCATATGAACGGCATCGGCGGGGACGGATTCTGGATTATTCATCAGCCAGGCAAATCGCCTGTTAGCATTTCGGCCTGTGGTACAGCCGCGGCGCTAGCAACGCCAGAGTTTTACGCGTCCAAAGGGCACACCAAAGGAATTCCAGCAAGGGGTGGACTTGCTGCTTTGACGGTACCCGGTACGATCAGCGGCTGGGACACTGCGCTATCGTTGGTGCCTAGGGAACGTCGTCTTCCCTTATCGCAACTGCTCGCCGACGCTATCGGTCATGCTAAGGAAGGCATAGCTGTCACTGGAAATCAGGCAGTTTGCACTTCTGAAAAACTGGTAGGTCTGCAGAATGTGCCGGGTTTTGCAGAAACTTACTTGATTGATGGCGTACCGCCGCAGGCGGGCGATCGGATGGTTCAAAAAAGCCTTGGTGAGACGCTAGAGCATCTTTCAACGTACGGATTGCGGAGCTATTATGAAGGCGACTTGGCGCGTACTCATGCGGCTTACCTTGAGAAAAATGAAAGTCCGCTGCGTGCAGCTGACTTTGCGGGTTATAGGGCACAAGTTGTGAAGCCACTGGTGGTCGATACATCGTACGGACAGCTATTTAACACTGCAGCCCCTACACAGGGCGTTGCTTCCTTGATGATCCTTGGATTATTTGATCGCCTGGGTGTGAAAACTGGCGAAGGCTTTGACCATCTTCATGGGCTGGTCGAGTCCACTAAGCAGGCCTTTATCCAGCGCAACGCTGAACTGGGTGATCCTGATTATATGACGGTTCAGGCGCAAGACTGGTTGCAGGACGCAAAACTTGATGAAAAAGCTGCGCAAATTGATAAGACCAAGGCCCTCGAATGGCCGTATAACCCAGCAGAGGGCGATACCATCTGGATGGGAGCTTCAGATAGTGATGGCACGGTGGTCAGCTTTATTCAAAGTGTTTATTGGGAATTTGGTTCAGGCCTAACTTGCACTGACACGGGTGTTTTTTTCCAGAATCGTGGTGCAGGCTTTTCGCTAGCGCCTGGACCAAATCAGGTAGGCCCGTACCGCAGACCATTCCATACGCTCAACCCTGCGCTGGCGCATCTGGGCGATGGCCGCGTGTTGTCTTACGGGACGATGGGCGGTGAGGGTCAGCCACAAACACAATCTGCTGTTTTTACGCGCTATGTCCAGTTCGGCATGGACCTACAGGCAGCTGTGACTGCGCCTCGCTGGCTGCTAGGTAGAACTTGGGGTGATGACAGTACAAGCTTAAAGCTGGAAAGTAGGTTTGATGAAGGTTTGATCAATGATCTTAAATTAGCGGGCCATGATGTTGAATTACTACCTGAATACAGTGACTTGACAGGCCATGCAGGTGCTTTGGTCCTTCACCCAAGTGGTTTAGTTGAAACTGCTACAGACCCACGTGCTGATGGAGCGGCGTTGAGTTTCTGATTGGTGAATCAACTCACAACACAAAAGATTATGACTATTATTGTTGGCCTCATGGTTGCATCGGTGCTTTCGGGTATCCTTGCTAGTCTTCTCGGTGTTGGTATTGCCTTGGACTATTTGGGATTCTTAGCGCCATTAACTTTTCACGCGAATTATAAATGCATATGATCATTTCTACGTCTCTGAGCACAATTATTTTCACCTCTCTTGCATCTGCGCGGTCACGCTATACTTGGGGCAGCGTTGAAACTTCTCTACTCAGAAAATGGGTATCAGGAATCTTGATTGGGGCGCTTGGTGGTGGGCATTTGGATAAGTTTGTTAATGTCGAAAATTCTAACTGTAGTTTTCGAGACACAAATTATTATTGAATTAAGGGCGCTAGAATGATGCTTTGGTGAAATGTGATGTTTGTAGTTTCTTAGGCTATAGTTTATTTTGGATCCCAACAGAATTCTTTTATTATAAAATTTTATTTAAAATTACCTAAATTTTGAGTCTATCATGATTGATTTAGTGCCTATGGGGCGCCACAATTATCATCAATTCTTTGACTAGTTTTGATTACCTTAAAATATAATAAGTTATTGGTTCATGTATTTTTGGTGCTAACCATTTTTTAAAAATGGTTAGGTATCACTTTTATGCAAGACACCTGGCATTGATATATTTTCTACTTGCTGAGTAATTGTCCTTACCTCCAGAGGATTAGTTTCAGTCTGATAGCTGTCTGTTGGATCAATTGGCGTCCACTTCTGATTGCGGAAAATTTCAACTGCAGAGAAATGGGCCTTATATGCCATTTTATCACTGCCTGGCACCCAATAGCCGAGATAAACATAGGGCAAACCAGCTGCGCGCGCGACGGTTATATGGTCAAGAATCATAAATGTGCCGATTGAGTCTTTAGACCTGTCTGTATCAAAGAAACTGTAGACCAATGATAGGCCATCATCGAAAATATCGGTTAAGCATACAGCGGCCAAATCTCCTGCTTGTGTATTATATTCCATCACGCGACTGTTTACAGGTGTTTCTTCAATCATGGCTGCAAATTCAAAGATATCCATGTCTGCCATCCCACCTTCGGCGTGTCGGACATCGAGATATCGTCTAAATAGTTCATATTGTTTTTCCGTAGCCCATGGCGCATTGGGGCGGCGTAACAAATTTGCATTACGTTTTAAGATCCGACGTTGGCTTTTACTGGGAAAAAACTTGTCCACATCAATACGAGCTGAAAGGCAGGCGGTGCATGCCACACACGCTGGGCGGTAGAGTACATTTTGTGATCGCCTGAAACCCTGTTTTGACAGGGCATTGTTCAGGCTGCTGGAATTCGTACCCTGAAGGGAGGTGAACAACTTACGTTCCATACGGCCTTCAAGATAAGGACATATCTGTGGTGCGGTGACATAGAACTGTGAAGTTAAGGGAACAGTATGGTGCATGATAACCAATCAATTTTCTTGTAAAGTTATCAAGCTAAATCTCAATCTCCAATAGTAAATCTTAGAAAGTTTTATTGTACGCTTTTGGGTCGGCATTACCGCCTTTGGAGCAGTAATAGTCTGGCTGACAATAAATAATCAAATCAATATATATCGTCAGCAAAGTTTTGAAATTAGGCCGTTGGAGAGACGTTACATTATTCGAGAAACACAGCCAAAAATAAGAATTTGAATGCCTGTTCCGGCTTAAATTACTAGAAATTTTATTCAATAAATAACAAAAAATGTCATAATAAGTTTTAGATGATCAACTAGACTAACCCGACCAATGGCAAAGCCCGTTACGTTCCGGATTACATTTGTGGGGGCTTTTACTAGTTTCTCATCAGCCAGTGCGGAGGCCATTCTTAAGTTAATTGTTGATGTTCGTCGGTCAGTAATAAATAAAGTGGCCTAGTGTTGCTGCCTTGGAAGACAATAGGTTTCGCAATCTGACCTATTTTGCAACTAAGGCTTTCAGCAGTGGTAAGGGTAATTTTTGCTGTGTCAGTCATAATTATATCAATATCTTCTCTGTCTGTAACCAGTGCGTATTTTACACGTTTTAGACTTTACTCATCGTTACCCCATTGACCTTATGTCGGTTGCTCCTCAGTTTGAGGCAATGGCAGTCTTCAATTCAATTAAACAGGTTCCACTTGCATATGATCTCGCGTCTGGACAATCGCTAAGTGCCGATTGGGCAGTAACAGGTGACCTTGCCGAACTCTTAGAGGGTATGGGAGGATGTAGTCCATATCTGCTCACTATTTTGCGGCAAGAACAGGAATGGATCTCAAACGCAATATATGAAGAATCGCCACTGACAGGGCTTCTGCCTATAGACCTAGATTCTGCAGCGCCTGAAGTTGTGCGGCAAGTCTTGCGGACATCAAAGCGGCGGGTGGCAGGTTTTTTAGCTATGGGAGAGTTGTCTGGTGCCTATCCGCTCAGTCAAACAACTCAAGCTCTTACAGATTTTGCCGATGTGGCGGTGCAAGTGGCCTTCGCTTCAGCTTTGGCACCCTATCAGATTTCAGGGAAGCTACCGTCAGACACTGGCTTTTTCGTTGTGGCTATGGGTAAAATGGGTGCGGGAGAACTAAATTATTCCTCTGATATTGATCTAATTGTAATGTTTGACGATCGGAATATGGATTACCTTGAGGCCTCAGCGCTCCGCCAAGTTTTAGTGCGAGCTACGCGAACAGCGACTAAGGTCCTCAATGATATCACTGAACATGGATATGTATTTAGGACTGACCTTCGGTTGCGGCCAGATCCTTCAGTGACACCGATCTGTGTAGGTATGTCTTCTGCACTAGATTATTATGAAAGTTTAGGCCGGACCTGGGAGCGTGCAGCCTTCATTAAGGCCCGAATATGTGCGGGTGATCGTGCAGCAGGGGCTGCGTTTCTTGAACAAATAGTACCCTTTGTCTGGCGGCGGCATCTAGATTTCGCTGCCATTGAAGAGGCTCACGCACTACGTTTGAAAATCCGTACTAAGACTGGTGCGCGCGGCTATATAAAAGTGCCCGGGCATGACGTGAAATTGGGGCGTGGTGGTATTCGGGAGGTTGAATTTTTTACTCAAACCCAACAACTAATTTCTGGTGGGCGTGACCCTGAACTACGGTCGGCGCAAACGCTCACAGCATTGGATCAGTTGGTTGTTAAAGATTGGGTGCCCACTACGACTAGTGATCATCTACAAGCTAGTTATAAGGTGTTGCGTCACACGGAACATGCTATTCAAATGATCCGTGACGCACAGACTCAAAGCGTACCGCAATCAGAAGAGGGCTTGGCACGGGTGGCGGGGCTTTGTGGCCAGTCCGTTGATGCATTCTTGGGAAATTTGTCGGTGCGTTTAAATGCAGTACATGAAATAACAGAAGCCTTCTTTGCCCCAACATCAAGAGTGGCGCCTGACGTGGCTCTAGAAGAGCATCATGATATCACGCACCATTGGCCAAGCTACGCTGCTATGCGTTCAGAACGGGCTACGGTTTTATTTGATACCTTGCGTCCTGAGATATTGTCACGGCTACAACTCGCCCCTAACCCTAGAGAGGCTTTGATTCAATTTGATAATTTTTTAAAGGGATTACCTGCTGGAATTCAAGTATTCTCTCTTTTTGCTGCGAACCCTAAATTAGTAGACCTCTTGACGGATATAGCGGTGAGTGCCCCAGCCTTGGCTCAATACTTAGGTTTAAATTCTGGTGTATTAGATGCAGTGCTGAGTGGTGAGTTTTTTGCGCCTTGGCCAGATCAAGATGTATTGCAGGAACAGCTTTCCTCTGCACTGATGAGCGCCTCTGACTATGAAACCGGTTTGGACGTGGCACGTATTTGGACCAAGGAATGGCATTTCCGCATTGGGGTTCATGTGCTGCAAGAGTTCATCACGCCCAAGCGGGCATCACAGCAATATGCCCAACTGGCGGAAGCCGTATTGGCGGTATTGTTTGAGTTTGTGCATGCCGAGTTTGCAAAAAAATATGGCTATATAGCAAAGTCAGATAATACTATACTGGCTATGGGGTCACTTGGGGCGGGAAAGCTAAACTCGGTTTCAGATTTAGATCTAATTTTGATTTTTGATGCCGATGCAAACTCTTTATCGGATGGAGCTAAGAGCCTAGCATGTAGGCAGTATTTTTCACGGTTGACCCAAGCTTTTATTACCGCTTTGACTGCGCCGACGGCCCATGGCCGGCTCTATCAGGTTGATATGCGTTTACGCCCGTCTGGCCGTGCGGGGCCTGTGGCCACATCTTTGACTGGGTTTGAGGCCTATCAGCGAACTGAAGCGTGGGTTTGGGAACATTTGGCCTTGACGCGGGCGAGAGCCGTAACTGGTAGCATGGATTTTCGCCAAAAAATTAATATTCTACGGCAGGCTATTTTGGACGAAAAAGCAGATTTTACGACCGTAATGTCAGGCTTGCGCAACATGCGCACGCGGTTAGCTGAAACCAAATTGCAACGAGGACTTTGGGACATAAAGCGTGGTCCGGGTGGCCTTCAAGACATTGAACTTTTTGGGCAGAGTGTTGCGTTGGTCCAAAACTGCCGCGACCTCGATACAGTTGCACAATTGCGAAGCGGGCAGAACTCAGTATATTTTTTGGCGGCTGATCTCGATGAATTGGCGCGATCTCACGATTGGCTGTCGGATTTGCGCTTACTACACAGGCTGATGTGTGGCACCGATAATTATGCTGCTGGCTTTGGAGAGGGTGGACGTGCTCGGTTACTGGGGATAACGCAATTTGATTCTGATAGTGAGTTTGAGCTAGTGGTTGTGAGAAAGCGTGTGGAGTGCGCAAAAATTATTGATTGTATTCTTGTTAAAATTGAAGGGCACAAATATGAAAGTTGAAAATGTAGATCCCAAAGGCCTAATACGTGAAAGTTACAGGATTGAATGTATTACGCCTCCAATGTGCAAAACTATTTTCTTTGATTGGGCCATCCAAGTCCCTGTGAGTGCTGATCCAGCTAAGCATATCGCCTTTTGTATTTCATATTATGGAGCCGATTTACCTGACCACCCGATGACAGAGGTCTTACAGGCGGCCCTTGCCCCTTCACCTAAAAAGATCAGGCGCGGCGGTAGAGCTGGGCGCGTTACCGAAGCAGGTCAGCGGCGTGACGGGCTATCTGTGTAATTTTTTCCCAAGAGCCTGAGTCCACCAGCGCCTTTGGCGCAATCCAGCTACCACCAACACAAAGCGTATTGGGCAGAGCTAAATAGCTTTTGACGTTCTCAGGGGTAATACCACCGGTCGGGCAGAATTTGATTTGTGGCAACGGCCCAGCTATGGATCCTAACGCTAGCGCACCGCCTGCGGCTTCTGCGGGAAAAAACTTCTGGAAGATAAATCCTTGTTCTAGAAGGCGCATGGCCTCGGTAGCTGTGGCGGCTCCTGGCAATAGGGGTAGGTCAATTTCTTGTGCCGCCGCGACCAAGGTTGGCGTGGCTCCCGGTGACACTCCAAATATTGCACCTGCGGATTTGGCATCACGCACCTGTGTGGGGGTAAGTAGTGTGCCAACCCCAGTCATAGCGCCCTCTACCTCGGCAATAGCTGCAATCGCCTCAAGCGCTGCATCTGTACGCAGGGTGATTTCCAAGGCGGGCAAGCCACCGGCAACCAAGGCTCGTGCCAAGGGCTGGGCATCTTCGACCCGTTCGATTGTCAATACTGCAATGACGGGAGCGGCGGCGCAAATTCTGGCTATTATGTCTGAATGGGTCATTTAGTATTTCCTAATTTACGACGCCTGCGCCTTGAGCAGCAGGTCCAGCGTTACGCCGGAACACAGAGAATAGCTCGCGTCCTAAGCCCTCTTGATGGTCCGACAGGTCTGGGTGTACGATTTTTCTATCTTGCCAATTTTCTGCTAAGGTTTCTAGAGTTCCATTTACTAAATCCAATCGTAAGATATCGCCATCTTGAATTTGAGCAATTGCTCCACCGTCGACGGCTTCCGGTGACAGATGAATGGCGGCAGGGACTTTCCCAGATGCGCCAGACATACGGCCATCAGTGACCAAGGCTACTTTGAAGTTACGATCCTGCAAAATTGCTAAAAATGGTGTGAGATTGTGCAACTCCGGCATGCCGTTTGCCGAAGGACCTTGATAGCGCACAACCACAATAACATCGCGGTTGAGTGCGCCAGATCGGAAGGCCTTTTTTACTGCATCTTGGCTTTGAAACACGGCAGCTGGGGCCTCAATAAAGCGCCGATCTTCAGCAACAGCGGAAACCTTGACCACAGCAGTTCCGAGATTACCCTTTAAATTTTGCAATCCCCCACTGATTTGAAATGGATCTTTTATGGGGCGTAATATTCTTTGGTTAAGGCTGTGTTTTGGCGCATTTACATAGTCCACTTTACCATTTTTGAGCACCGCTTGGCGGCTATAATGGCGCAGACCGGGACCCATGATAGTTTTAACATTTTCATGCAACAAGCCGGCATCGAGTAGTTGTGATATCAAATAGGGCAGCCCACCCGCGGCGTGAAAATGATTCACATCAGCTAAGCCGTTTGGGTAGACTTTGGCCAATAGCGGTACTATCTCCGAAATATCTGCAAAATCCTGAGGTAACAGGATCACCCCGGCGGCTCGAGCCATGGCTGGTATATGCAGTACAAGATTGGTCGATCCTCCTGTGGCCATCAGGCCCACAATCCCATTGACCCATGCTTTTTCGTCAAGAATCTGTGACGTGGAAATATGGTTATCCCCCAGCGCTGTGTTAGCTATAACTTGCTTGGTGCCTTGAATGTTTAGCGCATCGCGCAAATTACTGTTTGGTGGGACAAAGCTGGCACCGGGAAGGTGTAGCCCCATAAACTCCATCAACATTTGATTAGAGTTTGCAGTGCCGTAAAAAGTACAGGTTCCTGGACTGTGATAACTGGCCATTTCGGCGGCCATTAGTTCTTCACGGTCACACACGCCATCAGCAAAGCGCTTACGAATTTCTGTCTTCGCATCATTGGAGATGCCGGAAGGCATCGGGCCAGCGGGTAGAAATATAGCGGGTAAATGGCCGAAGGTGGCGGCGGCAATTACCAATCCGGGTACGATCTTATCGCATACTCCTAGGAAAATGGCTGCGTCGAAGGTATTATGCGAAAGGCCAATCGCTGCTGACAGAGCAATGGTGTCGCGTGAAAATAAACTTAGCTCCATGCCTGGCTGGCCTTGGGTGACGCCATCGCACATGGCTGGCACGCCGGCTGCAATTTGTGCTGTAGCACCAAAAGTGCGGGCAGCATTTTTTATTTGTGCTGGATAAGTTTCAAACGGCTGATGCGCTGATAGCATATCATTATAAGCGGTGATAATGCCAATATTTGGTGCGCGTTCTTCTAACAATGTAGATTTATCCTGTCCCATTGCTGCATAGGCGTGGGCTTGGTTGCCACAGCTTAAATGGGCACGACGTGGGCCGTCTTCTGCGGCTTTGGCTATTTTAGCCAGATAGGCGCAGCGGCTATTTTGTGAACGCTGCACAATTTTTTGTGTTATGGTGTCCAGTCTTGAATTTAGGTCCATTGGGCTCTCCAATTGCTCTTGTTAGCGCTACCATCATATTTTGCAATCAAAATCAATGCGTATCTGCCCTTGTCCCCATACTTTGCCTGAATTAGGTCGTTAGCAACCACAAAAGGGGACAGGAATGCACAATGACCATGCAGTTATACGGCTAAAGCCGAAAACCAACGCACAGCGTGTGCGGCATGGATTTCCATGGATTTATGACAATGAATTAGTTACGGACCGCCGGACGAAGGCATTGCGTCCGGGTAGTTTGGCCATTTTACATGATCATGCCCAAAATATTCTGGGCTTGTTCGCCGTGAACCCTAATTCAAAAATTTTTGCTCGCAAGCTATCTGACGATGTAGATACTGTGATTGACGCAAATTGGTTTGCCCAGAAAATAAGTCAGGCGTTAGCTCTGCGCGAGCAGCTTTATATCCAGCCCTATTACCGTTTAGTTCACGCTGAGGCCGATCATCTGCCAGGGCTGATCATTGATCGATTTTCTGATCTGTTGGTCATCCAGCCCAATGCTGCATGGGTTGATGATCTCTTGCCTGCTTTAGTGGATGCACTGAACGTCGTGATGTCTCCCACATCTATCGTTGTTAACGGCGCGGGGCGGGCGCGTATACTGGAGGGGTTGGACGACACCCGCCGCATGGCATTGGGGGAAATGCCAACAGATGCGATTGAAGTGCCTATGAATGGCGCCGTCTATTTTGCGGATGTGGCTGAGGGTCAGAAAACTGGAATTTTTTATGATCAGCGCCCCAATCATCAATTTGTGAAGGGCCTATCAGCGGGCAAAACTGTTTTGGACGTGTTTTCGCATGTAGGCGGTTTTGGACTTGCGGCTATGGCGCAGGGCGCCGCATCAGTAACCTGTGTTGATGGTTCTCAACCTGCTTTGGACCTGGCCATTCGTGGTGCTGCAGCTACCAATTCAGACGTGCCATTTGAAACTATTAAAGGTGACGCATTTGATGCTATGGTAGAAATGGCTGCGGCCGGCAAAGTTTTTGAAATAGTCGTATGTGATCCACCAGCTTTTGCGCCACAAAAATCATCCCGTGAAGCGGGCTTGCGTGCTTACGAACGGGTAGCTCGTTTAGCCAGTATTTTGGTTTCTGATGGAGGCTATTTAACCCTATGCTCTTGTTCACATGCAGCTGATATGGAACGCTTTCGTGCGGCTTGTATCCGTGGGATTGGTCGCACTGGCCGGCAAGCGCAGCTGATCTTTACTGGTGGTGCAGGACCAGATCATCCGCATCATATGGCACTTGCTGAGTCTAGCTATTTGAAAACCCTCGTCTTTCGCATGCTGTAATGCGAGTTGTTTTTGACACCTGTGTTTTGGTACCAAGCTTTTTGCGGGCCGTTTTGTTGGTATGTACTACACAGAGCCAAGTTGAGGTAATAGTGTCACCTCGCATTCTGGGAGAATGGCTGCGCGCGGCAAAAACACCTTTGCGGCGGTTGGAGGCTGAGGCTGGCATTGTACGGTTTCGACGGGATTTTGAAACATCTATCCGCCCGGATCCAACATCTTTAGCCGAATTTTGGCTACCGGATCAAGATGATATCCATATTTTAGGTTTAGCTGTAAACCAACACGCCGATGTTATTATTACCCATAATAAAAAAGACTTTCCACAGGATGAACTGCGCAGCTACGGTCTTGAACGCATGGACCCTGATGCATTTTTGCGCCAGCTATTGAAGCAGAACGCCATAGGGTTAGCGGCGGTTGTTCAACCTATTATGTCAAACATACGCGCCGCACATCCAGATCTCAGAGCCTCGGACATTTGGCGGAAAGCTTGGTTGCCGCAATTTGGTCGTTTGATAGAGAAACTATGAAATGAAGCCGGTCCAACGGATTTCATTGGCCTCAATAGCCTTGATCCGATCAATGGTCTTTGGATGGCTGAGAAACCAAGCGGGGGCGGAGCCACTGTTTGCTGTCAACTTATTGAGCTTTGTAAATAAGCTTTTTTGTGGAGCTACTCCAAGTCCGGCTTTGATCATCAAAGCGGTGGCATAGGAATCGGCCTCGAACTCATCCTTGCGCGACATACCTGCGGCCACCATGTTGACTGCCATATTGGCAATCCACGGCCCAATAAATGGAATAAACCGATTCAAAGTTACGGTAAGAACGGTACGCACGGCATTTTGGCCTGAGAAGTCAATCATTCGGCGTTTGGTATGTCCTAAGGCTACATGGCCTAATTCATGGGCAATGACGGAGCTCATTTCTGCAGCACTCACCTCACCATTGTTAAATCTATCCAAAAACCCTCGGGTAATATAGATCTGGCCATCGGGTGCCGCCAAGCCATTAACTGGATCGATTTCATAGATATTCACATGTAGCCGCTTGAGGTCAAGAGCATGTGCAAGCCGCATAAAATGCTTCTCGAGTGCGGGGTTATTCAAAGGTTTGGACTGTGTGGCCAGCGTGCGCTTGGTTTGGGTGACCGATACTAGGTAGCTCACTAGCCCGACAATCACCGCAAACACTATGGGTATAATAAAATGCATGGCCTTTATATGGCGCAGGTGAAGGGAGGTTTCAATCACAGCTTGGATTTAAGCCGGTACTTACTAATTATAATAAAAAAAATTATTTTTTCAATTAATTAAGTAATTAGCTTCATTCCCGATGAAATTCCATCCAATGTCATCGGAACCATACGATTTTCAAATATTTTTTGAACCATGGCAATTGACTGGGTATAGGGCCAGTACTTTTCAGGCACTGGGTTCAACCAAATTGAATCATTCCACCGCTCCTGAGCACGTAGCAGCCATTGTTGCCCCGAAATTTTATTCCAATGCTCATTCGCACCACCCACATAAGCAATTTCATAAGGCGACATTGACGCATCACCTACAAATATACATTTATAATCCGGCCCGTAGGTGCGTAAAATCTCTTCAGTCGGTACTTGCTCCGTCCATCGGCGCTCATTGTCGCGCCATAGACCTTCATAAAGGCAATTATGGAAATAATAGCTTTCCAGATGTTTAAATTCTGAGCGCGCTGCTGAAAATAGCTCTTCAACCAATTTTATATGTGAATCCATTGACCCACCTACATCTAGAAGCAAGAGTACCTTTACAGCATTTCGCCGTTCAGGTCGGGTTTGTACATTTAAATAACCATTTTCAGCAGTTTTTTGGATGGTGGATTCGAGATCTAGCTCATCTTGCGCTCCTTCGCGGGCCCATTTTCGGAGCCGTTTTAAAGCGACTTTTATATTGCGTGTCCCTAGCTCAACATCGCCGTCGAGGTTTTTAAAGTGACGCTTATCCCAAACCTTAACTGCGCGTTGGTGACGGCTTTTATCTTGCCCCATGCGTATGCCTTCAGGGTTGTACCCATAAGCACCGAAGGGAGAAGTGCCAGCGGTGCCCAACCACTTGCTGCCACCTTGGTGCCGGCTCTTTTGCTCTTCTAGACGTTTGCGCAGCGTTTCCATTAGCTTATCAAATCCACCTAATCCCTCAATCTCATCCTTGTCGGCGTCTGATAGCGTTTTTTCGGCCAGTTTACGAAGCCAATCGTCGGGTAGATCCACCTGCTCGAGCATGTCTTGTGGGCTAACATCTTCCAGACCCTTAAATGTGGCAGCAAAAGCCCGGTCAAATTTGTCTAAATTTCGTTCATCTTTAACAAGAATTGTACGACCCAGAAGATAGAACTGATCCATATCATAGGTTGCCAGCCCAGCTTTCATAGCTTCTAAAAAACTTAAAAATTCCCGTAGGGATACTGGGATTTTATGAGCTCTTAGATTGTCAAAGAACGGTAAAAACATGTGCGTTAGCCCATACGCAGGATGACTACATTGACAACCAGGGCCAGTAGGCCTCCAATTATTCCGCAGGAGGCACCATATTGCAGCATATCTAATATTTTACCTTGGCGTCGAATCGCCAAAAAAATTCCAAAGATAGCGCCAAGTGTCATACCAAAAATGGCCGGGTATTGCAGGATGTATGTCATATGTTGTTCCAGTCTTGTGAGTGGGTCGAGCGATAAGTCCATTTGGTAATTGTTACATTTGCCGTATCTTGAGCCTTGCGGCCTGTCCAGACTACGGAGGGCCTATCTTTGACTGCGTGCCATAAAGGCCAAACGTTCAAACAAATGTACGTCTTGCTCGTTTTTCAACAGGGCGCCATGTAACCGCGGCAGAGCGTTGACCCCGTTGCGACGTAAATCTTCGGGTGTAAGATCCTCGGCAAGTAGCAGCTTTAACCAATCTAAAACCTCGCTGGTGGAAGGTTTTTTCTTCAGACCAGGCGTTTCACGGATTTCAAAAAACTGGGTTAATGCTGTTTCTAGGAGCTGAGATTTGATGCCGGGGTGGTGAACTTCGATGATCTTACGTAGCGTCTCTGGCTCAGGAAAGCTGATATAGTGGAAAAAACAACGCCTCAAAAAAGCATCTGGCAGTTCTTTTTCATTGTTTGAGGTGATGATTACTACCGGACGATGCCGCGCTTCAACTGTGGCACCGGTTTCATAGACATGAAATGCCATGCTATCTAATTCTTGCAGTAAGTCGTTTGGAAATTCGATGTCTGCCTTGTCGATTTCATCAATCAGCAACACAACTTTTTCATCACTGGAAAATGCCTGCCAAAGTTTACCTTTTTTAATATAATGGGCAACGTCATGCACCCGCTCATCGCCCAGTTGGCTATCTCGCAAACGGCTTACAGCGTCATACTCGTATAGGCCTTGCTGTGCCCGAGTGGTTGATTTTATATTCCATTCTATCATCTCCATCTTCAGAGATTCGGCCACCTGACGCGCTAATTCGGTCTTGCCTGTCCCAGGCTCACCTTTGACTAGTAGTGGGCGCTCCAGAGTAACGGCGGCGTTGACTGCGACTGCGAGATCATCCGCAGCAATGTATGTATTAGTAGAGGTAAATTTCACGGCAAGACTCTTTCATTATTTAGCCTGTTAGTAACATGTACTCTCAGATGATCCAATTGCGGTTTTGTGCGTGACAAATAGGTTAACGTTGGATACATCGCGCTGGAGGGATTGTTGTATTTATCTGTGGTCCATTTCAATTTGCGAGTTATGTTACATGAAAGCTGAGGTATTCTTGCCCGACGATTATCGCCCCGCTGACGATGAGCCCTTTATGAATAGCAGTCAGGTGGAATATTTTCGCCGCAAGTTGTTGAGTTGGAAAAGCGAATTGTTGTCTGACAGCAAAGATACCATTGAGGCTTTGCAGGACAATACGCGTGCTATTCCAGATATATCTGATCGCGCCAGTGAAGAAACGGATCGCGCACTCGAGCTTCGCACTCGGGATCGTCAACGTAAGTTAGTGTCCAAGATTGACTCCGCGCTTCGTAGAATTGAAGAAGGCGAATATGGATATTGCGAAGAGACTGGCGAGCCAATTTCGTTGCGTCGCTTGGATGCACGTCCGATCGCAACTATGAGTTTAGAAGCACAAGAACGACACGAGCGGCGTGAAAAAGTTCATCGTGACGATTGAGAGTAGTGTCTACACAATGAAAATCCTACCCGTTAAGGTGTTTTTTCAAGAGTCCAATTGGACCCATACAGGTACGTGATCTGACGGCCTTTCACGACCACGGATGGCGATGTCTACTTCGCATTCCAGCAACAGATCAGCGCAGCTTGGCGTCAATAAAAAATGGTCAATTCTGATACCGTTGTTACGCTGCCAGCTTCCTGCTTGATAATCCCAGAAAGAATAATGCCCTGGTCCGGGATGAAGGCTCTTATGGGCCTCCGTAAAGCCAAGATTCATTATGTCTCGAAATGCCGCGCGTGATTGCGGTAGGTGTAACGCGTCAAGTAGCCAAGCTTGAGGTGTTGCTGCATCCTCAGGTTGCGCAATTATATTATAATCGCCAGCCATCAAAGCGGGTTCTTCGGCATTTATAAGCTGCTGCGCGCGGACCTTAAGGCGCCGCATCCAGTCCAACTTGTAATCATATTTAGGCCCTGGAGCTGGATTGCCATTTGGTAGATACAGTCCACATACTCGAATTGGGAGTTTGCCTATCACGGTTGCTTCGATCCAACGCGCTTGCTCATCGCTGTCATCACCGGGGAGGCCACGGGTTATGTCCTCAAGCGGTAACTTTGATAGGATAGCCACACCGTTGAAGCTTTTCTGTCCATGCGTTTCCACTCGATAGCCCATGTTCTCAAAATGCTCACGCGGAAATTTTTCATCCAAAGACTTTATTTCCTGTAAAAGCGCTACGTCAGGTTGGGTCTCCTGAAGCCAAACAGTTAATGCTTCTATACGAGCTTTGATACCGTTGATATTAAATGTTGCAATTTTCATTAGGAAATTGTTTTTCTATCTGTTGGTTGGACAGGCCAGCTAAGCCGGAGTTGATATTGTTAGCTACATTGAAAAAGACACGCCACAGCCGCAACTTGATGATGCATTGGGGTTATCGATTACAAACCGTGCGCCAATAAGCTCTTCACTGAAGTCAATGACAGCGGCAGCAAGAAAAGGCAAAGAAACGCTATCTATGATTACAGATTCACCGTGGCCGCGGAGCACTAAGTCATCGTCTTTGACTGAATCGAGATCAATTTCATATTGGAACCCCGAGCAACCACCGCCCTCAACCGCCACGCGTAAGCATTTACCTTGGGCTTGAGCGCCAATTTCTGCAAGCCGTTCAAAGGCGCGGTCTGTAACTTTAGGGGGCAGATTTAACATAAGAAATTGCTCACATGACATTATAAGATACTCAACATATAAGGGGATATAAGGCAGCCGACAAGGTGGACATTATGACAGCAAGTTTCGCATCACGCCCTGATTTCAGCCAGGGTAGGTTTTTTAAGGAAGAAGAGAGTAAATTTAGAACTTGTTTTCAACGTGATAGAGATAGAATTATACATTCAAGTGCGTTTCGGCGTCTAAAACATAAAACGCAAGTTTTTGTTGAACATGAAGGTGATTATTTTCGCACGCGTCTGACACATTCCATCGAAGTGGCGCAGGTAGCCCGGACGGTTTCCTGTGCTTTAGGCTTGAATGAGGAATTGGTGGAAGCGGTGTCACTGGCCCACGATCTTGGTCACACACCCTTTGGCCATACCGGTGAAGACGCGCTTAATGCCCAGATGAAAAATTTTGGGGGGTTTGATCACAATGCACAGGCTGTACGTATCGTGACCACTTTAGAGCAACATTATGCCGACTTTGATGGGTTGAATTTAACTTGGGAGTGCCTTGAAGGCATAGCAAAACACAATGGCCCGGTTCCTTTGCCATATCCACCAGCGTTATTGGAGTATAATGAACATCATGATTTAGAACTGCACACCTATGCTAGCGCTGAAGCGCAAGTGGCTGCTTTAGCTGATGACGTCGCTTATAATAACCATGACTTGCATGATGGTCTGCGCGCGGGGGTGTTTACCGATGCCCAAGCCGCCCAGTTGCCAATCGTTGGGGAGGCTTTTGCCACGGTTGATAAAGTTTACAAAAATCTTGACGCGCACCGCCGCAGACATGAGGCTTTGCGGCGGGTATTTGGAGTGATGGTAGAAGATGTGATGGCGACCAGTAATATCCTGTTAACTGAATCTGGGGCCCAGACTGCGCAGGAGGTCCGTAACCTAGATCGCTCTGTGGTGCAATTTTCGCCAGGCCTCTGGAAAAATTTAAAAGAGATTAGGGGCTTCTTATTTCAAAACATGTACCGAGCCCCCAGAGTGATGGAACAACGTGAACATGCTGCCCAAGTAGTGGGCGATTTGTTTCAGATATTCATGTCCTCACCAAATATCTTGCCGGAAGAGTGGGGCAGGGTAATGGCCTTAGATGTCACGGATTTTTACAAGGCGCGAGTTGTCGCAGACTATATTGCGGGAATGACAGATAGATTTGCACAACAAGAGCATGATCGTCTGCACTGTGCGCGTTGACGTGACGGTAGAATTTGCTAAACCCAACCTTCACTTTGGAATAATGATATGAACCTTTTTGCTGAAATCCGTAACCTTGTTGTCGCTAGCTTGCAGAATATGCAGGCTCAAGGAGATCTGCCCGTTGGGCTGATCTTTGATGCAGTTACTGTTGAGCCCCCGCGTGATTTGGCTCATGGTAACATGGCAACAAATGCTGCAATGGTTGTAGCAAAACCCTCCCAAAAAAAACCACGTGACATTGCAGAAAGATTGGCTGTGCTTTTAGCCGCCGATGATAGGATTGAAAGTGTTGATGTGGCCGGCCCCGGTTTTTTGAATTTACGCCTTGCACCTAAGATTTGGAGTGGTGTTTTAGCCGCTATTTTAGCCGATACCAAAGGATATGGACGGTCGGGCACAGGTTTGGGGATTAAGGTTAATGTGGAATATGTATCTGCAAACCCAACTGGTCCTCTGCATGTGGGCCACACACGCGGTGCGGTTTTTGGCGATGCTTTGGCTTCCTTGTTGGACTTCGCAGGCTACGACGTGACCCGTGAATATTACATTAATGATGGAGGTGCGCAGGTAGATGTCTTGGCCCGTTCCGTCTATCTGCGTTATCTTGAGGCACATGGCCAAGAAGTAGCTTTTGAAGATGGCACCTACCCAGGAGATTATCTCATTGAGGTTGGACAAGCCCTAAAAGCCCAGGTGGGGGATGCCTATATTGGTGTCGATGAGCATGTCTGGCTTTTAGAGGTTCGTGAATTTTCAACTAATGCAATGATGGATCTCATCCGAACGGACTTACTATCTCTGGGTGTTAAAATGGATGTATTTTATTCCGAAAAATCGCTTTATGGCACAGGTCAAATTGAAGCTGCTATCGAAGATTTGAATAATAAAGGTTTAATTTATCAGGGTATTTTAGAGCCGCCTAAAGGTAAGAAGCCTGATGATTGGGAGCCTCGCCAGCAAACATTGTTCAAATCTACTGACCACGGTGATGATGTAGATAGACCTGTGCAAAAATCTGATGGTAGTTGGACCTACTTCGCGCCCGATATTGCATATCACTATGATAAAGTTTCCCGTGGCTTCGATCAGTTAATTGATGTGTTCGGCGCAGATCATGGCGGCTATGTAAAACGAATGAAAGCAGCTGTTTCCGCCCTTTCAGGTGGTAAAACTACGTTAGATATAAAACTTACACAACTAGTCCGGCTTTATAAAAATGGCGTACCATTTAAAATGTCAAAACGGGCAGGGACATTTGTAACCCTGAGCGATGTTGTTGAGCAAGTTGGAGCTGATGCGGCACGGTTTGTCATGTTGACCCGTAAGAACGACGCGCCGTTAGACTTTGACTTTGACAAGGTATTGGAGCAAACGAAAGAAAACCCAGTTTTCTACGTACAATACGCCCACGCGCGTATCTCATCTGTTTTACGCAAAGCGGTATTGTTAGACATCGCCGTAGACGATGGGACTTTAGCGGCAGCCCACTTGGCTAGTTTGACCGACATTGCGGAATTAACATTGATCGGAAAATTAGCTGAATTTCCGCGCCTGATTGAGACAGCTGCACGCGCTAATGAGCCACACCGAATTGCATTTTATCTGTATGATTTAGCTTCAGAACTGCACGCGCTTTGGAACAAGGGAAATGACAAACCCTCGTTGCGTTTTTTGCAAGAGGGTAATCATGCAACAAGCCAAGCAAAAATTGCGTTGATTCGAGCGACGGCTGTTGTCATCTCAAGTGGTCTAGGTATTTTAGGCGTAACACCAGCGCAAGAAATGTAATAAAATTACCTAATAGTAGGTGAAACTGGCGCGGTTAAAAAGATTCAGGGAGAGACCTGGGCATTGAGGCGACATGGCTAACGCGACTTATGAAGCAATAACGGGCACAGACCGTGCGAATTCCGCATCCTATGTAAATATTGTTGGATCCGTTATTTCTTTAGCGGTTTTTGTGGGTATTTTTGGATGGGGCATGCAAACAATTTTCCGTGACAGTTCAGGGGTCCCGGTTGTAAGGGCACTAGATGGCCCCGTGCGTATCGCGCCGGAAGTGCCAGGTGGTGTTCTGGCTTCGCATCAGGGCTTAACTGTAAACGAAGTTTCTAGTAGCCAAATCCATGTTGCTTTAGAAGATAGGCTCCAACTGGCCCCGCGTCCAATTAATTTGATGGCTGAAGATCAACCGATGGTAATGCTCTTGGTTAATTCTGCAGAAAAACCTTCCCTTAACCTGGTGTCTCTCGAAGCCTTGGATGCTACTGACGACATGCCTACTATTAACGAAACACCAAAGGGTTTGGGTGAGGTACTTTCCTCTAGTACGCCGATAATACCAAATGTATCTGACTCCAGAATGACCGGTCTAACTAATGCGGCTGCATCCATTGGATCCGGGCCTGCTATATCATTGCGTCCACGAGTTAGGTCGACTGTAATAGTATTAAAACAGAGTTTGGCGCAGGTAGTAGCTACACAACAAGTTATTTTACAGGGTGCTCCAATGGCCCAGCTTGGTGCCTTTGGGAGTAAAGAAATGGCCATGCAAGCTTGGACAAGTCTGTCTCAACGTCATGGTGACTATTTAGTTGGAAAACAGCATGTTATTTTGGAAGCTACAGTCGGTGGCACCATTATCTATCGATTGCGGGTGCATGGCTTCGCAAGTTTGGCGGATTCTAGACGTATTTGTACAGCATTGATTAGTCAAAATGCGGAATGTTATTCCGTACTGATGAACTAGAATAATAATGGCTGTGTCTCTCTCTCCACTCATTTTTGGCTGCGAGGGCCTCTGGCTTACTTCTAAAGAAATTGATTTTTTTGCTGAAAGTCAGCCTTTTGGATTTATACTTTTTGCTCGAAATCTTGAAAGCCCTTGTCAAATAAAGGACCTCTGCAATGAATTAAGACTTGCAGTGGGATGGCGTGTGCCGATTATGATCGACCAAGAGGGTGGCCGGGTGTCCAGGTTGACCGCGCCTCATTGGTTCGAATTTCCCCCGGCATTGGATCATGCTGATCATATTAATTCGGAGCGGTTATTCTGGCTGAGGGGCCGACTAATTGCTGAAAACCTATATAGTTGTGGTATAGACACCAATTGCGCGCCACTCGGTGATATTGCTGGCCCTGCAACCCATCTAGTTCTGAAAAATAGGTGCTATGGTTCTGATAAAGCAAGAGTAATAGCCAATGCACTTGCGTTAGATGCGGGGCAACGTAGTGGTGGTGTGTCTGGGGTATTGAAACACATTCCAGGGCATGGGCGTGCAGAGCAGGATTCACACATAGCCTTGCCTGTAGTATCGGACAAACAAGCTGAATTGAGCAATACTGACTTTGATGTGTTTCGCCAATTGCCTAGTATCAATATGGGGATGACTGCTCATTTGGTGTTCCAAGATATTGATACTACTGCGCCCGCGACCCATTCCAAATTGATGGTAGATTTGATCCGCAGTGATATTGGGTTTGATGGTCTTTTGATGACAGATGATATCACTATGGATGCCCTACAAGGAGATGTGGTTCAGCGCGCCCAAAAGGCCTGGGCTGTTGGGTGTGATATTGTGCTGCATTGCAATGGTAACTTTGAACAGATGTACAATCTTGCGGCAAGCAGTGGGCCATTAACCAATGAAACTAAAAAAAGAATCAATCAAGTAATTGCAAACCGGCCAAATCCTATTCCTGTTGACATTCTACAGTTGAAAGAGGAATTTGATTTACTGATGAATGAGTGACATTAATGCAAGAAGAGTTATTCGAGACCCAATCAATTGCTGAGCGAGTGGCTTCAGAAACTTTAATCGTTGATGTCGATGGGTTTGAGGGGCCGCTGGACTTGCTGCTAACAATGTCACGTACTCAAAAAGTCGACCTCCGTAAGATCTCTGTTTTAGACCTTGCTGTGCAGTATTTAAGTTTTATAGCGAAAGCTAAAGACCTGCGGATCGAACTTGCAGCTGATTATTTGGTGATGGCGGCTTGGCTCGCCTTTTTAAAATCAAGACTACTGTTGCCGCCGGATCCCTCACAATCTGAACCCTCAGGTGATGAATTGGCTGCGCATTTGGCCTTTCAACTGGAACGCCTGCAGGCGATGCGTGATTCTGCAGCAATATTGATGGCTCGCGATAGGTTAGGTCGTGATCGTTTTGGGAGAGCTATCACTGAAGATGTGATGCGCCGTAAGACAGTTAATTACACTGCCAACCTTCTTGATTTAATGCAAGGTTATGCACGCATTCGTACCAAGGATGATTTTCGACCGTTCATTATGGACCGCGAATCGGTGTTTACTATGGAACAAGCTTTGGAACGTATGCGCGGTTTAATTGGATATTCTGGTCATTGGACTGATATTGTGTCTTATTTGCCCGATGGCTGGTCTGGTGATCCTAAAAAGCGCAGGTCGGCTACCGCCTCGACGTTTGCAGCTGCGCTGGAATTGGCGAAAGAGGGCAAAATTGAAATTCGACAAGAAGATATTTTTTTACCTATCCAAATAAGAAAGAGGGCTGACTGAGATGGCTTATATGCAAGAGGAAAGCTTGTTTGAGGCACCTCCTATTGCCGAACAAGAGCGTATGGTTGAAGCAATTCTATTTGCCAGTGCAGACCCGGTTTCCTTACGCGAAATGGCAGGGCGGATGCCGCATGGATCAGAGCCCCTAATCGCACTGCAAAATATTCAAAAGCGTTATATTGGCCGTGGAGTTGAGATTGTACGGGTGGATCAAGCTTGGGCTATTAGAACCGCTGCTGACCTTGGTTTTCTGATGCAGCGTGAAACAGTTGAAACTCGTAAATTGTCACGAGCCGCAATCGAGACCTTGGCAATTATAGCCTATCATCAGCCTGTGACACGGGCTGAGATTGAGGAAATTAGGGGGGTTGCGGTTAGCCGCGGTACTATAGATCAGCTGCTCGAATTAGAATGGATAAAAATTGGGCGCCGTCGGCAAACTCCAGGTAGGCCAGTTACTTTTGTGGTAACAGAACATTTCCTTGATCATTTCGGTCTGGAAAATGCTCGTGATCTGCCTGGGCTGAAAGAATTGCGTGCCGCAGGGTTACTCGAAAATCGCCCAGCACCCGGGACGGAGGCTTTACCTAACAATGAGAATAGTGAAGTCATACAAGAAAATTTATTTGCTGATCCAGAAGATGAACCAATATATTAATTTTTCCTTAATTTATTATCAATTTTGATATATTAGAGGGTTTTCTGGTGCTTAGATCCGGGTATTAAGTTGTAGGACCATCAAAATAATGACCAATACACTCGGAGAAAGAAGCGCCTGACAGATATGACTAATGCACTAAATTGATGGAGGCTATAATCAAGAGCTCATCTTAAAGTGTTTAGATAGTTTAAGACCTTGGCCTTGATAGTTAGATGCTATTTCTCTGCCGTACAGCTGACTTGGTTTCTCTATCATAGTTTCATAAACTAAACGACCAACCACTTGGCCGTGCTCCAACACAAATGGTGCCTCATGGCAACGTACTTCCAACACTCCGCGGCTGCCTTGACCATTGGCTGAAGCGTGTCCAAATCCGGGGTCAAAGAAACCTGCGTAATGCACTCGAAATTCACCTACCATTGCTAGATAGGGAGCCATTTCTGCGGCGTAATCTGGTGGAATAGTTACGGCTTCCTGGCTTACCAGAATATAAAAGGCACCAGGGTCAAGAATAATTTGCTGTGCATTGGTACGAATTTCGTCCCAGTAATCGCTAGGGGCATATGCACCAATTTTTGCCAAATCAATTACGCCAGTGTGTGGCTTAGCTCGGTATCCCACAATACCGCTGGAGGAGGGACGTAAATCCACAGAGAATCCCAAACCGTCTTGGATAACGGCTTCTCCAGAGACCAAAGGCGTCTTGGCATTTAAAGCCTTAAGATCGTGATCAGTTAATATGGCGTTGCCTCTGCGAAAGCGTATTTGATTGAGGCGCATGCCTGGGCGCACCAGAACGGAAAAGGATCGCGGGCAAATTTCCGCATAGAGTGGCCCGGTGTAGCCTTTTACTATCCGGTCAAATTCTTTACCAAAATCTGTGATTGTCCGTGTCAGAAGGTCAAGCCGGCCTGTAGAAGATTTAGCATTTGCTACTGCTTCAATTTCAGCGGGAAGATCAAGGCTTTCCATTAGAGGCACGAGATACACGCAACCTTTTTCTAAAACGGCTCCTTGGGACAGATCAATGCGGTGCATTTCAAATTCGGCTAACCGATCTGCCACTGTTGCTTTGCCTCCCGCTAAGAATGACGCACGAACCCGGTAGGCTACTTGTCCAAGACGCAAATCAAGTGACGCGGGTTGCACCTGATCGTGTTGTAATGGTTCGGTAATTGAAATTTCTCTTTTGGAGACCATGGTTTCAATCAGCTGACTTGGAATAATACCTTGGCGCATACTGCCCCCTAAAAATTCGAAAAACCGCCCATACCATCGGGCAGGGCGGTTTTTTTATTGGTCGGGCTAGCAGGACTCGAACCTGCGACCTTCCGTCCCCCAGACGGACGCGCTACCAGGCTGCGCCATAGCCCGAACATGATGCGGTATATCAATCTCGACGTCGGGAGCAAGAGTATTCCACATCTGTTATTCACTTATGCGCTCAACTTTTTCTGAATATTTCGCAGTTTCTCAACAACTTCACTCTGTATTGACGTTACGTGGCGTCTTCTCCCCAAAGAAAGTTTAAGGAGTGCGATGACCGAGCTATGTTGCACCGTATACTCAGTAATCTGAGGGTCGGTTTGAGGTAAGTTAGCGCCCAATACTAAGGGCTCCACAGCTTCAGCGGTTAATTCGGTAAGTCCAACCGCAGGAGTCGTTACTAATTTTTCCAGCTCAGGGAATAAAAGCGGCTGTTCGTCTGGTTCCCAGTTTTCGCGTAGAACAAGAGGCTTGTTCAATTGGCGTTCATCCAACTCTAGAAGCTCAACGTCTTTTACGTGAACCAACATTGGTGACCCAGTCGACTTTGAAGTCTCGGATGCATTAATTTTAGGGGAAAAGCTTTGCAAATGTGCAACACCTTCGTCTTTTAAAAGTTTTTGCACAGCTTTGATGGTCATTCCGCGCTCATGGAGTAAAAATTTTATGCCCCCTAGCAAGGTCATATCAGACTTTCGGTAGTAGCGGCGCCCCCCAGTACGCTGAACTGGGTTTACGGCGTCAAACTTACTTTCCCAAAATCGTAGAACATGGGCCCTAGTTTCAAGCCAAGCAGCAACTTCACTTATAGTTCTAAAGGCATCTGATGATTTGGTCACAAAAATTAACTCTTATTACCTTTTGCAATTCGGTCCTTCATTAAATGTGAAGGACGAAACGTCAAAACTCGGCGTGGTGAAATATCTGCTTCTTTACCTGTTTTTGGATTGCGGCCAACTCGAGCGGTCTTATCACGTAGACCAAATGTGCCAAATGATGAGATTTTTACGGTCTCACCATTAACTAAAGCATCGGACATATGAGTAAGAACTGATTCAACTAAATCAGCCGATTCATTACGAGACAGACCAATTTCGCGAAACACTGCTTCACTCAAATCCATTCGTGTAAGTGTTGTTGATGTCATGTTTTTCTCCTACTGATTTTTTAAGAGTAAAAGAGCCTAGCCAACTTGGCAACAAAAACTAGAGATTTTTGATGTTTTACCAGCGAATAACGGCTGTTCCCCACGCTAAACCTCCCCCAATGGCACCAGTGACCACAATGTCGCCCTGTTTTATGCGTTTATCCTGAACCGCAATGGCCATCGCAAGAGGAATTGATGCCGCTGAAGTATTGCCGTGGTTGTTTACGGTCATAACTACTCTGTCCATCGGTACTCTTAATCGCTTTGACATGCCTTCGAGAATACGTTTATTGGCTTGATGAGGCACTATCCAATCCACATCGTCGGTCGTTAGGCCAGCTTGATCAATTGCTTCAAGTGCTGTTGTTGACAGCTTTTCTACGGCGTGGCGAAAAACCTCTTTACCTTCCATTCGAAGATGCCCAGTTGTCTGCAACGATACACCTCCATCCACGTATAGAATATCTTTGTAACGTCCATCAGAGCGCAAGGTAGTAGCTAAAATACCTCGGTTAGAAGTTTCGTCCTCTTGGGCTGATATCAACACAGCGCCTGCGCCATCGCCAAACAACACGCAGGTACCGCGATCGGTCCAATCCATAAGCTTTGAGAATGTTTCTGAGCCAATTACTAAAATGCGGTTAGCCTGGCCACTGGCTATCATCGAATTTGCTGTGGTTAAAGCATAGAGAAAGCCTGCACAGACCGCTTGTACATCAAACGCGAAGCCATGGCGCATTCCAAGACCATTTTGAACCATGGTTGCTGCAGATGGAAAGGTTAAATCGGCAGTGGATGTGGCTAAAATAATTGCATCAACATCATCTATTTTACAGTCAGCATTCTCCAAAGCAGCTTGCGCTGCTTTGATACCCATATCGGAGGTTGTTTCGTTTTCTGCAGCAAAATGCCTGCGTTCGATCCCGGTGCGGCTCTGAATCCAATAATCGTTGGTATCGAGCGTTGCTTCAAACTCACTATTTTCTACCACACGTTTGGGCAGGTAATGGCCAACAGATTCTACAACTGCTCGTCTCATGGTTAGTTACCGCCTTCTTCGAGGTCTTCTGTTAACTCATTCATCGAAGCAACTCGTGCTGCGAGCTGGGTACTGAATTTTGCTGAACCCAAACGATAGGCTAGCCCAACTGCCGCTGCAACTCCTGTTGCATCAGCTGCACCATGAGACTTCACAACTGTACCGTTGAGACCCAAAAATACGCCTCCATTGACACGTCGAGGATCAGTGCGCCGCTTCAATCGGCTAAGAGGACCGTAGGCTATTATACCAGACAATTTAGAAAGTAGATTTTGTTTAAATGTCTCTCGCAATGCATTGCTAATAAAGCTTGCAGTGCCTTCGGCTGTTTTAAGTGCAATATTACCTGTAAATCCATCTGTCACTATCACATCAATTTTTGCCGAAGGAATGTCTCCACCTTCTACAAAGCCGACGAACTCAAAATTCCCGGTTGCTGCCGAATCGCGGATTAAGTCATGCGCTTCTCTTAGCTCTGCGCGGCCTTTGTGTTCTTCAGTGCCTACATTAAGCAAACCAACCCGGGGCACAACAACACCAAAGCCGTTACTCGAGTAGGAGGCGCCCATCAGTGCAAACTGTAAAAGATCATTCTCATCTGCGCGAATATCTGCCCCCACGTCTAGCATCACGTTACACCCGTTTGGACCAACAGATGGCCAAAGAATTGCAATTGCTGGACGATTTATACCAGGAATTTTGCGCAGGCGAACCATAGATATTGCCATTAGAGCCCCTGTGTTGCCACAAGACACGCAAGCATCAGCTTCAAGTTGTTTCACTGATGTCACTGCTGACCACATTGATGTGCCTTTACCATGGCGCATCACTTGACTGGGTTTATCATTCATCGAAACAGTGCGTTCTGCATGCACGATTGTGCAAAAATCAGAAATTCCATATTTTTTGATTAACGGTGCAAGTTTTACCTCGGGCCCGTGAACCAAAAATCGGATATCTGAATATTGCTTTGTGGAAAGCAAAAGCCCAGCTACAATTTCGCTAGGCCCTTTGTCTCCACCCATTGCATCGATTGACACGACAACGTTTGTGTCAGTAGATGCAATAGAAGTGGTGTAATCCATCTGGGGGTGTATTCCCTTCGAATACGGGCGCTTACGCCGCGTCTTCGTCGAGATCTACTTCCTCAGTTGCTGCAATCACTTCACGATCATCATAATGTCCGCAAGATGCACAAACGTGGTGCGGGCGTTTCAATTCGCCGCAGTTTGTGCATTCATTTGGATTTGCCGCAACCAATGCATCGTGTGAACGACGCATGCCACGACGGCTCCGTGTAATCTTACTTTTTGGGACAGCCATGTCACAACCTCGAGCTGGGGGCGCGCACGCCCTGTTAATAACGAATTTGGCGCGTGTTAACCAAACAAAAGCACCGAGTCCAGCTCGGCACTTAATCAACGTGTAAATACTTGCATTGCGCGATATTTCAAGCCCCAAACGCTCATCAAGTAATATATTGCCACTGTTTTATTTGGAAACGTCAAGAAATACCGGCTAACGCGTAAAATTATTTTAATTTGTCCTTCAAATTAGCCAACATTGCAAACGGTTTTATTGAGTCATCAGTCAATGGCGTGACGCCAGGAGGGCCGTATTCAGCACTGGTTACTTCAGCATTTTCTGCACGAGGATAGTCTGGCAGCTCGAGTGACAGGGCCTCGCTAAAGATACGTATAATATCTATGATTTCTCCAAGTTGCTCTTCGCTGTCATCATCTGGAATTTCATTGTCAGGGCCCGTGGCCGATAGTTTCACTGGGGATCGCCGAAATCTTCGAAGGACTGCGGCGTCGATGCGTGTGCGCACAGGCTCTAAGGTCAGACTGCAAGGCTGTTCAACCGTCGCACCCAAAGTGCCTGACAACTCCCAATCTCCTTTGCTAAGTGGTAAGACTGTGCCAGTGAATTTGGCTTTACGCAGAGTCAAAAGATCGAGGTCTTTTATGACCTCTAATATTACGGGCTCAGTAAAGGTTAAATCAAAAGTTACTCCCCGGTTTTGCACCAAGTGCTTCAACTCGATGGCAGGTCCAACTTGGTTTGGCCGCATTTTGGCTCCATTCTTGAATAAAATTTTAGGCTTAGGTACGGTGGCTATAAATCGCATAGGCGACTCTCGCAAGTCAGCAGGAATAGACATGTTAAATACAAAAAAAACCTTAGTAATTTTTTTAATACTCACTGCGATGGTGTCTTGCACTGAAATTTATCGTCGGCATGGCTATACGCCGAGTGAAGAGCAACTTGCCAATGTGGTGGTTGGCGTTGATACGCGGGCGTCAGTTGAAGAATCCTTGGGTGGACCAATCACTGGCGGTAATAGCACAGTAGACAGCTTCTATTACATTTCTAGCAGGTGGCTGCATTACGGTTTAGCTCAGCCAAAACCTACCTTTCGCCAAATTGTTGCTATAAATTTTGATAAGTTTGACGTAGTGAAAAATATAAGCCGCTATGGGCTTGCCGATGGTGAAGTTGTTGTGCTTTCGCGTCGGGTCACAGCTGGCGGCGCAAAAGAAATTTCTTTTATAAAACAACTAATGGGTAACATTGGCCGAATTGATGCCGAGCAAATTTTACAGCAACCCTAACAAGCTTAATCTGGATTAAATATCATAGCTACGCCGTTCATGCAGTACCGCAGGCCGGTTGGAACTGGACCATCTGCGAAGACGTGACCTAAATGTGCTGCACAGCCTTGGCAATGAACCTCGGTACGAGTCGAAAACCAACTGTTGTCAACACTTTCGCCGATGCGTGCGCCGTGAGCGGGTTTGGTGAATGAAGGCCAACCTGTACCGCTGTCAAATTTATCAGCGTGAGAGAATAGTAGTGAACCACAGCAGACACAGGCGTAATGACCGTCTTGGTTAGGAAAATTATCATGGCTGAAAGCCTTCTCCGTTCCGTGTTTGCGAGTTACTTTGTACGCAAGAGGTGAAAGGGTCTCGCGCCATTCCTGATCAGTTTTCTCAATTTCAAACATGTTTGTTCCACTGTATTTGTGTTTTATGATACCGATTTATGTGTGTTGTGTCAGAGCAATACATTTTAACTGATCTCAATATGTTGCAGTAAGTTTTACTGTTGATTTAACTATAATTTAAACTGCATCCTCTAATTATCTAAGTTGTAGATAAGACTGCGACTGCGTCATCCCGACAATTAGGCCTTTCTTAAACCAAGTCCACAGTTTTCGTTTTAAAATAATCCTTTATTGTGTTTGATATAAATTTTTTGCTAGTTTCAGAATACACAATTAATTACATTACACTTTTAACGTCTTCATACAAAATTATCTTTTGTTCTGGGCTACTAGCAAAGTTGTGCGGCATAATGTAAAAAAATTGAGATATGAGGTAAGCTACATACTAATCTGCTTGAGAGGTTGGTTGCTATTTTTGTTGGTTATAATGGAGAAGTAATTATTCCCACTATGATCGCGCTTATTTGGATGTTGTAACGCCCAAAATGCTTGGAGGTGAGTTTTTTTAACAAAAACGGCCTTGGGGATAGTCTGCACTTCTCACAGCGCATTGACGCCACCACCGCAACCGCCTAGCTGAACCGAATGGCACGTGCACCCTTGATCCAACTCTCCGATATATCGCTCACTTTTGGCGGAAATCCTATTTTCTCAGATTTAGGCTTCGTCGTACAGACGGGCGATCGTCTCTCGTTGGTGGGGCGAAACGGATCAGGTAAATCTACCTTGATGAAAGTTATGGCTGGCTTAGTTGAAGCCGATAAGGGCAACCGCGTCATACCTCCAGGTGTAAGCGTCGGCTATATGGAGCAAGATCCAGATCTATCTTCCTATGAAACCTTAGGCGATTTTGCGCTATCTGGCCTTGACATGGCTGAGCATTATAAGGTTGAGATTGCAGCTGAAGGGTTGAAATTTGATCCTGATCGTCCCGTAAAAACAGCATCTGGTGGTGAACGTCGCAGAGCCGCTTTGGCCAAGTTAATGGCCGAGAGCCCTGAACTAATGTTGCTGGACGAACCAACTAACCATCTTGATATAGAAGCTATTACATGGCTTGAAAAAACCTTACGTGAAAACCGTAATAGCTTTGTCCTGATCTCGCATGATAGAGCATTTCTTACGGCTTTAACCCGGGCCACTCTATGGATTGACCGGGGTGCAGTAAGGCGTTTGGAGCAGGGCTTTGGCGGCTTTGAGGCCTGGCGCGATAAAACTTGGGAAGAAGAAGACGATCAACGCCACAAGCTAAATCGTAAGATTAAAGCTGAGGCACGTTGGGCGGTTGAAGGCATTTCAGCTCGCCGTAAACGAAATCAGGGACGGGTGAGGGCGCTTGGTGAGTTGCGTGCTGAACGGGCTTCGCAAATTAATCGACAATCCACGGCGGCTATGGCTTTCGATTCGGGTCAAAAATCTGGTGCAAAGGTTATAGAGGCAAAAAATTTAGATTTAGCTTTTGGCTCCCTAGAAATTTTAAAAGATTTTTCTCTTACAGTGCAGCGTAAAGACCGCGTGGCAATTGTGGGGCCTAATGGGGTTGGTAAAACTACATTAATTAAAACCCTTTTAGGGGAACAAGCTCCCGACAGTGGCACAGTAAAGCTTGGAACCAATCTTCAAATAGCGGTATTTGACCAAGGCCGTACCAAACTAGATTCGAATCTTAGCCTTTGGGAAGCTCTTACCAGTGACCCTTCCATGGCTGTTTCTGGTAGCTCCGACCAGATCATGGTGCGCGGTACACCTAAACATGTGGTTGGGTATCTTAAAGAGTTCTTGTTTGTGGATGAACAAATGCGCGCACCGGTTAGATCCTTGTCAGGTGGCGAGAAAGCTCGGCTATTGCTTGCACGTCTTATGGCTCAAGAGAGTAACTTACTTATTTTAGATGAGCCGACTAACGATCTAGACATCGAAACCTTGGATTTATTGCAAGACGTCTTGGGCGACTATGATGGTACTGTACTGCTCGTAAGCCACGATCGGGATTTTTTAGACCGAGTTGCTACAACAACCATTGCTCTGGAAGAAGGCGGTGAAGCAACCGTATATGCGGGAGGGTGGAGTGACTACCAAACGCAGAAGCCTAATTTAGAGCAGCCCATGACTACAAAGCAAGCAGCAAAACAAAAAACTAATAAATCCAAAGCTGATGCGGTAGTCCAGTCTACTATTTCATTTACTGAAAAGTACCGTTTGGAGGCCTTGCCTGCAGAAATTGAGCAGATTGAATCTGAGATTTCTAAGTTGGAAGTTTTTTTGGGCCAGCCCAATATGTTCACAGACCATCTGATAAAATTTAAAAAAGCCACTGATGTTTTATTGGAACGCCAGACTGCTCTGGCGTCTGCAGAAGCTGAATGGATTAAGTTGGAAGAAAAAGCAGGCGGTTAGGGAGCCTGTGCCTAACCTTGTGTAAAAAAATATGGTGTTACGCATCGATAAAATAAGTATCAACACTTTATTTAATTGAAGAAGTAGCTGCAGCGAAGTTTAATAAGACTTCTAATGCATCTGTGAATTGGGCATCGTCCACGGTCATCGCCACACGAATATGACCTGCGGCTGCTCTGCCAAAACTCTCTCCAGGCATGACCGCAATTTGTTTGGCGTTTAATAAGCCATGGGCGAATGCCTCACCACTGAGTCCTGTAGTCCGAATATCAAGCATCATATACATCGCTCCTGAACAAGGCACGGCGTGCACTACGTTTTGGCCATCTATCAAATCCATTGCTATCTTGCGACGACGACGAAAGGGTGCTGCCACCTCTAGTTCGGCTGCTATACCTTGATTTAAAGCAAAATCAGCTGCATCTTGTATATATCCTGGGACCCCATATGTAGTGTGCGTGGCGAGGTTTATCAGATGTTCTACAACGCTCTCTGGTCCACAAATCCAACCAATTCGGCTTCCTGTCATAGCATGGCTCTTTGACATAGACCCGATCACTAAAGTTCGTTTAATCATGCCATTAAGGCTGCGTGGACTGATATGCTTGCCTTGCCAAACTTGAGTATCATAGACCTCATCGGATATGAGCCAAAGATCGTGGTCTTGGCAGGTCTTGGCAATGGCCTCCCATGTGGGCTTATCATAGACTACACCGGTGGGATTATTGGGGGAGTTAACTAACAAAGAACGCGCGCCTGTGGCAGCTGCATTAAGGTCTTTATGGGTAGGTTGGAAATCAAGTTCTGGTTTGCAAATTACCGACCTCTCCACACCGCCCACACCGCGAATTGTCCCTGGATACGTTGCGTAATAAGGATCGCAATATAGCGCAACATCGCCAGGATTTAGCACAGCCATATGTGCAAAAAATAGAGCAGATTGGGCGCCGGGGGTGATTATAATATTGGCCGCAGTGGTAGCTATGCCACTCTGTGCCTGAATGCGTCGGGCTACAGTTTCACGCAAATTGTCAGTTCCTGGTACTGCCGCATAGCCGGTGTGGCCACTCCGTGCCGAATGGCCCATAGCAGCTAAAATATCGCGATGGGTGGTAACATCATGTTCACCTATAGTTAGTTCGATGATCGGTTGACCAGATTTCTTTAGCGCACGTGCTTTATAAAATACGTCCCATCCATCAGATTCACCTTCGGTGACAGCGGTTATTCTTTTTGCCAAGTCCATGTTTCGACTTGGACTCATTCAGATAGATTCGTCAATTTGGTTTTGTGCAATTGAAACGAATGGTTGAGCCAGATATGTATGCAAAATGAATTGTTTTTTTTGAAAATAGGGTTGGGGCCAGTTTTCTAAACTTGGTGCCAATGTTATTCTTTAAAAATAGCCTTTTCAGTCTTTGCGTTCAAAAATTTCAGGACACGGCCCATGACCAAAATTATGCTTCACAACACCAAGTCTCGCCGCAAGGAAGATTTCATTCCGTTGGACCTCAGCAATGTGCGCATGTATGTCTGTGGCCCAACAGTTTACGATCGTGCCCATATCGGAAATGCGCGTGCCGTGGTGGTATTTGATAGCTTATTTCGATTGCTGCGGGAGGTTTACGGTCCAGATTACGTTACTTATGCACGTAATTTTACTGATATTGACGATAAAATTAATGCCCGTGCTGCTGCCACAGGACGCAATATTTCAGAGTTAACAGAAGAGACAATCGCTTGGTATCTGGATGATATGGCATCGTTGGCGGCGTTAGAGCCAAACGTTATGCCACGCGCAACTGACTATATTTCCCAGATGATCACGATGACTGAGTGTCTTATTACAAAAGGACATGCTTATAACGCTGAGGGGCACGTCTTATTTGATGTGAAAAGCTGTCCAGATTATGGTTCACTATCTGGCCGCTCGATTGATGATATGATTGCAGGTGCACGGGTTGAAGTGGCCCCTTATAAGCGTGATCCGATGGATTTTGTTTTATGGAAGCCTTCAGATTCGGACACCCCAGGTTGGGATAGCCCGTGGGGTCGAGGCCGTCCCGGTTGGCACATTGAGTGTTCCGCCATGGTGCATGAGCACTTTGGCGACAGCTTTGACATTCATGGTGGTGGCAACGACCTAATGTTCCCGCATCATGAAAATGAGATTGCACAAAGCAGTTGTGCCCATCCAGATGGTGCTTTTGCTCAGGTATGGATGCACAATGAAATGCTACAGGTTGAGGGAAAAAAGATGTCCAAATCTCTTGGTAATTTTTTCACTGTGCAGGATCTTTTGCAGCAGAATATTTCGGGAGAGGTGATCCGTTTTGTTTTGCTTTCTACCCATTATGGTAAGCCGATGGATTGGACGCAGAAGAAGGCGGATGATGCCGCGGCGACATTGCGCAAATGGCACAAATTGGTTAAGAACGCCCGCCCTGCGGCTTTGGATGGGGCGGTACTGGGCCATGTGGCCAATGATCTGAACACCCCTGGGGCTTTGGCGCGGATGCATGAACTGGTTAAGGCCGGAGATGCGGATGCCGTTTTGGCGGCAGGGCAGTTTTTGGGGCTTTTGGCCGCTGATGCCGATTGGTGGAAGCCTAAACAAGCGAGTGATAACGTCAAGGTGCGGATTGAGGCACTACTGACGGACCGCAGCCAAGCCAAGGCTGACCGTAATTTTGCCAAAGCCGATGCGGTGCGCGCGCAACTAGAGGCTGCTGGCATTGAGGTGGTTGATAAGCCTGGCGGTCTGTCAGAGGCGGTGATCACCGAGGCATTTGATCCGGACTTACTTTGATGAGCCTACAAGCCTGTGCTAATTTAGTATCCCGTGCGGACCCAGCGCGCTTCGCTGCAGCCATGTCAGCACCTCTTGAAGTGCGCATGGTCTTGCTGCCGATCTATGCAGCCGCCGCTGAGGTGGCCCGCGCTCCTTGGATGACCCAAGAGCCTGTTATTGCAGAGATGCGCCTGCAATGGTGGCGCGATGTATTTGAAGAGATTGAGCACGGCTGCGCACGGAAGCATGAGGTTGTGGATGCCTTGGCTAAGGTTCTAACCCCAAAAGGGGCTGAGGCCCTTGATAAGATGGTTTTGGCACGCCGCTGGGATATTTATAAAGAAGGGTTTGATGGGCCTGAGGCGCTTTTGAACCATGTACGCGATATCACTATGGGCCCAATGCTTGCAGCTCTTGATGGTTTGGGCCATCTGCCTGACGATCTAACCGGGCTAGAGGTGCATGCAACCCGGCTTGGTCTTGTGCGTTTCTTACGTGGTATCCCAGCTTTGATTGAGCTGAAGGTGCCTGTTTGGTCGGTGGACAAAAATATACATATTTACAGCGATTTATGTAAAATAGCTTATGCAAAGAAAGCCCCGGATATTCGATCTCCAGCACTGATTGAGACCGCAAACTGCATGCGTGTTTTGCGCTTTGTGATGCACAGACCTGGGGTGGTGGAAATGGGCGCTATACCTGACTTCCCAATTTTCACAGCCATGGCGCGAGCTTGGCGGGCGTGGCGCTGCTGCTAGGCTGCGCGTTTGTTGTTCATCACCAACCACAGCAAGGCCGAGCCTGCCAACAGCAAGAAGGGTACCATCGCATAGTTTACCGCAGCCCAGCCTTGGACCACCGAACCGCCAGCGCAATTCATCAAGCCACCTGAAGCGATAGAAGCAATTGTCACACAGCCAAAGACAATCGCGTCATTCATGCCCTGTACTCGGCCACGTTCATGCGGGGCATGGGCACTAGTCAAAAGTGTGGTTGCGCCAATAAAGCCAAAGTTCCAACCGAATCCCAGCAACATAAGGGCGACGAAAAAGTTTGGAAGCTCCATGCCGCTGAGCGCCACGACGCCAGCACCTGCCAAAATGATCAAGCCAAGACCCATGATGCGCTCAACACCAAAGCGGATAATCAAATGTCCTGTGAAGAATGAGGGTAAGAACATCGCGATCACATGGGCTGACACGATGTCATTGGCATTGTTCTTGGTCAAACCACAGCCCACTACTGCAAGCGGTGTTGAGGTCATTACCAAGTTCATCAAAGCATAGGCCACCATGCCACATGAAATCGCCACCAAAATCTTTGGATCGCGCAATAGCTCTTTGCGGCTGCGCGGCGGTGTGGTGGCTATGTCCTTGGGTTTACTGGCGGTGCCTTTTGGCAGCCGCAGTAATAGAAATAAAAACATTCCAATCAAATTAAGTGCAATCATCGCGATATAGCTGCCCAAAAATGGAATAATCGAGGCGTCCTGCACTAATTTATTTAGCTGAGGCCCAAAAATAGCAGAAATCAATCCCCCAGCCATAACATATGAAATCGCTTTAGGGCGGAAGCGGTCTGAGGCAGTGTCTGTGGCAGCAAAGCGGTAAAACCCTTGCGCCGACATATATATTCCCGAAAGATAAGCCCCCACCAAGAAAACCATGAAGGAGGCGATGTAAAGTCCATAGGCAGAAACTGCAGCGCCAAGAGCGCCCGCAATGGCCCCTACAAAAAATCCAGTTTTACGTCCATATTTCTGCATCAAAGGTGACAACCAAGGCGCTGTTGTCATGGAGCCGAAGACGATCAGCGAAATCGGTAGGGTGGCAAAGCAAGGATTGCCTGTCAACATGCTGCCCGCTAGGCCACCAACGATGAACATCATCGGCATTTGCCCGCCTAAAATGGCTTGGGCGGCGACCAAAACCGCAACATTCCGCTTGGCCTGACTATCGTCGGTTAACTCTGCTGACATGGGTCACCTTCAAGGGCGTTATGGCCCACTAATAATATGTGCGAAAGAACCGCAGGTTTGCCCGATGTGCAACCCCATATTATCCAAAAAAACGCCATCTGCATCTTCTGCAGCAAACAGAGGTGGGCCATTTGCAGTCAACGTTGTGGCATAATGAAATTCATGTGCGCCGAGCACGCCTGTGAAATGATCGCTTAAAGGGGTGAGTTGGCGATAGCCCAAATGCAGTTTTCGTGTTTGAAAGCTGGTTTCTAGTGGCAAAAGGCCCAGCATTTCATGGCGTGCGCCCTTAGCGTCGACCAATCCACGTCCTAAGACCATATAACCGCCACATTCACCGTAGATGGCGGTTCCGGCGGCGGCATGCCATGCCATAGAGGTCTTGAAGGTACGCGCTGAGGCCAGCTGCGGGGCGTGCAGTTCTGGATAGCCGCCAGGAAGGAAAATATAGCCTGCAGCCTTTGGGGCACCTTCATCGGCTAGGGGGGAGAAAAACGACAGCGAAGCCCCAGCCTCTTGCCAACCGCGCAATTGATGCGGGTAGGAAAATTCAAAGGCCAAGTCCCGTGCCACGGCAATATGTTGCGCCGGTGGTGGGGTGGGGGCGAACTCGGTTTTGATAGCTTTGCCGGTGAGCGCGCAGAGAGCTGTTAAATCAAGGCTCATAGCCAATGCATCAGCTACCCGATCAATCCAGGAATCTAAATTTCGGTTTTCACTGGCCTGAACCAACCCCAAATGCCGCTCAGGCAGGGCATAGTTTTCAGAGCGCAGCAGATGGCCGAACACCCGGATACCCGAATCTGCCAGAGCTGCTTGCAGCATTTGAAGGTGTCGCGGGCTACCAACACGGTTGAGAATCACTCCTGCGATCGTGATAATTGGATCAAATCGTGCGAATCCCTGCACCATTGCCGCAACCGAATGCGCCGTTTTGGCCGCATCGATCACCAAGACCACTGGAAGCGACAGCATTTTTGCCAAATCTGCCGCAGATCCCCGCCCGGCCAAACCAGCGCCGTCAAATAGGCCCATAGCCCCTTCAACGATCAAGTTGCCCGGTCCAGACAGTGTTTTGATTTGCGACAAGGGCATCGCCCAAGCGTCTAAATTAACCGATATGCAGCCTGCGGCCACCTCATGAAACCGCGGGTCTATATAGTCGGGACCAGATTTTGCCGGCTGGAAGGGGATGCCCTCACGGCGCAAGATTCGCATTAATGCCAAAGTCACAGTTGTTTTGCCCGCGCCTGAGCTGGGGGCGGCGATCATGACGCGTGTCATGCGCTCTCTGCGGGACGGCCTCGTCCGAGAGGGTCGAGATTGCGCGCGGGGATGCCGACCTCCATTGACTGCCAGTCGAGAACTTGACGCATCAGCACCGCGCGTCCCACGCAAACAATAGCAGGTGGTTCAATGCCAGCAACTTTCGCATCGGCGACAGCAGTGCCCAAGGTACTTTCCACAACCCGTTGATACTCAAGTGTGGCGGAGGTGACAAAGGCCAGCGGCTCGGAAGGGCTACGCCCTGCTGCCATCAAGCTTTGCGTGATGTGATCAATATGCTTCATACCCATATAAATAACGATAACTTGACTGCCCCGCGCGATGCCATCCCAATCGAGAGAGCTCGGTGTGGCGCCGGACTGGTCATGTCCGGTGACAAAGGTAACCGATTGGTTCACATCGCGGTGGGTGACGGGAATGCCCGCGTAGGCCAAACCGCCGATGCCCGCAGATATACCAGGAATGATGCGCACCGGGATGCCATGTTGCACCAAGGTCTGGGCTTCTTCACCGCCACGACCAAAGACGAAGGGATCACCACCCTTAAGGCGCAATACACGTTTTCCCGCGCGGGCCAATTCCACCAGATGAAGCGAAATATCGCGCTGTTTAGCGGAGGGTTTGCCGCCACGCTTGCCTGAATAGATCAACTTAGCATCGCCGGCCCATTCCAAAATCTCGGAGCCAACCAAGGCGTCATAGACCACCACATCAGCTTGGCGTAATGCGTTTAAAGCATGCAGGGTCAGCAGACCCGGATCGCCGGGACCTGCTCCGCAAAGCCACACCCAACCAGGCCGCAGCTTAGGCCAGATTTTAGGGGGAAGAGAAGGTGAATCGTTCATACCTAACCTTATGACGAATAACGCTGCGTTTAAATAGAGTGCAAGCGACCTGCGCTTTGTGATTGGCGTCATGAAATGCGTTGATATACTGGGAAGCATGGATCATAGCGAAACTCCCCCTCTGCGTCGTGGTTGGACAACCGGCGCTTGTGCCACTGCCGCCGTGCGCGCAGGGCTTTGCGAGCTTTGGGGCGGCACGCGGCTTTCGCAGGTGCAAATCACCCTGCCAAAGGGCGAACGGCCGATCTTTCAGATTGCCCATCATGAAGCCAAAGATGGCTGGATTGAGATTGGCATCACCAAGGATGCGGGTGATGATCCCGATGTCACTCATGGCGCGCTGATCATTGTGAGGATAGCGACCTCTTCAGGCGGAGTGCACTTTCATGCGGGTGCGGGCGTTGGAACCATCACCAAAGCTGGCTTGCCTATTGGCGTGGGTGAGCCTGCAATTAATCCTGTGCCACGTGAGATGATGCAGGCGCAGGTGGATGAATTAGCAATATTTTATGCTCAAAATCCGGATGTTGATATCACCATAATAATTCCCGGTGGGGCAGAATTAGCGTTAAAAACTTGGAACCCACGGCTTGGTATTGTGGGGGGGCTATCTGTATTGGGCACGACCGGCATTGTAAGACCCTTCTCTTGTGCTGCCTGGATTGCCTCAATCCACCGTGGCATTGATGTGGCACGGGCGGAAGGCACGCCGCATGTAGCAGGATGCACCGGAGCCACATCTGAGCACGCGGTGCAAGCACTCCACGCTTTGCCAGAAACAGCGATGCTGGATATGGGCGATTTCGCGGGTGGCTTGATGAAATATCTTGGGCGCCACCCCGTGCCGCGCCTCACGGTTGGAGGCGGTATAGGTAAGATGACTAAATTGGCGCAGGGCGCGCGCGATTTGCACTCTGGCCGCTCGCAAGTTGATTTTCAACAGTTGGCGGATGTGATGGGACAACCCAATTTGGCGCAGGCTAACACAGCTTTAGAAGCTTATAACCTTGCTGGGCCAGATATGGCGCATTGGGTGGTTGGGGCGGCTTTGCGCAATTGCCAATCAATATTGAAAACTGATGAAATAGCGGTTGATTGCGTTGTGATTGACCGGGCTGGGTTTATTTTGGCGCAGATATGACAGTTTTGATTTTGGCAGGCTCTGGCGAGGCACGTCAAATAGCACAGTATTGCGCAAGGTGGGGCATCCGGGCCATTGGAAGCCTTGCTGGTGCGACACGGCAACCGAGCAAGCTTTCCGTCTACACGCGTCACGGTGGGTTTGGTGGCGCGGACGGTTTTCGAGATTATCTCAAGGCGCATCAGATAACAGCCATTGTTGATGCCACCCACCCCTTTGCCAGCAACATCACCCGCCGCAGCTTTGAGATTGCGCAAGAGATGGGCTTGCCCTTACTGCGGTTTGAGCGGCCTGAGTGGGTGCCAATGGTGGGCGATCACTGGCTCACACTGACCGATGAAACCGAGGCCGTTAACTATATAAAGCCCGGCGCTGTGGTTTTTTTGGCCACGGGCCGTCAAAGCCTGCCCAAATTTGCCAACCTATCGCATGCACGTCTGATTTGCCGTCAGATTGATCCGCCGGATAGCGAATTTCCATGGCCTAATGGTCAGTACCTAATTGGCCGGCCACCATTTTCTGTAGCAGATGAAGAGTCGTTGTTTCGGCAGTTAGACGTCGATGTATTGGTAGTTAAAAATGCAGGCGGTGCTTCGAGCCGGACCAAGCTGGACGCAGCGCGAAGGCTGGGAATTTCTGTGTTAATGATTGCCAGACCGTTGCCCAGTGGGGCGCTAAGTGTTCAAACCTTGGCAGAGGTTGAAGAGTGGCTGGATAAATGGAAATCCTAACTATAGGCAGTATGGAGGACATAAAAACTGCAGTTCGTTTGTTAAACGTCCCTGAATTTTCTAAAATATTTTTACTATGCGGCCCAATCCCTTTGCGGCGTGAGCCGCCAGGCTTTGCAACGCTATTTAAGGTTGTGATTGGCCAACAGGTGTCAGTAGCTTCTGCGGCGGCTATTTGGAGTAGATTGGAAGACGCAGGCCTGTCTCGGCAATCACAGGTGGCGCGTGCCAGTGTTGAAGAATTGGCAGTGATTGGCCTGTCCCGCCCCAAAATTCGTTATGCGCATGCTCTATCGCAGAACCTAATTGATTATGACAGCTTAACTATTTTGCCCGATGTCGAGGTATTAGATATACTTACTCAGATCACGGGAATTGGACGCTGGACAGCGCAAGTCTATGCTTTGACGGCTTTAGGTCGAACGGATGTGTTTCCATATGGCGATCTAGCACTGCAAGAAGCCACCCGTTTGGCCTTCAATTTGCCAACGCGACCTGATGCGAAAAAGATGTCCAACTTGGCGCAGGAATGGGCTCCATGGAGAGCCGTTGCAGCGCGGCTATTATGGGCCTATTACAAACACCTAAAGTTGCAAAAGGAAAAAATATGACACGGGTTTTGAAATCAGTGAGTCGGATGCCAGAAAGTGGTGATGTGACTTCAGCTGTTATCTTTTTGCATGGGTATGGCGCTAATGGTGCCGATCTTATGGGCTTAGCTGACGTTTTGACAGATCATATGCCGGATACGATGTTCTTGGCACCAGACGCGCCAGAAAATACAGCCATGTCACCTACGGCGCTGCAATGGTTCCCCATTCCGTGGATAGATGGCTCTTCGGAGGAAGATTCTGCCAACGGGTTGCGCTCAGCAGCTCAGGATTTGGAGTCCTATCTCGATGGTGTTATGATTGATTATGACCTGCTACCGGAACAGGTAATTATATTTGGGTTTTCCCAAGGTACGATGATGGCGCTACATGTAGCCCCAAGGCGTGAGGATTCAGTGGCAGGGGTTGTTGCTTTCTCGGGGCGGCTACTGGAGCATGAGTTGTTGGCAGACGAAGTCACTTCCTTTATGCCAGTGTTGCTGGTCCACGGCGATGAGGATGATGTAGTCCCCATAGCTGCTTTGCCCCATGCGGCCGAAGGCTTAGAGGCTGCTGGGTTTAAGGAAGTTTATGCTCATGTAATGCCGGGAACCGCCCATGGTATTGGACCCGATGGGTTGGAGGTGGCTTTGGCCTTCATGCGACAACAGCTCGGAATGGAATAACTCTCTGCGAATTTTCTACATACAGGGCTTGCCTGATCTAGTTCCCTATATATAGTGTTTTCAAGCATCCAGACGGGCGCCTTCGTGGCGCCTCCAATGACTTACTTTTTGTTTGACTTGCTGTAGGGGCGACTGGCATGGCTGAGAATTTTAGGATAGATTTGGTAAGAGACCCGGAGGTATTGAAACAAAAACCTGCTTTGGTTCTGAACGCTGATTATCGTCCCTTGTCATATTATCCACTATCGCTCTGGAGCTGGCAGGACGCTGTGAAAGCGGCGTGGCTAGATAGAGTGCAGGTTTTAGCGGAATATGATGATATAGTCCGTTCACCTACAACAGAGATACGGATTCCCTCGGTAGTTGTGTTACGTGACTATGTGAAGCCACAAAATACCGTGGCTTTCACGCGGTTCAATTTATTCTTGCGAGATGAGTTCTCCTGCCAATATTGTGGTAATTTTGGGGATTTGACCTTCGATCATGTGGTGCCGCGCGTGCGGGGAGGGATCACCAGCTGGGAGAACGTAGTTGCCGCCTGCTCGAAGTGTAATCTCAAAAAAGGCTCACGCAGCCTGAAACTATCTGGCTTGCAGTTGCGCAAACCCATTCGGCAGCCACAATCAGAAGAACTCCGTAATATTGGACGAAAATTTCCACCCAATCATCTACACAAAAGTTGGGTTGATTTTCTTTACTGGGATGCGGAATTGCAGGCCTAAGTTGAGCAGCTGGCTCCACCTAAAACGCAAAATTTTGCACAATGTGGATGGTTGAGAGCCACATCTGACGCAGCTTCTTCCAGAGTATTTCCTAATTCGAATTCTGTGGCATATGGTAATAGTGTACAGGCCACAACCGCAGGTTTATTGGCACCCTTGCGTTTTACAACCATTCGCGAGGACGCACACATCAAATCATTTGGATTTTTGTTAAGAATACCCCAACACGCTGTTGTAATCTCTGGAACTTCAACCTTTTCATCTAATTCGGGGAACAAAACGGTTTCAGCAGGACTTAACGCATCAATGTTATAATTATTTCTGGCAAACAATAACTGGTAACCTGCTCGGCTTGCGCTGTCTGTGTCCCCCCCAAATGTGCGACCCGCCACTGCCATGCGTATCCCTGCATCTCGGAGCCAATGCATACCAACCAAGGTCTTTTTGAAAGCGCCCTTGCCTCGTTCTATATCATGCTGAACTTCAGTGAAGTGATCCAAGGAAACCCGAAGGGTCAATCTTTTTGGGTAGGCGGCGTGTAACTCTTTGAGACCTTGTTGCATATGCTTGCGCATCATAGGTCGCATAGCGTTTGTAAGGATAAGCACTTGATACCCCGCGGCCAAACTCCGGCGCGCTATTTCTATCATTTCTGGATTCATGAATGGTTCACCACCAGTAAAGGCAATTTCTTGGACTGGCTCATTTAGAGTAGTCAGTTGAGTGAGGAAATCGCTTACCTCATCGGCAGTTATATAAACCAAAGCATCATTTTTTGGACTACTGTTTATATAGCAATTCACACATTCTATATTACATAGGGTGCCCGTGTTGAACCAAAGCGTTCGTAGATTTTTCAAAGTGACCCGAGCCCGCTTATCACCCTTGGCTGTTGTAAAGGGGTTAGAAAACTTATTGTGATTGGCCATAACATTTTTCTCGCCCATAAATAACTTGTTTCAAACTACGCACTTAGTTAACGCATACATCACTATAAGAATAAGAAAACCCCCGGTGTAAACATGCTGACACAGAAGTGATTGCCCCCTATAAGGTGGACAGAGGCTTTGAGCCGTTGTAAGTCACCGTTAGCGCAAACATACTAAAGGATCGTCAGATGGTTTCCCGAGTAATACCCGTTGATCCCTTTGATCTAATCATTTTTGGTGGTACCGGCGATTTGGCTCGTCGTAAAATCTTACCAGGCCTTTTCCGTCGGTTCTGTTCGGGTCAGATGCCGCTTAACGCCCGCATTATTGGCGCTGCACGCGCTGATTTAGGCAAGGTAGACTATCAAGACATGATGCGTAATGCTATCAGCGAATTTGATACAAATAGAAATGTTGAAAACGCTCAGTTGGATATTTTTTTAGCACAGTTGGATTATGTGTCAGTTGATGTCCGCGGAGATGATGGTTGGTCTGATTTGGCCGCTTTAATACGTAAAGATTGTATAAATGCTTATTACTTTTCTGTTAGCCCAGGTCTATTTGGAGATATTGCATCGCGCTTAAACGCATGGGGTCTAGCCACCCCAAAAGCTCGTATTGTTGTTGAAAAACCATTTGGTCGAGACCTTGAGAGCGCCAAAAACCTAAATGCAGTTTTGTCTGCGCAGTTTCAGGAAAACCAGATTTACCGCATTGATCATTACCTTGGCAAAGAAACAGTACAAAACCTGATGGCTGTACGCTTTGGTAACCTGTTATTTGAGCCTCTCTGGAACGCACAATATATAGATCATATCCAAATAACCGTCGCCGAAACGGTTGGCGTTGGTGGGCGCGGCACCTATTATGATAAATCTGGAGCTATGCGCGATATGGTGCAAAACCATTTGATGCAGTTGTTGTGTTTGATAGCAATGGAGCCACCGTCGCATTTTGATCCCGATGCCGTACGTGATGAAAAGCTCAAGGTGATCCGCAGTTTAGCACCAGTCGAAGCATATCATGTCGTCCGAGGCCAATATGATGCTACCCTTGCAAAAAATAGCTACCGTGATGACGCTGAAAATCCACGAAGCTTTACCGAAAGCTATGTGGCGATCAAAACGCATATAGAAAACTGGCGTTGGTCCGGAGTACCTTTTTACCTACGTACAGGAAAAAAATTGAAAGCGCGTTCCTCTGAAATTGCAATAGTTTTCAAGAAACTACCCCACTCTATTTTCGGGAAATCAAGTGATGAAAAGCAGAACGTTCTGGCCATTCAGTTGCAACCTAATGAGGGTATGACTTTGGATGTAACTATAAAAGAACCTGGCCCGGGTGGGATGCGATTGATCCATGTACCGTTGGATATGACCTTTGCAGATGCACTTGGAGAGCATTCGGAAGAGTCACCTGATGCCTATGAGCGCTTGATTATGGATGTGATCAGGGGAGACCAAACTCTGTTCATGCGTGGTGATGAGGTGGAAGCAGCTTGGAAATGGACAGATCCAATTATTAAGGCTTGGGAAACCCGCAATGATGTGCCGAAGCTTTATGACGTAGGTAGTGCCGGCCCCGAGGATGCGATGGCGCTAATACATCGCGATGGCCGGCGTTGGCGCGAGGTTAAATGATGGAGTTATTGAGCTACCAAAACGCGGCCGAGATGATGCGGGCTTTGGCGGAGAGATTGGCCAGTGAATTATCGTCAGTATTGGTTCAAAATGGTCAGGCAACACTTGCGGTTCCCGGTGGAAGCACACCAGAGCCCTTGTTTGATATTCTAAGTAGGATCAATCTTGATTGGGCCAACATTACTATTATGTTGACTGATGAACGCTGGGTGCCTAGCGATAGTTTAAGATCTAATACTGCTTTAGTCAAAAATCATCTTTTGGTGAATGCAGCACGTGCCGCAAATTATGTAGCTTTGTATGAGTTCGGATGTAACCCCAAAGATGGTGCTGAAGCTTTGTCGCAGCGTGTAGCACCCTATTTGCCTATTGATGTTTTAGTTTTGGGCATGGGCGCTGATATGCATACGGCTTCATTGTTTCCTGGGGCTGTAGAATTAGCTTCGGCACAGAGCGCTGAGGCGGCCGCCGTTGTACCGATAGTGCCAGTTGGTGGAGACCTTGAACCTCGCGTGACCCTAAGCGCCAATGCGCTTGCCACAGCCATTTGCACCCATGTTTTGATCTTGGGTGCTGAAAAGAAAGCGGCCTTAGCACGGGCTCAGATTTATTCACCCGCCGATGCTCCAATTTCTCAGTTTTTGCCAAATGCCACTGTGCATTGGTGCCCAAGTTAGGAATAATTAATGTTTGCTGGCTTGAAAGAAAAGTACGCAGCGGTCAAGGATCGCAAAATTACAACGTTGTTTGATGCAAGTCGGGCTCATGAGTTTGCAGTACAAACTGATGGTTTGTTTTTCGATTATTCAAAAACTAATATCGACGGCGAAACCCTTGCGCTGCTGCTTGATCTGACCAAAACAGCTGGACTTGCGAAAATGCGTGCGGCGATGTTCTCCGGCAAAAAAATTAATATCACCGAAGATCGTGCGGTTTTGCATACCGCCCTGCGCCAGTCCTCTGGATCTGTCACCGTTGATGGTCAAGATGTGATGCCCGGTGTCCTGGCCATCCGCGCACGGATGCTGAAATTTTCCGAAGAGGTGTGTAGCGGTACTATCCACGGACAGGGCGGAGCCTATACCGATATTGTGAACATCGGCATAGGTGGTTCAGACCTCGGACCCGCAATGACTTATCTTGCGTTAAAACCCTACTTACAAGGACCAAAAGTACATTATGTTAGCAATGTGGACGGCGCGCATGTGACGGATATCTTGGCAGGGCTCGATGCGCAAACCACATTGGTGATTGTAGCCTCAAAAACCTTCACGACCATTGAGACCCTCACCAATGCCGAAACGGCATTGCGCTGGATGGGGCAGAGCGTGGCTAATCCTGCGGGTCAATTTGCAGCCCTCAGCACCGCCACTGATAAAACCGCAGCTTTTGGCATCAGCCCCGATCAGGTCTTTGGCTTTGAGGATTGGGTCGGGGGACGATATTCTCTCTGGGGTCCGATTGGCTTGAGCCTTGCGCTCGCCATCGGCTCCGACAATTTCACCGCGCTTTTGAACGGTGCGGCGGCGATGGATTATCATTTCCAGTCTGCTGAAGCCACTGACAACCTCCCCGTAATGCTGGCTTTGGTTGGGATTTGGCACGCACAGGTTGCAGGCTATGCCACCCGGGCCGTGCTTCCATATGAGCAACGCTTATCGCGGTTTCCAGCCTATTTGCAGCAGCTTGAAATGGAATCTAACGGCAAGAGTGTGGGCATTGATGGACAAGATCTTACGGTCGCCTCAGGCCCGATTGTCTGGGGAGAGCCAGGGACCAATGGGCAGCATGCCTTTTACCAGCTGATCCATCAAGGCACTAATGTCGTCCCTTGCGAATTTATGATTGCACAAGTTGGACATGAGCCGGATTTGTCCCATCAGCATCAGCTTTTGCAAGCCAATTGCTTGGCCCAGTCGCAGGCTTTGATGCTTGGGCGCAATTTGGATGTAGCTCGCACCATTGCAGCCTCAAAAGGCTTTGAAGGGGCAGAGCTGGAGCGCCAAGCCCGCCATCGTGTATTCAAGGGCAACCGACCCTCCACCACGTTGATCTATCCCAAATTGACGCCCTATTGCTTGGGACAGCTGATTGCACTCTATGAACACCGCGTCTTCGTTGAGGGTGTGATTTTGGGGATCAATTCCTTTGATCAATGGGGGGTTGAGCTGGGCAAGGAATTGGCCACCGCTCTTGGTCCTGTGATTGCAGGTGCAGAGCCCGGCTCTGGAAATGATCCCTCGACCTTAAATTTAGTGTCAAAACTGACGCAAGGCTGAGGTTAAAGCTCGATAACCTTTTTTTCTAAGGCTGATTGCTGGGCGGCTTGTCCTATGCGCACAGCCCAAATACCGTCTTGGAGGCTCACTTCCGGAGAGAGGCCGCCCAATACTGCAGCTTGGAACCTTTGGTGTTGATAGAAGGTGGCGCCGTTGTGATCACCGGCAGCCAGCAACGCTGTTGGCACGGGCGTGTCTATACGGGTTGGGTTCATCGGACTGCGGGGGCTGAGGATGATATGTGGCACGGGTAGCTTGGCCATGTGCTCTGGCCAGAACCGAGCAGGGCCGGGTACGTTGCAGGCAATCTTGCCCTTTGGACCAACGGCATGTATCTCCTCCTGGTATTCGGAGCCTTCCGCAAACATGCTCAACTCCAGCATCCCGCGGGCGCCATTGGCAAAATCTACTATAACATAGCCACAATCCCAAATGTCTGAGGGTTGGCCGTCATAAGTCTCATCGAGATGATTAACCTCTTGCCCCGCACTTGCCACGACCCGCACCGGATCAGATTCCAAAATCAGCCGCATGAGGTCGAAGAAGTGACAACATTTCTCAACTAATGTACCACCAGAATGTTTGTTTAAGCGATTCCAATCACCAATTTTGGGCAGGAAAGGAAACCGATGTTCGCGGATGGTCAGCATTTTAATACCGCCAGTGATTTCTTGGGCCTGTGCGATGAGTGCGGCAACCGGGGGCATATAACGGTATTCCATCGCCACCCAAACCAGAGCTGGGTAAGATTGCGCAAATGACTGCGCCAGCGCAAAATTTTCTGGATCGATGAACAAGGGTTTTTCACACAGAATGGGCAGGGCGCGTTGGCCGGCAATCTCAATAAGCTGAGGCATGTGGCAATGGTTTGGACTGACAATCACCAAGCAATCCAATGGGTCATGCGCCAAAAGCGCTTTAAGACTGTCGACCATCACAGCTTGGGGCAACGTTTGTGCCGCAAGCGCCCGCATCTCGGGGTTTGGCTCAAAAACTACTGAGATTTTGGCATCTTCTAGCAGAGCAATATTACGAAGATGCTCATGGCCCATCATACCACAGCCGATCAATCCATAGTTCAGGGTCATATCATATCC
>LAQD01000025.1:60654-76725 GCA_000981705.1 Rhodobacteraceae bacterium ASP10-04a
ATCCTCAGCGCGCACAATCCAAAACCCAAACCGAGTTTGGTAGGTGTGATAAAGCGACTCTGACACCTCATGACGCGCAACAGACGTGGCGACAGATCCATCCAGCCAAATCTCCTCCAAAGCTGCGGGACGATGGTCTAAAAACCTCAATCTGCGAAAGCGAAATCCATGCGTATTAGGACCAAAATAGGGGGATTTTGGGGGCTTGGTCAACCGGTCTACGGTAAGCAATTCAGCTGTTGGAAGCCCAGCGCCAGTAAGCGATTCTAATCTGAAAAAAGAATATAAATTAGATGCTTGTGGTGAAAAAGTTATGTAATTACCTGAGCCATGCTTTGGTTGTATGAGGTCCTGTTTTTGCAACATATGCAAGGCTTTGCGTAATGTGCCAACCGCAACCCCAAACTCGGCCGCCATCGTCCGCTCTGTCGGCAGGCGTTCCCCACCCAAAAGCTGGCCGGCATGGATACGCCGAGCAATGGCTTCGCTGATCTGCACATAGGCTGGTAAAGAGCCAGAATGTGTTGGGGTTTGTGTCATGAATATCCAAAATTGATATACTATTGATTTACATCTAAATGCAGGTTAAAATTAGTGAATGCAAGCAAAGTTTTTTATCTGCTCATGAGTATCGTTCCCATTACCTCTGCAGGGTTAAATGCCGCTGAAGTATCGTGGTTTTCGGCACTCTGTTCTGACGACTACCAGTATTTGGGCATGCCAGATGGGGCGCTGCGCTCATCTTGGGAGCATTGTAGTCAGATTGTACAAAAATCTGAGGCCAATGGTTTTCGCAACATCCTCTGTCCATCCTCTTATCAGGTAGGGCAAGACACGCTGTCTTTCGTGGCAGGCTGTGCGCCGATCACTGATAAGATTAATTTGCTGGCAGCAATCCGCTGTGGTGAGATGCAACCCATCATGTTGGCGCGCTCAGTGGCGACGCTGGACCACATGCTTAAGGGTCGGTTGACGCTTAATGTTATCTCCTCAGATTTCCCTGGTCAAAAAGAACCGAGCCCTTACCGCTATCAGCGATCTCGTGAAGTGGTCCAAATTTTGAAACAGGCTTGGACTCAAGACCAGATCAACTTTCATGGCGAGATTTACAATTTTGAGGGGGTCAGCACAGAGCCTGCGCGACCCTATCAGAAAAATGGTGGGCCTTTGCTGTATTTTGGTGGTTATTCACCCGATGCTATTGAACTTTGTGCGGAACATTGCGACGTTTATTTGATGTGGCCAGAGAGCAAAGAGGATCTGGCCAATAGGATGCTTGCAGTCAATACTCGCGCCGAGGCGCATGGCCGCACACTAGATTACGGGTTGAGAGTGCATATGATTGTCCGTGACACGGAGGCCGAGGCCCGAGAGTTTGCTCGCGAATTGGTTTCAAAGTTGGATGATGACACAGGCAGTGCAATCCGTGACCGCGCCCTTGATAGCGGCTCCCTAGGAGTATCGCGACAGGCGCGCAACCGAGATTTAGCCGATATGGAAGGTTTCATTGAACCGCATCTCTGGACCGGGGTCGGGCGCGCCCGTTCCGGCTGTGGGGCCGCATTGGTGGGATCTGCAGATCAGGTGTTGTCCGAAATAGAAACCTATCAGAAAATGGGCATGCGCTCCTTTATATTTTCAGGATATCCACATCTTGACGAATGTGACTATGTGGGCAAATTGGTTTTGCCCGAGTTGAAAACCTGTTCGCTGCCGCATGAATATGGGCGTGTGCCGACTGAAACGCCTGCAACACCCCTAGGAAATGGACCCCGACGATAATGGAACGTATTTCTCTTAGTAATGACGTCACGATGAGCCGGTTGATCTATGGCATGTGGCGTCTTTCGGATGACACCGATACCAGCCCGTCACATGTTCAGGCTAAAATTGAAGCTTGTTTGGCGCAGGGCATCACAACGATGGATCAAGCTGATATCTATGGCGGATACGAGGCGGAAGAGGTTCTGGGTAATGCTCTTCGCGTCACGCCGCAGCTGCGCGACCAGATCGAAATTGTGACCAAATGCGGTATTCTGGTGGGGGCAGGACGTTATGCCAATACGCGGGTCAAGCATTACGATACTTCAGCGGCTCATATTTCTACATCAGTTGATCACTCGCTGCGTTTGATGGACACGGATCACATTGATTTACTGCTGATACACCGTCCTGATCCGCTTATGGACCACCACGAGACGGGTGCAGCACTAGATGCTGCAGTAGCATCTGGCAAAGCGTTGAGTGTCGGGGTATCAAATTTTCGCCCTCATGATTGGAATTTGCTACAATCTGCTATGGAAACACCACTTGTCACCAACCAGATTGAAATGAGTGTGCTAGAAAACAGTTCCTTTACCAATGGAGATTTGGCATTTTTGCAAGAGCGTGGCATTCCACCTATGGCATGGTCACCCTTGGCGGGTGGTTTATTATTTTCAGATGAAAACCCAGCTTTGTTGTCTCTTTTAACTGAGATAGGAAACGGCGATGCTGCATCATCCAGTGTGGCATGGCTTTTGGCCCATCCAGCCCGCATAATGCCAATTTTGGGAACAAATAGTTTGAGTCGGATTAAAGCGCTTTCGCGGAGTTGCTCGTTACCGATGGACCGCGAAACATGGTTTGAAATTTATACTACTGCCCAAGGTCATGAGGTAGCATAAAAATGCAAATTAAATTGAAAAAATTGGTTCCTAGACCTGTAGAAAGCTTACTGGAGTTCAGGGCTGCTCTGGGACAGTTTGCAACAGGGATTACAATTATAACCTGTTGCGATAAAGGTATTCCCAAGGGTATTGTCGCCAATAGCTTCGCTAGTGTGTCAATGGATCCACCACTGGTTTTGTGGTCACCAGCCAAAGTATCACGACGGTATAACGCTTTTATAACAGCGCAAAATTATTCCATACATATACTTAGCAATAAGCAAAAGCATATTTGTGACGCGTTTTCTGAGGCCGCTGACGCCTTCGATGGCTTGGACTGGAAAACCAACAAAGATGGTGTGCCAATTCTATCTAATTGTCTCGCTAGAATAGATTGTCACCAATATGCTCAGTACCCGGGTGGTGACCATACAATTATAGTTGGGCATGTTGATTTTTTCGATTATACGGCTGGTGAGCCGCTTATTTTTCAACAAGGTAATTTTAGTAATATAAAGTTGTCAAAAGCTTCAACCGACCAATTAGTTGCAACAAAAGAGAGTGCAGCTATATGATTTTTATGATCGAAATACTAAAGCCTCTTCAGTTTTTTAACGATATTGCGGGCAGAATTGGACGATCTATTTCGGCAATTGCTTTAGCGCTAATGGTTTTTGTAATTCTATTGCAGGTATTTTGTCGCTATATTTTAAACAATGCACTCCCGTGGCCTGACGAAGCTGCACGTTTTTTAATGCTATGGTTAACTGGCTTAATGGCTCCAATAGCGTTAAGACAAAGTGGATTTGTGGCTATTGATACTTTGCACCGATTTCTACCTCGTCGCGGTGTATCTCTTCTCGCACTGATTTTAGCCTTAACTTCACTAATAGTGCTTTCGGTAGCTGTTCAATTAGGTTGGAAACATGTCAACTCGGGCTGGCTGTTTTCCAGTGCATCGCTAAAAATTCCATTGCAGTTAATTGGTTTCAAAATGATCAAGTTGAAACTTGCTTGGATGTATCTCTCGATGTTTGTGGGAGTAGCGCTCATGATTGCTGTAAACATTGAGATGATACTTAGACAACTTATAGTTTTGGGTGACAAAAATATAAAACTTAGGCCTGTTCCTAACCTTGAAATTGAAATTAAAAAGGTAGAATGATGTTACTCTGGTTTTTACCACTATTTTTGTTATTTCTCCTCATTGGTTTGCCAGTTTTTTTTGGTTTATTAGCTGCGCCAGGCCTTTTATTATGGTTGAATGGTCAAGAACGAGACATCGGCCTTCTTTATAGAAACGTCTACAATGGGATAGACAGCTTCCCTTTAATGGCTATCCCATTTTTTATGCTTGCAGGGGAGCTAATGAACCGTGGCGGTATTACAAGTAGGCTTGTGGAATTTGCCCAAGCAATGATGGGTCACTTGCGGGGCGGATTAGCTCACGTGAATATTTTATCGTCAATGTTGTTCGCAGGTTTATCAGGCTCAGCGGTTGCGGACACATCAGCTTTGGGGTCCATGTTGATCCCCGCTATGGAAAAACAAGGCTACACACGTCGGTTTGCAGCAGCTATTACCGCCGCCAGCTCAGTTATTGGACCAATTATACCACCTTCAGGCATTATGATAATTTATGCATACGTAATGGGTGAAAGCGTTGCGGCCTTGTTTCTAGCGGGGATAGTTCCGGGAATAATGGTTGGCCTTGGATTAATGATGACTGTAAAAGTTATGGCTGATCGGTACAATTTTCCAGTTGCGAGTGCGAAGTACACATGGAATGAACGTGGACACGCAAGTCTAAAAGCTTTTTTTCCACTTTTAACGCCTGTTATTATACTGGGCGGGATTCTTGGTGGTATTTTTACTCCAACTGAGGCCGCAGCGGTTGCGGTAGGATACGCCACATTTATAGGTTTATTTGTGCTGAAATCTCTTCGCTTTAGTGATCTTCCAAATGTACTTACAAAAGCGGCAATGACATCATCAGTTGTTTTGCTTTTAGTTGGTGCTGCAATGGCATTTAAAACCGTGGTTAGCCTTAGTCATGCCCCAGAAATTCTTGCTGTTTACATTGTCTCACTCTCAAACAATCCTCTGGTTCTGCTATTTTTAATTAATATTTTGTTATTTATAGTAGGGATGTTTTTAGATGCTGGCCCCGCAATTATTATATTGGGACCTATTTTGGGCCCAATTTTTATTAGCCTGGGTGTAGATCCTATTCATTTTGCAATAATTATGAGTGTCAATTTAACAGTTGGGCTTGCAACACCGCCAATGGGCCTAGTTCTTTTCGTAGCTTCATCTGTTTCAGGTGAACGGGTAGAAGCAATCGCTAGAGCTATTATGCCATTCCTTTTGGTTGAAATTGTTGTGATTTTTTTAATCACTTATATTCCAGCCATTTCGATGACGATCCCACGTTTAACGGGGTTCGTGAATTAACCTAAACAGCAAAAATCTAGGGAGGATAATATGCTAAAAGGTACAATAAAGTCGCTAATGTCGGCGGCAATTCTGGCAACTGGTGCTGTCTCAGCACAGGCAGCCGATTTTACAATTCGCGCTACAGCGAATTCTAACGAAAATGATGAAGATTATGATGGTCTAGTTGTATTCAAAAATTTCGTTGAAAGTGCTTCGAACGGAGCAATTGAAGTAGAACTGTTTATCGGTACTCAGCTTTGCTCAAAAGGTGCAGAGTGTTTGCAGGGTGTCGCCGATGGTTCAATTGATGTGTATATTTCCACATCTGGTGGTGCCGCAGGCATTTTCCCATATGTGCAAGTGCTAGATTTACCTTATTTAATGGCGGATGATCGAGTTGCGGAGCATGTTTTATCAGGCGATTTCACCCGTACAGTAAGAAAAATGGCGTTAAATAATTCTGGTGGAAAAATTCGCCTAATGACAATTGGTAATACTGGTGGATGGCGTAATTTCGCTAATACAAAGCGCCGCGTTCAAAACCCTGGTGATATGACTGGTTTAAAAATCCGCACTGTCGTAGCAGATCTTCCACAAGAATTAGTCAAAGCCCTTGGTGCCTCTCCTACACCTATTCCATGGCCTGAACTGTTTACTTCCTTTCAAACAGGGGTCGTTGAAGGTTCTAAAAACGGCATAACTGACATTATGGGTATGAAATTTCCTGATGCTGGATTGCAATACGTAACGCTAGACGGTCATGCGTATATGGGTGCACTTTGGTGGATGTCGAATGATAAATTTATGTCAATGCCGGCTGAAATGCGCACAATCATAGTTGATGGCTTTGCTCAATTGCAGCAGGCAACCTTTGCGTCTCCCAAACGAAAGTCAATTCAGGCATACGCTGACTTTGTTTTGGGTGGTGGTGATCTGTATGTTCCAACGCCAGCTGAAAAAGCAGCGTTTAAAGACGCAGCAGCTCCAGTCTATGATTGGTTTAAGTCAAACGTTGAAGGTGGCGAGGCAATATTCAATGCTTTAACTTCTGCTGTTGCAACCGCAGAAACTGAGCTCAACGCAGGTCGTGCAGCGGATATTCAGTAAAACTGAAAAACATGTCGCGCAGGCAACACTTGCGCGGCATGGCATAGGAGTAATTTGAATTCACCTGCTGTTAAACAGATACTATTTTAATATTTTGAAACCTAGCCTATCTGAATGGGTAGAGCCAAACACGGTAATCATCGATCAAAACATGAGCTTTATTAATCTGTTCCTTTGTCATTTTTTTAACTACTTCTTCCTGACTGATCATTGCGTCAGGATCGTTGCCAATGGCAGACAGCACATACCAGAGATAAGCGCGTACAAGATCAATTGCAGGCATGCCCAGTCCAACTTCATAATACCAACCCACACCAGACTGAGCTCCAGGATGACCTTTCATGGCACTCCGCAAATACCACTCAAACGCGCGCTCATAGTCTTGCTCCACACCCAAACCCATTGCATACATCACGCCTATCAGTTCCTCTGCTTCTGCATTTCCAGAGCGAGCGGCAGGCCACAGGGCGGTACGAGCCTCAATAAACTTCCCCTCTTCCATAAGGTCTCGCGCTTCCTCAAGCTCTGCATGAGCCTGTGTGCTGCTAATAATAAGCGCCACACCCATCAGCAGCCCTCTGAAGTAACCTATAATTCTTGGTCGAAAATACCGCATCTTTTGGTTTCCCTGTTACTTATGGCCTCGCCAAGTACTGCTGAACAGTATCCCATATCCGAAAATCAATTTCACCCAATTGATCCACAAAAAGCAAGTATTGGACAACTTTTATTTTATGATAAAGTTCTATCTGGCAACCAAAATATAAGTTGCAGCACATGCCACCATCCCAAACACGGTGGGGGAGATGGTCTGAGCCTTGGTATAGGTGAGGGTGGATTGGGGCTCGGCCCAGAGCGAACTCCTGGCAAAGATGCTCAGAAAATTCGGAAGCGTATTCCAAGAAATGCAAGTGCTTTATGGAACTTGGGACACAAATCGATTAATGTTATGTTTCATGATGGTCGTCTTGAAATTAGTGATATTTACCAAAATGGCTTTAACTCACCGGCACAAGAATGGCTGCCAAATGGCTTAGACTCGCTAATATCTGCTCAAGCAATTTTCCCGCTTGTTGCACAATTCGAAATGGCAGGAAATCCTAAAGAAAATGAAATCGCTGGGGCCATTCATGATCGTATTGATGCTGCTTGGCCTATATTGGCCAAAAGGGTGCGCCTAATTCCACAGTATGGCGACCTTTTTGTAGAGGCCTTCGACAATATAGATATCCCTCAGAATATTACCATCGTTGAAATTGCTAGGGCATTAGGAGACTTTATTAACCTTGAATGGCAAAGCTATGACAGCCCATACGATGATTTTATTAGAAATGGAACCGATCTGCCTGAAGCCGCTGAGAGAGGGCGAAAAGTCTTTTTTGGAAGTGGAGGATGTTCAGTTTGCCACAGTGGACCTCTTTTGAGTGATCAGAAATTCTATGCGCTTTCACTACCAGCTTTTGGACCTGGTAGAACTCGACGATTTGATCCTGCAGCCCGCGATATCGGACGTATGGGGGAAAGCGATTTGGTGGAGGATGCATATCGGTTCAAAACTCCACGCCTTCGGAATGTTGCCCTGACTGCCCCATATGGTCATAATGGTGCCTATCCTACTTTAGAGGGAATTGTGCGTCACCACTTAGACCCAGCAGGTATGCGCATTAAATGGCAACGTAATATGGCTGAACTACCTTTGGTTCCTTGGCTCCAAAATATAGATTTTGTGGTTCAATCAGATCGATTTGAAATGGAGCGACAAAGTAAAAAAGTTGATATATTGGCAAAAACTCTAAGTGATCAGGAAGTTTCCGATATAGTAACCTTTCTCGAAAGCTTAACAGGAAAATCTGCTAAGTTAGGGACGCTTGGTATACCAGAAAGTGTTCCAAGTGGACTAAGTATCGATTGAAGTTGTAACAGATACTTCTTTTAGTCGATTCAGAATAATTGAACTATCACATTTTAGAGATTATGGACTTTGAGTAGGTCAGCCTACAGAATATTTTTCTAAATTGTGCTTTACTTATCAGATAACATTGCAATCTTTTTGTTAAACACGAGTAAAGATTCATATTTGATTTTCAATCAATGATTTTATAAATTTTTATGGCGTTCGAAAAAATAAAATGGATTTTTGCAACCGGTTGCAAATATAATAATCATATGCTTACCTACTAATTGTCGGCGATAATATTCGTTTGACAGCAAAAAATATAACTTCGTCTTGGAGGACCTCATGAAAACCGTAATAAAGTCACTCGCAATTGGCGCTGCGTTGTTTGCATCACCGATTACAGCCCTGGCTGGTAGCCACGGTGATAACTTGAAATATGTACTTGTAAGCCACGCACCTGATAGTGACAGCTGGTGGAACACAATCAAAAATGGCATTGCCCTTGCGGGAGAGCAAATGGGCGTTGATGTTGAGTATCGCAATCCACCAACAGGTGATTTGGGAGATATGGCGCGTATTATTGACCAGGCTGCAGCTTCTGCACCAAACGGGATTATAACTACCCTTGCAGATTATAGTGTACTAAAAGGTCCTATAATGAACGCAGTAGCCAGTGGTGTTGATGTTATCATTATGAATTCAGGTACACCAGAACAGGCGCGTGAAGTAGGCGCTCTTATGTATGTCGGTCAGCCTGAGTATGATGCAGGATATGCTGCTGGTTTGCGTGCAAACGGCGATGGCGTTGCCAGCTTCTTGTGTGTTAACCATTATATCTCATCGCCATCATCTACAGATCGCTGTCAAGGTTTTGCAGATGGCCTTGGTATAGAACTTGGCAACCAGATGATTGACTCAGGTCAAGATCCATCCGAAATTAAAAATCGGGTTTTAGCATATTTGTCTGCTAATCCTGATACCGACGCTGTCCTAACACTTGGCCCAACATCTGCAGATCCTACTCTATTAGCTTTGGACGAGAACGGTATGGCAGGTGATATCTACTTTGGAACATTTGATCTCGGTACAGAGATTGTAAAGGGTATCAAGGCTGGCGTAATTAGCTGGGGCATCGATCAACAGCCATTCTTGCAAGCTTACTTACCAGTTGTTGTGATGGCCAACTACCATCGTTATGGTGTTCTTCCTGGAAACAACATCAACTCTGGCCCAGGGTTTGTAACTGCTTCTGGTCTTGAGATGGTTGAAAAGTTTGCTGGCGAATTCCGCTAAAACTAAGAAGGGCGGAGCTTTTTGAACAAAAGTTCCGCCCCTTTTTTATGTAAAGACTATAGGGTGGATTTGATGAATAATAAAATATCTATTCCAGATGAACGTGTTAAAGAGATGTCTGCTTTTCGAAACTCTCTTATCCGTCCTGAACTTGGAGGGATTATAGGAACCATAGTAGTCTTTATTATATTTATATTTCTTGCGTCCGATAGTGGGATGTTCAGCTCGCAGGGCGTTCTAAACTGGTCCATTGTATCTGCGCAATTCATGATTATTGCCGTGGGTGCTTGCCTGCTAATGATTGCTGGTGAGTTTGATCTTAGTGTTGGTTCTATGATCGGATTTGCCGGAATGCTAATAGCAATTTTTGGTGTTACATTTGGATGGCCCATGTGGATGGCAATATTGCTGACTTTTGCCATTTGCATTGCAATTGGAGCACTGAATGGTTTCATCTGCATACGAACTGGATTACCAAGTTTTATTGTTACTCTGGCCTTTCTCTTCATTTTGCGCGGATTCACAATTTTTCTTCCACAAACTATAGAACGTAAAACTATTATTGGGGGAATTAGAGAAGCTGCTGAAGGAGATTGGCTGGGAGCGGTATTTGGCGAAAAACTATTTATGGGATTTTTTCAGTATCTGGGTGATCTTGGTATTATTAGTGTATTCTCTCGCGGTACACGCGCTGGCGAGCCAGTAGTAAACGGAATACCAATGCTCATAGTGTGGGCACTAATACTCGTAGCGTTTGGTCATATATTGTTAACTAAGACACGGTTTGGTAATTGGATTTTTGCATCAGGCGGTGATGCTGAAGCTGCACGAAATTCAGGCGTCCCAGTGAATAAAGTTAAGATATTGATGTTTATGTTCACAGCTTTTTGCGCAACAGTCTTTGCGACCTGTCAAGTTATGGAGTTTGGTTCTGCTGGGGCGGACCGAGGTCTTTTGAAAGAATTTGAAGCTATTATAGCTGTTGTTATTGGGGGCGCACTGCTGACTGGCGGCTATGGCTCTGTAATTGGTGCAGCTTTAGGCGCTTTGATTTTTGGAGTTGTTCAACAAGGCTTATTTTTTGCTGGGGTAGAGAGTTCTCTTTTTCGAGTTTTTCTTGGTTTGATACTGTTAGGTGCCGTCATACTGAACACATACATCCGTCGCTTAATTACAGGGGAGCGTTAATATGAATTCTCAAGCTGCGGTAACCCCTATTATAGAGATGAGGAACATCCGAAAACATTATGGGCCTGTTATAGCTCTAGCCGGAGTTTCAATAAAGATTTACCCGGGGGAGTGTCATTGTCTGTTAGGTGATAATGGCGCAGGGAAATCTACATTTATCAAAGCTATGTCAGGAGTGGTGAAGCCGACGCAAGGTGAGATTATTGTTAATGGAGAACAAAAGTTTTTTAATAATCCACGCGATGCGATGCAAGCGGGTATTGCAACTGTGCACCAACACCTAGCAATGATCCCACTGATGTCGGTCAGTCGGAATTTTTTCTTAGGCAATGAACCAACAAAGAAAATCGCGGGTATCCAGTTCTACGATCGGAAATATGCTGATCGTAAAACAATGGAAGCTATGAGCAAGATGGGTATTAACTTACGCGGTCCTGACCAAGCAGTCGGTACTCTCTCTGGAGGTGAGAGGCAAACAGTTGCAATCTCCCGAGCGGTCCATTTTGGTGCGCAAGTACTAATTCTGGATGAACCCACATCTGCATTAGGGGTCCGTCAGACATCAAACGTACTCGCTACAATCGATAAGGTACGTAATGAGGGAGTGGCGGTGGTATTTATTACCCATAACGTCCGTCACGCGCTTGCAGTTGGAGATCGCTTTACTGTGTTAAACCGTGGCCAAACTCATGGTACGGCGATGCGTGGCGACATAACTCCAGAGGATCTTCAAAACCTCATGGCTGGTGGTCAAGAATTGGCCACACTCGAGGGTTCTCTAGGTGGAACAGTCTAATATGGGGGTGTTTAAATGAATAAAGTACGTCTGAAATCACTGGAATTGCGGCATCCGTTTTTTATACAACTTTGGCGTCGAGTTCTACTCGTGATATTACTTCTCTCTTGGTCGGTTATAGAAGGCTTAATGGGCAACCAAGTTTGGGCTTTATTGGTAGGTAGCATAGGTATTTATTCAATTTACGTTTTCTTTTTTGACTTCATTTTACCTAAAGATATTGCTAATGAAAAAAAAGATTTATGATCAAATACTGCTCACATATGTAAATATGTTAATAATAATTAGTATAGAGTTTCAATCCGTTGATCATGGCTTTTTATAATCAAAATATAATATTAGCACTAGCTAGTTATAATTTAATATACGAACCAAAATACAGAATAAAGGATATCAAAAAGGAATGGCAGTCACTTTAAAAGATGTTGCAGAAATGGCGGGCGTGTCACGTTCTGCTGTTTCGCGTACGTTTACGGAAGGGGCTTCGGTTTCTGCAAAGGTCAGGCTTAAGGTCATGGAGGCCTCTAGCGTCTTAGGATATAGCCCCAATGCGTTGGCTTCTTCTCTGACAACTGGGCGCACCAAGCTGATTGGCTTAGTGTCTGACAACTTCCACAACCCAATCTTTTTAGAAATTTTTGATCTCGTTACGAAAGGCTTACAAGAGCGTGGCTTGCGCCCTTTGTTGGTAAACTTGTCCGACGAATTAGATCCTGAAAATTCAGTGCGCATGCTCCGGCAATATTCAGTTGATGGGGTTATAGTAGCTTCTTCAACTCTTCCTGTAAGCTTCGCTGAAGCTTTCCAACGCGCGGGTGTGCCTGTTGTGCATGCCTTTGGCCGTCATTCAGCACAACCCAAGGTCAATACAGTTGGCATCGACAACTTTTCCGCAGGGCAAATGGCTGGTAAAACTCTGATTGCTCGGGGTTATGATAATATTGGTTTTATGGGTGGACCAGAAACTGCTACCTCAACCCAAGATCGCTACGCAGGCTTTTTGGGCGAACTTCGTAAGAGCCCGCACATCGCTCATAGCGTTAGCTATGCTAAAGCTTATTCATTTGTGGCTGGGCGTGAAGAGATGCTACGGTTGATCGCTTCGGGACCCGCTCAAGCCTATTTTTGTGGCGATGACGTCTTGTCTATTGGTGCGCTGTCCGCCGCCCAAACCTCTAGGCTCTCAGTACCAGATGATATCGGTTTTATCGGACTGAATGACATGGAAATGGCGCAGTGGGCCAATATCAACCTAACTACAATACATAATCCAATAAAACAGGTTGTATCCAGTACGATAGAGCTAGTTGTTTCTATGCTCTCAGATCAAAGATATTTTCCAAAGGCAGTGCTCTTTCCCGGCCGTATTGTAGAAAGGGGTACATTGCGCCCCCTTCATGGGTAAGTTCTATTTAAACATTGGTGGACGGGCATCTAGCCAGACCCCGCTTCGCTTGCCAGATTCTGCCACAGCAAAAACCGCAGCCATAGAGCGCAACCCATCTTCAGCCCTTGGATATAAGTCTGCCGCTGGATCAATTGCGCGCTGCTCTTTGCAAGCATGAATTGCTTCGGCCAAATCGGTATAAATATTAGCAAAAGCGAGTGGCATTCCTTCGGCATGACCAACGGTTACTCTTGTAGTGCGGTCTGCTTCTGGTGAAAGACTTCCCTCACCACGCTCAATAATCTGTAGCCTTTCACCCAGCGGCATATAGAAAAGTTGATTTGGGTGTTCCTGCGACCAACGCAAACCACCTTTTTCACCAAAAACTTGTATTCCCAAACCATGTTGGCGGCCAATTGCGATGGATGAAGTCCATAAACGACCCACTGTACCGCCATCCATACGAAAATTAACCATTGCATCATCTTCGAGCTCCCGTACATTGATACAGGATACCGTATCCGCGCTCAACTTAGTGATTTCTTGGCCTGTAACAAAAGATGCCATATGAAGTGCATGTATACCGCAATCGGCAAACTGGGCAGATACACCCGCTTGCGCCGGGTCATAGCGCCAACGTACCCGAGGATTATCGGCATCGGCTGCATCCGCATGGTGACCATGAGCAAACTCAGCATTAACCAACCGCACCTTACCAATATCGCCGCGAGCCACCATGGCTTTCATATGCCGCACCAATGAGTAGCCAGAATACCCATAGTTTACTGCGCAAATTTTGCCTGTAGCGTGAGAGATTTTTACAATCTCTTCGCCTTCCTCTATCGTCATAGTCATAGGCTTTTCGCAAAGCACGTGAAAGCCGCCTTCCAAAAACGCTTTAGTGATCTCAAAATGTGTAGAATTGGGTGTGGCTACTGTGACCAGATCGACAGGATGCGCCTGTGCCTGCTCGCCGGCAAGCATGTCTTGCCAGCTGCCATATGCTCTATTCCCTAGCCCTAAGGTTTTACCATAGCGAATACCTTCTTCAGGCCGGTGATCCAATGCACCCGCCGTAAAGTCAAACAACGCATCAAGACCTGCGCCCAAGCGGTGTGCTGGTCCTATTTGGCTACCATCACCGCCACCAATCATACCCCATTTTAACTTTGTCATTCAGATATTCCTTAAAAGCCGATGGATTGAAGATAGGCGCGGTTGAGTTTTGCATCATCTACGGGAGACGTGTTGCCAGATGGATCACAGTCCTGCTCTACGGTGCACCAGCCGTTAAAACCAGTATCCAACAAAAGTTGACGTACTGCTGGAAAGTCCACATCACCATCTCCAAGATTACAGAAGATGCCCTCACCACAGGCATCATAGAACCCCGTACGATTAGTAATAACATTCGCTTTAACTTGTGGATTTATATCTTTGAAATGCATGTAGTTAATTCTAGAAATATGTTTTTTCATAAATGTAACTGGGTCAAAGCCTGCGTAAGAATGATGGCCTGTATCAAAGCAAATGCCAAGTATTTTGTCGTCCACTTCATCCAATAACCGCTCTAACTCAGGTTCAAAGTCGATAAAACCAGCAGCATGGGCGTGAATACCAACGGAAAGACCATATTCTTCAGCGCCCATTTTAGCGATAGTGGCGATACGGTTTCGAAAAACTTCCCATTCTGCAGTGCCCATCTGTTCAGCTTCTGCGGCGCGTCCCGCGGTAGGCGCGCGACGTGGGGAGATGCTGTCGATGATCACAAGACGTGTTGCCCCATGGGCCGCAAGAGCCTTGCAGGTACGGATTGAACCGTCGAGCACATCATCCCAAGCATCCGGATCATGAAACGCGCGGAAAATGACGCCACCGATCAGCTCTTGGTCGAACTCAGAGAGGGCCTCTGCCAATATGGCTGGCTCTTCTGGCATATAGCCAACAGGGCCCAGCTCGATTCCAGTAAAGCCTGCCTTTGCATTTTCCTTCAACACTTGTCGCCAATCAGGATTACGGGCATCATTTGCGAATTCCACACCCCAAGAACAGGGCGCATTACCAATTTTAATCATCTTATAGCCTCTTAAATTTAATAATCTGCGACAGTAACCCATGCCTGCTTGATGCTGGAATCGAGGGCTGCAGTCACAATACGATTTACTTCCATGCCCTCTTCAAACGTGGGCCATATTATGCGGTTTTCGGCAATTGCCGTTAGAAAATCTTTCGCCTCGATTATAATCTGGTCTTGGTAACCGGTCCCATGCCCTGGCCCTTGGCAAAACGGTAGATAATCTGGATGAGCAGGGCCTGTGAGTATTTTTCGAAACCCGCGTTCTTCCTGAGGACCTTCGGTGGTGTATAGCCAAAGCGCATTTTGATCTTCTTGGTCAAAGCGGATATGACCTTTTGTTCCATGTATTTCATAGGCATAGCCCATTTTTCGGCCTGTAGCGACGCGGCTGAAAAACATATGCCCCTGCGCGCCGCTTTCAAAGCGACACATCATTTGTGCTTGGTCATCGTTGGTTACCGTTTGGCCATCACGGACCTTGTGCACGGTTTCCACCGAGGCGCTTAGCGTCTTGATTGGTCCCATAAAAGCATGTGCTGCATTGATCATATGTGGAGCTAAATCTCCCATAGTCCCATTGGCTGCTCCCTGTGCTCGCCATCCACCGATTTCAGGGTCTGCAAAAAAATCTTCTGTCATCTCGCCACGAAACCACGTGACCTCACCTATACGACCCTCGGCAAGAAACTTGCGGACTTGTTGTGAGGCAGGGGTGCGAATGTAGTTGAACCCCACCATGTTGGAAATACCGGCAGCTTTGGCCGCAGCTACCATGGACCTGCTTTGCTCAAGTGATATCCCAAGGGGTTTTTCACATAATACTGGCTTACCAGCAGCAAGGGCTGCCAAGGCGATGTCGTGGTGGGTGGCTTGCGGAGAGGCTATTACAATCGCTTGAATATCTGAGTCGGCAACCATTTCGCGCCAATTAGATGTTGCTTTTTCAAACCCGTAGGCTTTTCGGTAGATTTCAGCACTTTCGGGAGTACTGGCACAAATTGTAACTAATCGGGGCCGTAGCTCCGTGTCAAACACACTGGCCACTGATGCAAAGGCAACGGAATGCGCCTTCCCCATGTAACCACCACCAATAATTCCAATGCCTATGTCACTCATGTCACGACTTTCCACGCTGTTTGCAACCGGTTGCAAGAAATTGATATAGTGGCGCTACGGTCATCGTCAATACAATATATTAATGGAAGGCAGCATCACTCAGCTTGTGGTTTTGATCAAACCTAA
>LAQD01000025.1:76775-85054 GCA_000981705.1 Rhodobacteraceae bacterium ASP10-04a
CTTCTAACGTGTGTTTTCAGTTAAGCGCCGCCGCACATATGTTTGAACGGAATCAATCATTGGGTCCATATGGGGTTCTTCAAAAAAGTGGCCAGCGCCTTCAACTTCTTGGTGAGTAACTGTGATGCCTTTCTGCTCATGCAGTTTATTTACCAAGGTTACCGTATCCGCAGGAGGGGCTACGCGGTCAGCTAAGCCGTTGATCATCAGGCCAGAAGCCGGGCAGGGCGCTAGAAAGCTAAAATCATACATATTAGCCGGCGGGCTGACACTAATGAAGCCCGTAATCTCAGGACGGCGCATCAGCAATTGCATACCAATCCAAGCACCAAAACTGAAACCAGCAACCCAGCAATGTTTGGAGTTGGTATTCATTGATTGTAAGTAATCTAACGCCGAGGCTGCATCACTCAGCTCACCGATTCCTAAATCATATTCACCCTGTGAGCGGCCTACACCTCGGAAATTGAATCGTAAAACAGTGAACCCCATATTATAAAAGGCATAATGCAAATTATACACAACTTTATTATTCATCGTACCGCCAAACTGTGGATGCGGATGTAATACAATTGCGATCGGCGCGTCTTTAGTTTTTTGAGGGTGGTAGCGGCCTTCGAGGCGGCCTTCAGGGCCAGGGAATATCACTTCGGGCATATCGTTCCTTTGGTGTGTTTTGGGCGCATGCTTTGCTTGACCTTGGACAAGTGTCAGCTTAGAACCATTCTAAATCTATTTGCGGCGCGCCGCTCTAAGAACGGAGTTACGCAACCGACGCGGGTAGGTCAATAAATTTGAACGAAATAGGCCTGAGATGCCGCATGAAAGTGTGATTTAACATGAAACTTTCCACAAAAGGCCGTTATGGAATGGTCGCTCTGGCTGATTTGGCGTTTCTGGCGCCAACAGAATTGGCCTCGCTCACAGAAATTGCCCGGCGTCAGAATATATCGTTGCCATATTTAGAACAGCTTTTTGTGAAATTGCGCCGCGCCAAATTGGTAGAATCCATGCGCGGACCAAACGGTGGCTATAGATTAGCGCGGCCAGCCTATGATATCCGAGTGATTGATATCCTTGCAGCCGTGGATGAAACCTTGGATGCTATGCAAAAAGGAGTGGGGGCATCTGGTGGGGTGTCGGGCAGCAGGGCGCAAAGCGTGACCAATCGCTTATGGGAAGGGCTTAGCGCGCATGTTTATGTCTATCTGCATCAGACAAGATTATCTGATGTGGTCTCGAACACTCTGTCGCCCTGTCCCGCAGTGCCAAACCTTTTTGAAGTGGTCGACGAATGACCCGCCGAGTTTATCTCGATTACAATGCCACGAGCCCCCTGCGCTCCGAATCACGTGAAGCAATGCTTGCGGCGATGGATGTGGTGGGCAATCCATCTTCGGTACATTCTGAGGGGCGTAGCGCTAAATCTATTGTGGAGCGTGCTCGCAACCAAATATCTGAAGCTTTTGGCTGCGGAGCGCATGATATAGTTTTTACTGGCAGTGCTACGGAAGCGGCTGCCTTGGCGCTTAAGGATCGTGGGTTTAGCGCTGGTGATGTTGAACATAACGCTGTCGCAGCTTGGGCGCAGCCTAATTTAAATGTTACTTCCGGCCAAGTTATGGTGGCAAATCCGGCCAAAACCGCTTTGCAACTGGCGAATTCTGAGACGGGAATTGTGCAAGTTGTACCGCATGGCATAGGATTTTGCGATATGACGCAAGCCTTTGGTAAGCTGGCTACTTCTTTCATCTGGAGCGGTGCTGAGATGGCCTGTGCCTCCGCCCACAAACTGGGTGGACCCAAGGGGGTCGGCTGCCTTTTGTTAAAGCCAGGCCAAGAAGTTACGGCGCAAATCCACGGCGGTGGTCAAGAAATGGGTCGACGCGCAGGCACTGAAAACGTGATAGGTATAGCAGGATTTGGCGCTGCAGCAGAATCTGCAGCGCGCGATTTAGCCGATGGTAAATGGGCCAGAATTGAGAAACTTAGAAATATTCTAGAAAAGGCACTGGAAGGCAGCGGAAAACCTCTTATTTCAGTAGGAGCCGACATGGCTAGGCTGCCTAATACAAGCTGCTTCGCAGCCCCGGGCTGGAAAGGTGAGACCCAAGTAATGCAAATGGACTTGGCGGGATTTGCGGTCTCTGCGGGTTCTGCTTGCTCGTCTGGCAAGGTAAAAGCCAGCCGAGTATTGCGCGCGATGGGATATGATGACGATGTAGCGAGCTGCGCAATACGCGTTTCGCTGGGTTTGGAGACAACGGAAGATGAAGTAGAACAGTTTGCCACAGTTTGGCTAGCTGCTTATGGAAGGTTTTTGGCACGCAAAGCGGCCAGATAGGGAATGTGATGGTGATGGATGACGTTCAGGTCAAAGATGGTGTAGATGCCCAAACTGTAGATGCGGTTAAGGCTTTGTCCGGTGCATATAAATATGGATGGAATACTGAAATCGAAATGGAATATGCGCCAAAAGGCCTATCCGAAGATATAGTTCGATTGATCTCATCTAAGAATGAAGAACCCGAATGGATGCTAGATTGGCGTTTGGCGGCCTACCGTCGTTGGTTGGAGATGAAAGAGCCAGATTGGGCCATGGTTGATTACCCAAAAATCGATTTTCAAGATCAATATTACTACGCTCGTCCAAAAAGTATGGAGGAGAAACCAAAGTCTTTGGATGATGTGGATCCCAAGCTATTGGAAACTTATAAAAAGCTCGGAATACCATTAAAAGAGCAGGCCCTTTTGGCCGGAGTCGAGGCGCCAGAGGGCGAACGTCGAGTTGCGGTAGATGCAGTATTTGATTCAGTCTCCGTTGGCACCACCTTCCAAGCTGAGCTAATGAACGCTGGCGTGATTTTCTGTTCGATTTCTGAGGCTATCCGAGAGCACCCCGAGTTGGTGCGTAAATATCTTGGCACAGTGGTGCCGGTCTCAGACAATTACTATGCAACGCTGAACTGTGCGGTGTTTTCTGATGGCTCTTTTGTATACATTCCACCGGGCGTGCGTTGTCCGATGGAACTTAGCACTTATTTTCGGATAAATGCGGAAAATACTGGGCAGTTTGAACGTACTTTAATCATTGCGGATAAAGAGTCCTACGTGAGCTATCTAGAGGGTTGTACTGCTCCTCAGCGCGACATAGCGCAATTGCATGCAGCGGTTGTGGAATTAGTTTTACTGGATGATGCGGAAATAAAATATTCAACCGTACAAAACTGGTATCCCGGTGATGAGAATGGCAAAGGCGGGATTTATAACTTCGTGACCAAACGCGCAGATTGCCGCGGTGACCGCTCAAAAGTGATGTGGACCCAGGTCGAAACGGGTTCCGCGGTGACGTGGAAATACCCATCCTGCGTATTACGCGGCGATGATAGCCAGGGTGAATTTTACTCGATTGCAATTGCAAACAATATGCAACAGGCTGACACAGGCACAAAGATGGTGCATTTGGGTAAAAATACCAAATCGCGCATCGTCTCTAAAGGCATCAGTGCTGGCAAAGCGCAAAATACCTATCGTGGTTTGGTTTCGATGCACCCTAAGGCTAAAAATAGCCGAAATTACACCCAATGCGACAGCCTACTAATTGGTGACAAATGTGGTGCCCATACGGTGCCTTATATTGAAGTAAAAAATAACTCTTCCAGGGTTGAGCATGAGGCCACCACATCAAAAGTGGATGATGACCAGCTATTTTACTGCCGGTCACGCGGCATGGGAGAAGAAGATGCCGTGGCTTTGGTGGTAAATGGGTTTTGTAAGGAAGTGCTACAAGCGCTGCCGATGGAATTCGCCATGGAGGCGCAGGCGCTGGTAGCAATATCTCTCGAGGGATCCGTTGGATGATCTGGACTGACCGTTGAGTGATTTTCAACTAGATGTCTAAAATGGCGTAAATAAGTGTTGAAACAAAATTAAGGCCATTCCAGGCTGCAGGAAGTTAAAATGTTAGAAATCAAAAATCTATGCGTCCAACTTGAAGAAGAAGATAAACAAATTCTTAAGGGTGTTAACTTATCTTTGGAGGCGGGCAAGGTCCATGCTATTATGGGCCCTAATGGCTCTGGAAAATCTACTCTCTCTTATGTGTTGTCTGGCAAGGGTGGCTATGAGGTTACTGAGGGCTCGGCACATCTGGAAGGCAATGATATCCTAGAGATGGAACCTGAGGAACGTGCAGCGGCTGGATTGTTCCTCGCATTTCAATACCCGGTGGAAATTCCCGGTGTGGGCAATATGACCTTTTTGCGTACAGCGGTGAACTCACAACGCAAATTGCGTGGCGAGCCTGAAATGAGTGCAGGTGAATTTTTAAAAGTTGTGCGTGCCAAGGCCAAAGACCTTAAAATAGATGCAGACATGCTAAAGCGCCCCGTCAACGTTGGGTTTTCCGGTGGTGAGAAAAAGCGTAATGAGATTTTACAAATGGCAATGCTTGAGCCCAAAATGTGTATTCTCGATGAAACAGACAGCGGTTTAGATGTGGATGCGATGAAGCTTGTTGCCCAAGGAGTTAATGCCCTGCGGGATGGTAAGCGGACTTTTCTAGTGATCACTCACTACCAGCGCCTGTTGGACCATATAAAGCCTGATGTCGTGCACATCATGGCAGCCGGGCGCATCATCAAATCTGGTGGCCCTGAATTGGCACTTGAAGTTGAAAATAATGGCTATGCCGACTTGTTGGAGGAGACAGCCTAATGGTTGCGTCCTCTCCAAAGGTAATATCTGACCGCGCGCTGCATGACGCAGAACTAATCTCTAATTCTGGTGCATGGGCAAAAAATGCTCGTCAATTAGCATCGGCACGGGCACAAGAACAGGGCCTGCCGCAGCGGCGTGACGAATATTGGAAATACACGCGCCCTGACGTGTTTGTGCAAAAAAATGTAGCACTCATACCTCAAGCATGCCCTGAAATTGGTATTTTTGCCGATCAGATGAAGACTGAAATCGTATTTGAAAATGCTAAGTTGGCTACCCATCATCTTCCAGAGATCGATAATTGCAAGATTGAAAGCCTGTCGAATGCCAGCACCTTAGATTTGCATTGGGTGCAAGATATTTATGGAAAGCTGGAATTGGCGGGCCAAAAACCAGTTGAGCGATCGTTAGCGGCTTTGAATACTGCGATGGCCACTGAGGGACTTCTAGTACATGCCACAGGCCAAGTGAGCAGCCCTATTCGTATCCATTCAGTGTCCATTGGCATTACTGATGCAGTGATCCATCACGTTGTGAAGGTGGAGGCCGGTGCAAGCGTCACTCTGATAGAAACCGGCCAATATGGTGCCCGGAGCAATGTGGTGATTGAAGTCGATGTCGCCGATACTGGAAGTTTTCACCATATTCGTGTACAAGATGGCAAAGAGTCCCACATGCTCACGCATATTTTTGCGAGTATTGGAGCAGATGCAAAGTTTAAATCCTTCACCCTGACAACGGATGGTAAGATGACTCGTAACGAGTGTATTTTGGACCTTGTGGGTGATAATTCTTCTGTGACCGTAGCGGGCGCTTGTTTGGGCGATAGCAATTTTCATCACGATGATACAGTTTTCATCACACATGATGCTGTAAATTGTGAAAGCCGGCAGGTTTTTAAAAAGGTATTGCGCAACGGTGCTGTTGGCGTATTTCAGGGGAAGATACTTGTAAAGGCAGGCGCTCAAAAGACAGATGGGTATCAAATTAGCCAATCACTACTTTTGGATGAAGATAGTCAGTTTCTGGCTAAACCGGAGCTGGAAATCTATGCTGATGATGTTGCCTGTTCACATGGTTCAACTTCGGGGGCTATTGATGAGGAGGCACTATTCTACCTACGTTCACGCGGTGTGCCGGAGCCAAAAGCGGTTGACCTTTTGACCCTATCCTTTATCGCACAAGCCATTGGGGAAATAGAGGACCCAGACTTGGCGCAAGCAATTTTGAGCTATCTCACTGATATTTTGGAAGCGCGGTAACTGAGATGGCTGTCACACGCGATCTTGTGGAGGCGCATCTACGTCCAAGGCGGGTTATGGCTCGATTGCTCGGTATGGGCCAGCGGGAAGACAGGGCCTTTGCAATGTTGATGGGGGGCTGCGTGATACTATTCATGGCGCAGTGGCCCTATCGTGCGCGGCAAGCGCATCTTTCAGGCGAAACCTTAACGGACTACATTCAACACGATGCTTTAGGCCTAATTTTCTTGCTACCCCTTATAGCTTATGGCTTTGCAGCCTTGTTGCGCCTAATCACACGGATTTTGGGAGCTAAGGCTGATTATTACTCGGCTCGCTTGGCACTATTTTGGGCGCTTTTAGCCAGTTCTCCTGCTTTGGTTTTAGCGGGAATGGTTAAAGGGTTTATTGGTTTGGGAACTGCTAATACAATTGTTGGTGTGCTTTGGTTGGTTATATTTTTATGGGTTCTTGTGAATTCATTTATTGAGGCAGAACAATGAGTTTCATGACTAACTTGCTACGATTGACCCTAACAGACCCAAAAGCTGCTGGCGAACACATTGTGTCCTTACGATTAAGCGTTGGCGTGGCATTGAGTGCTTTCTGCGTAACAATCATTATGGCAGTAATTTTGATGTTTGTCTTAAGCGGTTTTAAGCCCACAGCAATGTTTCCTGGTTTAGCACCAATGTCACCTGTTAATCTATTCGCGATAATGGGCTTTGGCACACTTGGCCTCGTAGGCTGCATATGGCTGTCAGCAAGAGCTTTCGGTGGGGCCGGTAGATTCTCAGATGGAATTCTTGTATTTTCTTGGATTCAAATTCTGCAGGTTTTACTACAAATTTTTCAGACTGCTTTAATGATGATCTCGAACACATTGGCGGGGTTAATTAGTCTTTTTGCCACAGGTCTGTTGTTTTGGATCCTGTTTGGATTACTTACTGCTTGGTTGCATTTAGGGTCTATGTGGAAAGCGGCTTTGTGTTTTGTAATTGGCGTGATTGGCCTGTCTATGGGTAGTGCGTTTATTTTGGTTTCCCTTGGGTTTTCCCCAGAGCAGGTAGCGTTATGAGTTTCGATGTTGCACGAATTCGTGAAGATTTTCCCATCCTGTCCCGACAGGTAAACAATAAACCTTTGGTCTACTTGGACAACGGCGCGTCTGCACAAAAGCCTCAGGTTGTGATCGATGCGGTGACAACCGCATACAGTATGGAATATGCTAATGTGCATAGAGGTTTGCATTACCTTTCTAATCTTGCGACGGATAAATATGAGGCAGTGCGTGGCAAGGTGGCTAAGTTCCTAAATGCGGTTTCAGAAGATAATATTGTGTTTAATTCCGGTACTACTGAGGGGATCAACCTTATTGCTTATGGTTGGGCTATGCCACGGTTGCAGGCAGGTGATGAGATTGTTCTATCGATCATGGAGCATCATGCTAACATTATACCATGGCATTTTTTACGTGAGCGTATGGGTGTGAAATTGATTTGGGTTGATGTGGACGCCAACGGCGACCTAGATCCTGAGCGAATGATTGCGGCAATGAGCCCAAGCACAAAATTGGTAGCTATCACACAAATGTCTAACGTGCTCGGCACAGTAGTTGATGTCAAAACCATAACTCAGGCAGCGCATGCCCTTGGAGCAGCTGTTTTAGTGGATGGATCACAGGCAGCAGTGCATATGCCGGTGGATGTACAAGATATTGGTTGCGACTTTTATGCGATCACTGGTCACAAACTTTACGGACCCAGTGGTTCTGGCGCGATATATATTCGGCCCGAGCGAATGGCTGAGATGCGACCTTTCATGGGTGGTGGAGATATGATCCGTGATGTGGGGCGTGACGTAATTACCTACAACTCCCCACCGATGATGTTTGAAGCTGGGACACCTGCTATTGTGCAGCAGATTGGCCTTGGCGTGGCGCTAGATTATATGATGGATATTGGCATGCACAATATTTCTGATCATGAACAAAACCTATGCAGTTATGCTCGAAAAAGGTTAGATGGGTTGAATTGGCTCAATGTGCAGGGACAATCGGCGACTAAGGGTGCAATCTTCTCGTTCACGCTCAACGGACCGGCTCATGCACACGATATTTCGACAGTGCTGGATAAAAAGGGTATTGCAGTAAGAGCAGGTCATCACTGTGCCCAGCCTTTAATGGAGTATCTGGGTGTCACTGCTACTTGTCGTGCCAGCTTTGCGATGTACAATAATGAAGCAGAAGTTGATGCACTGGTGGATGGTTTAGAATTTTGTCAGGAGTTGTTTGGTTAGGACACATTAATATTTGCAACA
>LAQD01000025.1:85097-86350 GCA_000981705.1 Rhodobacteraceae bacterium ASP10-04a
AAACTTTTGAAAATATGTGAATTTACTCAGCGCCTTCGATTAACATCAAGTCAGTCTCGGAACATTCATCTCTGACTACTTTAGCTGCTTGGTAGTCATCACTCAGGTAAAAAGTCTCTGCCGTTTTAAGGCTGTCAAACTCAATCATCATCACTATACCTGTGGTATTGCCCTCATATCGCTTAGCGTTGGGGCCCCTGGCTAATACTTTGCCGCCATGAGCCTTAATTACAGGGCCAGCCATACCAGAGAATACGACAAACTTTTCTTTGTCATACACACGTATGTTAGCAACCAAATATCCTTTAGGCATTTTATCATCCTCACGTTAATTGATATCTCCAGCACCAATATAAATATTGATGCTGGAGATATTACTTAACTAATTAGTCATTTAGGGCTACTCCAAGCGCCAAAATCTTTTGCATCTATGGAAAATTCGTAACCTACGAATTCTTCATCTCCGTTTACCCACCCATCGTGTCCCGGTGCGAAAGTGTAAGCATCACCTGCGTGTACTGTAATTTCTGAACCATCATCATGGGCGACAGTCATTGAGCCTGACATTACGACGCCGACGTGGGCAGCTTGGCAGCTATGACCGCCAACAAGCGGCTTAACGCAATCTGACCATTTCCAACCTGGCTGCAACACAATTTTTGTGGCAGTTGCTACTCCCAAATTTACTGATGCCGAATGAGTTTTAGCAGGCTCTTTTACAAGGTCAGGATTGCTGAATGATTTACTGGATAATGAACTAGACATAAAGAACTCCATTAAGATAATTTTCATCCCATATTGCACTAATAGTATTTAGCTTAATTTTATTAGTGTTTTTTAGGTAATGATTTTTACAAATATAATCAAAATAGATAATAATAGTCAAATTACTGAATCTTTTCCAACTTTGTATTGTAAGTGAATTTTAAAGCAACAGCACGGAAGTGCTCAGAAAAGGACTTTAACTAGTCAAAATAAGATACAATTCAAAGCCCAAGACTTTCACAAGTCTCTATCCGAGTCCGTTGCGCGCGCACCGATAGTTTTGGCAAGCATTAGAAAGATGAAAGACCACCTCACGCCGTAATCCGCATCGATGGGTGGGGATTATTGGGGGGAGTCCGATCTCAACACGAATAAAGCAGTTCTGGATTTCAAAAAATAGTCTGGAGGTTAGTCTGGGACTCTAGTGCAAATAAGGCCCCAGACGTTCCCGTTTCGTCTTTTTTGATTTTTCAGAATATTAGCCAATT
>LAQD01000025.1:86451-104575 GCA_000981705.1 Rhodobacteraceae bacterium ASP10-04a
CTGGTTAATGGGTTCTCTGGGTGTCGTCAACGACCAAAGCTACCACGATTAGCGCCGCCTGCGCCGCCGTCCGCTGCCATTACTCAGTCCACCACCGGTATTGAAATTCACATCTGGCAACGGAACAGTGGTTCTGAGCAGAGTGAAAGGATCACCAGAGTTTGGAATTGCAGAGGCATTGACAAAATGTTCTTGGAACTTTGGCTCGATTGCTGTTTCTATTTTTTCGATCCTGCCCACTGTCTGCTCGATAGCTGCACGTTGTGAAATATCGATTAAAGCAATTCGCGCGCCAGTGCCCGCCGCGTTGCCCGCAGAAGTTACTTTCTCAAACGGTACGTCTGGGATCATCCCTAAAACCATAGCATGTTTGGGTGAAATATGGGCACCAAAAGCACCTGCTAAAACCACACGATCTACTTTGTCGACCCCAAACTTATCCATTAACAACCGCGCACCTGAATAAAGTGCAGCTTTGGCCATCTGAATCGCACGGATATCTGGGTTGGTAACGGTAATTTTTGGTCCACCTGCCAAGCCACCATCATACATCACATAGCTGTGCGTACGGCCATCCAAGACACAGCGTTCGGTACCGGTTTGCTCAGATGAACCAATTAGGCCGGAGGGATCCAATAGGCCCGCCATACGCATTTCTGCAATAGCTTCAATAATCCCAGAACCGCAAATCCCAGTCACACCACTATCTTTAATAGCTTCCCAAAAGCCGTCTTCGTCCGACCATAGCTCGCACCCGATTACGCGAAACCTCGGGTCTTTTGTGACCGAGTCGATCTCCACTTTCTCAATAGCGCCAGGAGCAGCACGCTGGCCAGAACTTATTTGAGCCCCCTCAAATGCGGGGCCAGTTGGTGACGAGCAGGCCAAAACTTTTTCTTTATTACCAAGTAAAATTTCTGCATTAGTACCTACGTCGACGACCAAAACCAAATCTTCAGATTTATTTGGCGCCTCTGACAGGGCCACCGCGGCGGCATCTGCTCCCACATGTCCCGCGATACATGGCAGGATATAGATCCGCGCACTTGGATGTATTTTAATGTCCAGTTGATTTGCAAAAAGTCTTAGTGCGTTCGAAGTGGCTAGCGCGAAAGGCGCCTGACCAAGCTCAAATGGATCAATGCCCAGAAACAAGTGATGCATCACCGGATTACAGACAAAGACAGCATCCATTATTAAATTTTTGTCAATTTCAGCATCGTCAGAAATTTGTGTGAAAAGGGCATCCATCCCATCGCGCACAGCCCGAGTCATTTCCTTGTCGCCACCTTTATTCATCATGGCATAGCTAACGCGGCTCATGAGATCTTCGCCAAACCTGATCTGCGGGTTCATCAGTCCAGACGATGCAATCACTTCCCCCGTACGTAGATCGCAGAGATGTGCCGCAATAGTAGTTGAACCCAGATCCACCGCCATCCCGTAGATAGTACCCTCATAAAGCCCAGGCCAAAGGTGTATAATTTGTGGATTTGTTTCTCCATCGGCGTAATGAACGGCACATGTAACCTTCCATTTCCCTTTGCGTAGGACCGGCTGCATTTGTGGTAAAATATTAAAATCAGCCTGCACGTCCGTAAGCTGCCACTGTTTATGCAGCGCATCGATCAAGCGCTCAAGGTCACCGGAGGGATTGTGCATGTCCGGCTCTTCAACTTCTACATAGTAAAGCCTCGTTGAAGGATTTACGGTAATATCAATAACTTCAGCTCGCTTACGGACTACTTGCTTGTGCACTTGGCTTTCTGGTGGGACGTCTATTATAATATCGCCCTGAACTGTAGCCTGACAGCCTAAACGTCGACCATCTATCAAGCCTCGTTTATCTTTATAGCGCTGTTCGACTGAATTCCATTCCGACAGTGCGCCCTTAGCTACGGTCACACCGTGTTTGGAAAACTCTCCATAACCAGGTGTAATTTGGCATTTAGAACAAATACCTCTACCACCACAAACAGAATCTAGATCAACTCCCAATTTTCGTGCAACGGTCAAAATTGGTGTCCCAGTTTCGAACCTTCCACGTTTGCCTGAGGGGGTAAATAAGACTAAATGTTCCTGTGTCATATCCCAAACCCCTACCAAAGTATTTAGATAACCTACGCCTCATCTCATCAGGTTAAGGTGCTTGAACGGCTGAAAATGGTCTATCAGCGGCACATCTCACAAAAAGAAAGACTTTATAAAATTGCTGCAAGCAAAAAGGCAACTTAATAGAGTTTTAATTGCTATTAGGTGCTTATTATGCGCTACCCCCTTTCCGATCCGTTAAAGCCGTGCGATAGGAAATTGCCAAGTGATACCTGCTTTAGGAGGACTCCAATGGAGATTCGCGAGGCCTTAACTTTTGACGATGTTTTACTGGTACCGGCACAGTCATCAGTCATGCCGTCTACGGCAGACACACGAACAAAAGTTACTAAATCAATTGACCTGAATATCCCGTTACTCTCATCGGCGATGGACACCGTTACAGAGGCAAAGATGGCCATTGCCATGGCTCAAGCCGGTGGCATGGGGGTCATTCATCGCAATTTGGATACCGAGGAACAGGCGCGACAAGTCCGCCGCGTAAAGCGATTTGAAAGTGGTATTGTCTACAATCCGATTACATTGAGCCCGGATCAAACTCTCGCTGATGCTAAGGTCTTGCAAGAACGCTACCGAGTAACTGGGTTCCCAGTAGTGCAAGACAACCGTGTTGTTGGTATAGTTACCAACCGAGACATGCGCTTTGCAACAAACCCAAATACTCCAGTTTCCGAGATGATGTCGACTAACGATCTTGCAATACTTCAAGAGCCAGCCGATCCGCGCGAGGCCAAGGAAATGATGGCTGCACGACGTATCGAAAAACTTTTAGTAACGGATGGTTCTGGAAAATTAACAGGTCTTTTGACGCTAAGAGATCTCGAACAGGCAGTTTTAAACCCTCATGCCTGTAAAGATCATCTGGGTCGTTTGAGGGTGTCTGCTGCGAGCACTGTTGGCGATGCTGGATTCGAACGTACAATGGCTTTGATTGATGCCGGGGTGGATATGGTCGTAATTGACACTGCCCATGGTCACTCCGAAGGTGTAGCTATCGCTGTGAGGCGTGCCAAAGAGGTTGCGGGAAACACGCAGATTATTGCTGGAAACGTCGCCACAGGGGCAGCAACCGAAGCCCTAATTGGGGCTGGTGCTGATGCGGTTAAGGTAGGTATTGGACCCGGATCCATCTGCACTACCCGTATGGTAGCTGGTGTGGGGGTACCTCAACTAACAGCTATTATTGATTGTGTCGCCGCAGCCAAAGCACAAGGCATCCCAATCATTGCAGATGGCGGCATAAAATTTTCAGGTGATTTTGCCAAAGCCATTGCTGCGGGAGCTTCCTGTGCCATGGTCGGTTCAATGATTGCAGGCACCGATGAAAGCCCTGGCGAGGTTGTCCTGTATCAAGGTCGTAGTTATAAATCCTACCGTGGCATGGGTTCCTTAGGAGCCATGGCACGAGGTTCTGCTGATCGCTATTTTCAAAAAGATGCAGCCAGTGACAAATTGGTACCAGAAGGTATCGAAGGGCAGGTGCCTTACAAAGGCCCAGCGGGAAATGTTTTACATCAGTTAGTGGGCGGTTTGCGTGCTTCTATGGGATATACTGGCTGCGCCACGGTCGAAGAGATGCGCCATAATTGCGAATTCGTGAAAATCACTGGTGCGGGTTTGAAGGAAAGTCATGTGCATGACGTCCAGATAACTCGCGAAAGCCCCAACTATCGGATAGGCTAGATGACACCTGGGGCGCATGTTGCGGCAAAAATTGAGGTGCTTGAAGCTATTCTGTTGGGGGTGCCCGCAGAAAAAGCATTGACGAATTGGGGACGGGGTAATCGTTTTGCTGGCTCTAAAGATAGGGCCAACATCCGTGATCTTGTTTTTCAAGCTATTAGGTGCAGGCGGTCAGCAGGTGCTTGGCCAGATGCGAGTTCTGCGCGAGCTTGGGCTATTGGAGCTCTACGTGCCAATGGGGTGGACCCCGCTCAGCTGTTTACTGGGGTAGGACACTCACCAACTGAGTTGAAAGCCTATGAACTAAAGACGCAGGCCATTTTAGAGCTGGACGCATGGGATATTCAGGACTGGACGGCCCAAGAACTTAAAATGTTCTATGGAGATACTAAGGCACGTGAGATGGCTCAGGTTCTGCGGCATCGCGCACCTATTTCACTCAGGGCTAATTTACAGAAAACATCTTTAGCTGAGTTGCAATCAGCTCTAGCTCGCGCCGATATCATTACTAGCGTTAATCCTATTTGTAAAACAGCGCTCACCGTGCATAGTAACCAACGCCGTGTAGTTTTGCAGGAGGCTTTTGCTAAAGGCTGGTTTGAGCTTCAGGACGCTGCATCGCAGGCGGTAGCTGCGGCGATACCTATTGAGGGTCGTGTCTTAGATTACTGTGCGGGCGGTGGTGGAAAAGCATTAGCTTTAGCAGGGCGCTCAGGAGCCAAAATTTTTGCTCATGACGTAAATTTGGCACGTATGACTGAAATTTCCACCCGCGCGGTGCGCGGTGGACATGATATTGAGGTGATATTACCCTCTGCATTAGATCCAATGGCGCAGTTTAATACGGTCGTTTGTGACCTTCCTTGCACGGGCAGCGGCGCATGGCGACGGTCTCCTGAGGGTAAGTGGAAATTAAAAGAATCTGACCTTAAAAAATATTGTGAACTCCAACGCAATATTTTGGCTAAATGCTCGCAGCATGTCGCCGCTGGCGGGACACTCGCTTTAATAACATGTTCGATTTTCCAGGCCGAAAATCAATTACAACGTGATTTTCTTTTAAAATCTTACCCAGAACTGAGTTTTGTTATGGATAAGCAATATCTCCCGTCAACAGAAAATGATGGTCTGTATTTAGCAATTTTTAAAAAAATTAAATAAATATTATATTTCTCAAAAATAATAACTAACCGTATTTCGCACATATGTCGGCTTTTAAATCAATAGCAGCACCAATTTTGTAATTTGTTCAGCTACCAAGCTAATGTTATTTTTCATACCAAAGGTTATTTATAGGCTCGGTCTGTGGCAGCAAAGACCACAGTCAAGAAAAGTAGCTTCTAAACAATAGTGCACAAGCCATTTTATAATCAGATCAAAAGCCGGTTCTTAGGATCGATTCTGTCAACAATGGCAGCCTCGGTCTGCCACATTCAGCCCTTGATGCAGTAAAACTAACTGAGATGTCCTCACATCAACCGTTAAATTACACCTAGTTCCAAAATATTCTTGATATGTTCTTGTTTTAGCCCCATAGAGGAACAATAAGAGAACATTACATCATTGTCCCCCCGATCAGGGTGTGGAATAAGGAGTGTGAAACAATGGCAACGGCAGATTTACTCAAAATGGCACCAAAATTAGGCGACCGTCAAAAAGCGCTAGACAGCGCTCTGGCACAAATCGAACGTCAGTTCGGCAAAGGTTCAATAATGACACTAGGGGATGACGCTGTCATTCCAGGGATTGAATCTACTTCTACTGGATCAATTGGGTTGGATATTGCTCTGGGAATTGGGGGTTTGCCAAAAGGGCGGATTATTGAAATCTATGGCCCAGAATCCTCAGGTAAAACAACTTTAACACTTCACTGTGTAGCCGAAGAGCAGAAAAAAGGTGGAGTTTGTGCTTTTGTGGATGCGGAGCATGCACTAGACCCACTTTATGCTCAAAAACTTGGTGTGAATTTAGATGATTTACTCATTTCACAGCCAGACACTGGTGAGCAAGCTCTTGAAATCACGGACACATTGGTGCGTTCTGGCGCAGTTTCGATGGTTGTAATTGATTCAGTTGCAGCTCTGACACCTCGCGCAGAGCTGGAAGGCGATATGGGCGATCACCAAGTTGGGGCACAAGCTCGCCTGATGAGCCAGGCAATGCGTAAGCTCACTGGTAGTATCAGTAAGTCTAAATGTATGGTAATTTTCATCAACCAAATCAGAATGAAGATTGGTGTGATGTTTGGTAGCCCTGAAACCACATCTGGTGGTAATGCCTTGAAATTTTATTCTTCTGTTCGTTTGGACATACGCCGCATAGGGGCATTAAAAGACCGTGACGAAATTGTGGGTAATGCTACGCGTGTCAAAGTTGTTAAAAATAAAGTGGCTCCACCTTTTAAGCAAGTAGAGTTTGACATCATGTACGGTGAAGGCATCTCTAAAATGGGTGAGCTGGTAGATCTCGGTGTTAAAGGTGGTATTGTTGAAAAATCTGGTAGCTGGTATAGCTACGGTGATGAGCGGATTGGCCAAGGCCGGGAAAATGCAAAAATATATTTGCGTGAAAACAATGCTATGGCATATGATATTGAAGCTAAAATCCGCGCGGCTCATGGTCTAGATTTTGATCGTCCAAAAGATGAACCTAAAGATAAGACTGCTGCAAGTGATGACGACAATATAATCGATATATAATTTAAACAAAATTTATATTTTTAATTCAACACCTCGGAGCGTAAGTTCTGGGGTGTCTTGCTTTGGCGTGGACACTTCGAAAAAGGAGTTGTAAGTCTGCTATCAATCCAAAAAACATAAGGTTTTTGCAGACAAATGTCCACGTTGAATGATATCCGCTCCACTTTCCTTAACTATTTCGACAGGCAGGGACACCGTGTGTTACCGTCAAGCCCACTTGTGCCGCGTAATGACCCAACATTGATGTTCACCAACTGTGGGATGGTACAGTTTAAAAACCTATTCACAGGCGTAGAGACCCGCGACTATACTCGGGCGACAACGGCTCAGAAATGTGTTCGCGCCGGCGGCAAACATAATGATCTCGATAACGTAGGTTATACCGCACGCCACCATACATTTTTTGAAATGATGGGTAACTTTAGTTTTGGAGATTATTTTAAAGAAGAAGCAATATTTTATGCTTGGGAAATGATTACTAAAGAGCTCTGTATTCCAAAAGAAAAGTTAATAGTTACTGTATATCACGATGATAATGAGGCAGTTGCGTTATGGAAAAAAATTGCTGGTTTAAGTGATGATAAAATCATCCGCATAGCAACCAATGATAATTTCTGGATGATGGGGCCAACTGGTCCGTGCGGTCCATGCTCTGAGATCTTTTACGATCACGGAGATCACATCTGGGGTGGACCTCCAGGTAGCCCAGAAGAAGACGGTGACCGTTATGTTGAAATATGGAATCTCGTCTTCATGCAGTATGAACAGTTTGAAGATGGTGCGCGTATTCCCTTGGCAGCACAATCCATTGATACGGGTATGGGAATAGAGCGGGTCGCAGCCTTATTGCAGGGAACCAATGACAATTACTCTACAGATTTAGTACGGAACTTAATTGAAGCCTCAGCACATGCTACGTCAACTGATCCAGATGGTCCGGAGAAAACTCATCACCGAGTAATCGCAGATCATCTACGCTCGACATCTTTTCTTATTGCGGATGGAGTTTTACCGTCAAAAGATGGACGAGGTTACGTGCTTCGCCGGATTATGCGCCGCGCCATGCGTCACGCGCATCTGATAGGTGCTGTTGATCCATTAATGCATCGCCTTGTGCCCGCATTAGTACAGCAAATGGGAGCTGCCTATCCTGAAATAGTTCAGGCACAATCTACGATTGAAGAGACATTATATCAGGAAGAAACCCGTTTCCGAACTACATTGGATAAAGGCCTAAGACTGCTGGAAGATGAAGTTACGGATCTGAGGGCAGGTGGTGCCTTGCCTGGCGCCACAGCCTTTAAGCTTTATGACACATTTGGATTCCCGTTAGATCTCACGCAGGACGCCCTGCGCGAAAAAGGCATGTCGGTGGATATAGATGGGTTTGATACAGCAATGGCAGCTCAAAAAACCAAGGCACGTGCAGCTTGGTCTGGCTCTGGTGAGATGGCCGATGACACAATTTGGTTTGATGTCCTGGATGCCCACGGCGCTACAGATTTTCTTGGCTATGATACCGAACGTGCTGAAGGTCAGATTGTTTCTCTGGTTAGCAATGGTGCACAAGTGGAAACATCAGCCCATGGCACATCGGTCCAGCTAGTGCTCAATCAAACACCTTTCTACGCGGAAAGTGGTGGCCAGATCGGAGACCGTGGCTTGGTTGTCACTGAAACAGGCACCGTCACCATTACAGATACTCGCAAGACAGCAGACCTTTTCATCCATATTGGCACAGTAACCGCGGGCAGCATCACGAATGGTCAGGCAGCCAAATTACAGGTTGATGAGGTTCGACGTATTAGCATCCGCGCCAATCACTCTGCTACACATTTGTTACATGAGGCATTACGCCGCTCGCTTGGTGATCATGTAACACAACGCGGTTCTTTAAACGCAGATGATCGGCTTCGCTTTGATTTTAGCCATAATCAAGCATTAACAGCCGCACAGTTGCGGCAGGTACAAACCGAAGTGAATAGCATTATCCGACAAAATAGTTATGTTGAAACTCGAATTATGACTCCTGATGGTGCCCGCACGTTGGGCGCTCAAGCTCTGTTTGGTGAAAAATATGGCGATGAGGTGCGTGTTGTATCCATGGGCCACTTGTCAGAATCTGGCAAGGGTGCTTCCAAGGATACTTATAGTCTTGAGCTCTGCGGCGGGACACACGTTCGCCAAACTGGCGATATCGGTGGGTTTGTTTTACTCAGTGATGGCGCGTCGTCAGCTGGTGTTCGACGTATAGAAGCACTCACCGGCGCTGTTGCGGATACATATATCCAAAACCAGTTCAAATGTATGTCTGAAGTGGCAATAACTTTAAAAGTTCAGCCTGTTGAAGTAGCACTACGGGCGCAGCAGCTGTTGGATGAGCGCAAGACCTTGCAAAACGAAGTAGCAAATCTGCGACGTGAAGTGGCCATGTCTGGCGGTTCAGATATGGCTTTAAATGAGCCTATAATAGTAGGCGGTAAGGGGTTTTTAGCGCAGGTTTTACAAGGTGTGACTGGTCGAGACCTTCCAGCTTTAGTGGATGCACATAAAGTTAAGATTGGTTCTGGCGCTGTTTTGTTGATCGCAGATTCAGATGGCAAAGCTGCAGTGGCTGCTGGTGTGACCGATGATCTGACAGTCAACCTATCTGCCGTTGATATAGTTAAGATTGCGGTGGCTGAACTGGGTGGCAAAGGTGGCGGTGGCCGAGCTGACATGGCGCAGGGTGGTGCTAAATCTATTAAAAACGCTGAGGCGGCGATAGCAGCTGTGAAAACATATATGGAGATTAATTAATGGCAAAAGCACTTTGGATTGCCCACGTAAACGTATTGGATATAGACCGGCTTGGAGCATACGCCTCCGCAGCAACACCTATCATCCTAGCTCATGGCGGTGTTTTTCTGGCCCGGGGTGGGACTTATGAACAATTAGAAGGGCAGGACCACACACGAAATGTTGTGGCCCAATTTCCCAGTCTGAAAGCCGCTCACGATTGCTACTATTCTGAAGGCTACCAAGCCGCTATGAAATTAGGTGAGGGTGGGTTTCAGCGCAGTTTAATGATTGTCGAAACAATCGATTAATTAAAAAGGATGCAGGCAAAGCCTGCATCCTTTTTGCCTAAGCTGACCGCGATGCGCGTTTCCGCTCATGTGGGTCTAAATGTATTTTACGTAAGCGGATTGCTTTTGGTGTGACTTCTACCAATTCGTCATTGTCTATGTAGGCAATAGCCTCCTCTAGCGACATTGTGATTGGCGTTGTCAGGCGCACAGCTTCATCTGTACCACTGGCACGCACATTGCTAAGTTTTTTACCCTTAAGAGGATTAACTTCCAAGTCGTTTTCACGATTATGCTCACCAATAATCATACCCTGATAAACATCCTCTTGGACACCAATGAAGAACCTTCCACGATCTTCAAGGTTAAAGATGGCGTAGGGAACGGATGATCCATTCTCCATAGAAATCAATACACCGGCACGACGCCCAGGAATAGCACCTTTGTGCGGTGCCCAAGTGTGAAATACTCGGTTCAAAACACCTGTACCGCGAGTATCCGTCATAAATTCGCCTTGATAACCTATCAAGCCACGTGACGGTACATGCGCGATGATACGGGTTTTGCCAGCCCCTGCTGATTTCATTTCAGCTAAGTCGCCTTTGCGATACCCGGTCAGTTTTTCGATCACTACGCCTGAGTATTCCTCATCAACATCGATTGTGACTTCTTCGATTGGCTCGTGGCGGACGCCATCCTCTTCGCGGAACAAAACACGTGGACGACTGATAGACAGTTCAAAGCCTTCACGGCGCATATTTTCGATTAATACACCCATTTGTAATTCGCCACGACCCGCTACTTCAAAAGCTTCGCCGCTTGGCGTATCAGTTACGCGTATTGCAACGTTTGTTTCAGCTTCTTCCATAAGACGCTTACGGATAACTCTACTTTGGACCTTTTTGCCATCACGGCCAGCCAGTGGGCTGTCGTTGATGCCGAAAGTTACAGAGATAGTAGGTGGATCAATTGGTAGTGAAGGAAGTGCTTCAGTGATTTCTGCCGAACAAATTGTATCGGCTACAGTTGCCTTGGTCATTCCCGCTAAAGATACGATATCACCAGCGACAGCTTCATTAATAGCAGTTTGAGAAAGGCCACGGAATGCTAAGATTTTTGTGCAACGGAATTGTTCAATTTTTGTACCATCACGCGAAAGAGCTTTCACAGATTCACCAGCCCTAAGGCGACCTGTTTCAACGCGACCAGTCAAAATACGGCCAATAAATGGGTCTGCACCTAAAGTGGTAGCCAACATCGAGAAAGGTTCCTCTGAACGTTCAGCTTGCTTTGGAGGTTCAACGTGTCGCACAATTAATTCGAACAATGCGGTAAGGTCTTTTCGAGGACCATCCAGATCTACATCAGCCCAACCTGCACGACCAGATGCGTACAATACAGGGAAATCAAGCTGCTGCTCATCCGCATCCAACGCGGCAAAAAGGTCAAAACACTCGTCTAAGGCACGATCAGGTTCGCCCTCTGGCTTATCGACCTTGTTTACTACAACGATAGGTTTCAAACCCAACGCCAAAGCCTTAGAAGTCACAAATTTTGTTTGTGGCATTGGGCCTTCGGCTGCATCTACCAATAAAACGACACCATCAACCATGGACAGAATACGTTCCACTTCACCACCAAAGTCGGCGTGGCCTGGCGTATCAACGATATTGATACGCATACCCTGCCAATCAACGGAGGTAGCCTTCGCCAAAATCGTGATGCCACGCTCTCGTTCCAGGTCATTGCTGTCCATGGCACGCTCTGTTGTGGCTTGGTTTTCCCGGTATGTTCCGGATTGTTTTAACAACTCATCCACCAAAGTGGTTTTGCCGTGGTCAACGTGTGCTATGATCGCGATATTACGCAGGTCCATTGGATGCCTCTTCCTTGCTCTCCGCGGCGATTATACTGCGCCGCGGTGAAAGGAAAGGGTTACTTTTCTGGTATTAACCCCTTTGGTGCGAATCTAAGTACCAAGATTAAAATCATACCCATGGTGAGCAGCCGCATGTGTGCCACGGATTCAAGCAAATGAATGCGCAATCCATTGTCCTCAGCCATGCCAGAAGTAATAGCCTGCATTAAAAAAGCGCCGATTGGCTCTACCTGAACCCAAAGAAAGAAAATCAAAAATCCACCAAGAACAGAGCCAAAATTATTACCAGAACCACCGACGATTACCATCACCCAAATCAAAAAGGTAAAACGTAATGGTTGGTACGAGGCAGGAGTAAGCTGACTATCGAGAGTCGTCATCATGGCACCGGCTACACCACAAATCGCCGAGCCTAATATAAAAATCTGTAAGTGTCTCGCGGTGACGTTTTTACCCATAGCTTCAGCCGCGACTTCATTGTCCCTAATAGCACGCATCATACGACCCCATGGGCTCGCTAAAGCTAACTGCGCCAGCAACAAGACTATGACAAGAACCACAGAAAACAATCCGGCGTAACCGAGTTTAACTACTATTGAGGATGCAGTGACCGGGTCAACTCCGATACTGGCAGCACGTTCTACAAAGCTTGCACTTTCTTGGAGATCAATCTCGTAAGGCACAGGGCGGGGCAGGCCAATCACATTTTTTACGCCCCTTGCCAACCAGTCCTCATTCTTCATAATCGCGATTATGATTTCAGAAATACCAAGCGTTGCGATGGCGAGGTAATCGGAGCGTAGCCCTAGCGCCGTTTTCCCAATTAACCACGCTACACTTGCGGCAAGGATACCTCCAACTGGCCAGGAAATCACGGTCATAAAGCCCCAGTCCTTGTAATTTTTGCCACCAAAATTAAGGCCGCCTAAGTATCCTGTACTGGCCGGATCAACTGCTTCAATAGCGTTAACTCCACCATCAAACACATATCTAAATAAGAAAAACCCACCTATTAAAATAACGAGTGTAGATACGGTTTTGGTGCGACCAGATTTCAGACGGGTTTGAGCTATGATGGCAGCCGTAACAGTTGCCGCTCCTAAAACCAGCCCTAACAGTACATGTAGGCCACCGGCTGCCCATGCGCCGCCTGTAGGTGGCATAGAGATTAAAACTGAGGCCAGGCCTCCGAGTGCCACAAACCCCATGATCCCAACGTTAAACAGCCCAGCAAAGCCCCACTGGAGGTTTACACCCAGGGCCATAATTGCAGAGATTAAACCCATATTTAAAATGAATAGCGCAGTGTTCCAGCTTTGGATGAAACCCGTACCGGCAATTAAGCATGCAACAATGACGAACATACTCACATTTTTTACAGAAGGTGTCATACTGATTTTCCTTTAAATAAACCAGTTGGCCGGAATAACAAAACAATAATTAAGATTGAGAAGCTAACAGCAAATTTATAATCTGTAGAGAGGAGTTGAACTAAAGTAGTGGGCTCCAAATGTTCTGGTAATAGATACTTAAGAACCTTTTTAAGCGGGTAGGTGATAAGAACTTCCGAAAAAGCAATTACGAAGCCACCTGCAATTGCACCAACGGGATTACCCAACCCTCCAACTACGGCAGCAGCAAAAATTGGTAAAAGTAATTGTAGGTAAATAAAGGGTTTGAAAGACTTATCTAACCCATAAAGCGCACCAGCCGTTGCGGCAAGAGCTGCCACAATAATCCATGTTACCATTACCACACGGTCTGGGTTGATCCCTGATAAAAGCGCTAAATCTTCATTATCAGAAAACGCTCGCATTGATTTTCCAGTACGCGTTCGGTTTAAAAACCAAAACAGTACTATCACCACAATCACAGCCGTTACTATCGTGATTCCCTGAGTAGTTTTGAATGCCAGCCCCTCTTTTAGCCCTGTCATTATTTTGAAATCTTTAGCGGATATGATGAAGCGTTCTCCATCCGCAAATCGCTGATCATTGGGGCCAATAATGAACCTGACTAAACCATTCATAACGAACATTACACCCATAGATACAATGACCAAAATAACTGGAGCTGCTTTTTGTTGTCGGTAAAATCGGTATACTAGTCTATCTGTCACCAATAAGAGTATTGCAGTAGCCGCTATTCCAAAGGGAATAGCAAGTAACGCAGTCGGCAGTGGACCAAGAGAAATACCCCAACTCTGGAACAACCACGTGACTAAGATTGTCACCATTGCACCAAAAGCCATGGTGTCACCATGTGCAAAATTCGAAAATCGTAAAATGCCATATATTAACGTAACCCCAAGTGCTCCAAGGGCTAGCTGGCTTCCATAGGCTATTGCTGGGATGAATACATAATTGGCCAGAACAACGATCGCAGTCAAAATATCAGTCATGCCTAGCCCCCCAAAAATGATTTGCGAACATCAGGGTTAGACAAAAGTGCTGCCCCAGTGTCTGTGAAGCGATTACTGCCTTGAACCAAGACGTAGCCTTTATCTGCTATAGCCAGAGCCTGCCTAGCATTTTGTTCCACCATCAATATTGAAATTCCAGTGCGTGCTACTTCAATAATCCTGTCAAACAGCTCGTCCATAACAATGGGTGAGACACCCGCGGTAGGCTCATCCAACATCAAAACTTTGGGTTGGGTCATCAGAGCCCGCCCGACAGCAACCTGCTGCCGTTGACCACCAGATAGTTCACCTGCTGCTTGTTTTCGTTTGTCGCGCAGGATGGGGAAGAGATCAAAGATTTGATCCATGGTAACCTGTATATCGTCGCGCCGTAAAAAAGCGCCCATCTCAAGGTTTTCTTCAACTGAGAGCGAAGTAAAAATATTTGATGTTTGAGGTACAAAGGCCATACCTTTTGCAACTCTATCTTGAGGCGACATACTCGTGATATCTTCCCCACCTAAACGAACAGCACCTTTATGGATATTTAGCATACCAAAGACTGCCTTCATCGCAGTAGACTTACCTGCGCCGTTGGGCCCAACAATCACCGCAATCTCTCCCGGGTTCACTGCAATTGTGCAGTTCTGCAAGATATCTGCGCCAGTGCCATAACCCCCAGTCATGTTTTCACCGATCAAAAACGGCTCAACCATCATGCCGCCCCTTTATTTTTTAATCCAGTACCTAGATAGGCTTCAATAACCTGATCATTAGCTTTGATTTCATTAATTGTACCCTGTGCCAGAACTTTACCTTCAGCCATAACTATGACTGGGTCACAAAGACGGCCTATAAATTCCATATCATGTTCTATCATGCAGAATGTGTAACCGCGCTCACGGTTTAGTCGTAGGATTGCATCGCCAATCGTGTTGAGTAGTGTCCTATTTACGCCAGCGCCTACCTCATCCAGGAATACGATCCGTGCATCAACCATCATGGTGCGACCAAGCTCCAGAAGCTTTTTCTGCCCGCCAGACAGGTTGCCCGCTTTTTCATCGCGTAAATGGTCAATAGTCAAAAACTCTAGAACTTCATCAGCTTTAGCAAGTAGTGCCCTTTCTTCATTGGCAATACGCTTTCTTCCAAACCAAGTATTCCACAGGATTTCTCCAGATTGGCGTCCTGGCACCATCATCAGATTTTCGCGAACGCTCATAGAACTGAACTCATGTGCAATTTGGAAGGTGCGCAGCAGCCCTTTATGAAACAAAGCATGTGGAGGCATACCAGTTATATCTTCGCCAGCCATGGTGACCTTACCAGAGGTTGGAGGTAAAACACCTGCTATCACATTAAATAATGTTGTTTTTCCAGCACCATTAGGGCCAACTAAGCCAGTTATGGAACCCTCATGTATTTCTAGGGAAGATCCATCTACGGCGTGAAAACCTCCGAAATGGCGGTGTAGGTTTTGAACCTTTATCATGCCAACTCTCCATAGTGCGAATGCATAAACAGCCCCATTAGAAAGTGGGGCTGTTTATTAATTTTTAAAAAATTTAGCGGTACTTTACAGTAACTTGAGCACCATCAGAGTATTGTACCTGTTTGTAATTGCCAGCAGACTCACCGCTACCAATTAGTTCAACGGCAGTTGCGCCATCATAATTGATTGCAATACCAGCAGCTACAGCTTGAAGCGCAAGACCTAATTGCCCAGGGTTAATTGTAAGGCCAGGAGCATTTGCTACACTCATTACGTGGTCTTTATATACGGCCGGATCTGAAGAACCAGCTGCCTGCATTGCCAGCATAATCAAAGCTGCTGCATCATAAGATTCGGCAGCAAATGGAGATGTACCGTCAAATCCTGCCGCAGTTGCCATAGTAGCAAATATACCAGCGCCTTCACTGTTAGTACCTGGAACCTGACCAGTAGAGCCATCAATTTCAGATCCAAAATTTTCAACTAATTTTGCTGAAATCATACCATCTGGGAAGTGAAAAGTATCAAACGCACCAGAATCTAGGGCGGCGCGGACGACGCCTGATCCACCCTGATCCACATAACCAGCTACGACTAACCGATCGCCACCAGCGGCAGCAAGAGCACCAACTTCAGCAGAGTAATCAGCCTTACCATCTTCATGAGCAGCGTTAATTGTTACGGTGCCACCGGCAGCTTCAAATGCAGCTTGAAAGCTATCAGCTAACCCCTTGCCATAATCATTATTAGTGTAGGTAACTGCTACTTCCTTAATTCCTTCTTCCATAAGGACTTCAGTCATTACTACACCCTGACGTGCATCAGATGGAGCCGTGCGAAAGAATAAACCATTATCTTCTGCCGTAGACAGACCTGGAGATGTGGCTGATGGTGAAATCATTACCATGCCGTTAGCTAGAGCCACATTTGATAAAATTGCGCTGGTCACACCTGAACAATCAGCACCCATAATACCTTTAATTCCATCTGATGTGATCAAACGTTCAGCCGCGGCTGTAGCTGCACCAGAGTCGATACAGGTGGAATCAGCACGAACCGATATTACAGTGGAGCCACCTAAAAGTGCGCCGCTGGCGGTTGCCTCAGCCATTGCCAATTCAGCACCATCAGCCATATCTGGCGTAAGCGATTCAATTGGACCGGTGAAACCAAGTATAACACCAATTTTAATATCTTCTGCGGACGCAAATCCGGCAGTCAAAACGACAGCTGTTGTCGCTAAAAGCAATTTTCTCATTGTACTCTCCCAAGTTAAATATTTATCCAGTGACAATGATAAGATGGCTTTGTGTAAAAAGGAAGCAAATTATCATGTAATGTCGTTTCTTTAACTGACTAGATTTTGCAAACAGAAGTTAACTAAACTGACGAGAGGCACGTGCGCCTCGTTCTCGGTAAGGTGTCGTGTCGTAGTGGGCCCGATAGCACTTTGAAAAATGAGAGGGTGATGCAAAGCCACACGCCAATGCCACGTTGATTACAGACATATCAGTCTGCATAAGAAGGTTACGAGCCTTTTGTAGTCTCAACTCCATATAATAACGTTTTGGTGATCGATTAAGATATCGACGAAACAACCGCTCTAACTGCCGCGTTGACATAGCTACATCTCGAGCCAAAGTTGCAGGACTTATTGGTTCTTCAATATTCTGTTCCATTTTTTGAATAACTAGGCTCAACTTCGGGTGGCGAACGCCAATACGGGATGGAATAGACAAACGTTGTGTATCTTGGTCTGTTCGGATGGAAGAATAGATCAGCTGATCGGCAACGGCATTGGCGAGGTCTTCACCGTGATCGTTCGCGACGAGCTTTAGCATTAAGTCAATGGAGGAGGTGCCACCGGCCGTAGTAATTCTATTACCATCAACCACGAAAACAGATTTAGTTAACTCTACATTTTCGAACTCTTCCGTAAAGCTGTCTTGGTTTTCCCAATGGATCGTAGCTCGTTTTCCATCTAATAACCCCGCTCTAGCCAGTGTGTAACCAGCCGTGCAGAGGCCAGCGATGATGGGACCCCGCCGGGCTTCACGCCTAACCCAATTCAACACTTTTTTTGTTGTGGCATTTTGTACATTTATGCCTCCACAAATCATAATTGTATCATCCCGTAAGACTTCCTGGAGTTCACTTTGAACGACAAACTCGATGCCCGCAGAACATCTAACCGGCTCGCCATCTTCCGACAGTAATATCCAAGTGTAGAGCTCGTACCCTGACATCCGGTTCGCGATGCGAAGAGATTCTACAGCCGCGGCGAAACACAGCATGGTGAAATCCTTCAATAATACGAACACAAACCGACTCGGTTTGGTGGGCGGATCTTGAATGTCGACTATTTGATCAAAAACATCCACTGAGACAACCTTTTAACAACCCAGAATAGGGTGAATAAACATCCCTTTGACCTTGAAGTACGTGAGCGTCAAGACACTTAACTTATCACACATATTTTATTGTGGTTTATCAATAAAAATCGCTATAAAGTATTAATGATAACGCTAACTCAATTCTGGAGAAAAATAATATGACCAGCTGGCTAAAATCTGATTGGCGCTTGAAACCACGAGTTCAGATGCCTGAATATACTGATCAGTTGGCCTTGGCGGAAACTGAAGAAAAATTGAGGCAATACCCTCCATTAGTATTTGCAGGTGAGGCTCGTTCCTTACGTCAGCAATTGGCAGCGGTCAGCCGTGGAGAAGCGTTCTTACTTCAGGGTGGAGATTGTGCGGAAAGTTTTCAGGAGTTTTCTGCCGATAACAT
>LAQD01000025.1:104647-111198 GCA_000981705.1 Rhodobacteraceae bacterium ASP10-04a
GTGAAGGTTGGTCGTATGGCGGGACAATTTGCTAAGCCACGGTCTGCATCAACTGAGATCAAAGATGGCATAGAGCTGCCAAGTTATCGCGGCGACATAATCAATAATTTAGACTTTACTTCTGAGAGCCGTACACCAAATCCACAAAAAATGCTTCAGGCATACACCCAATCAGCGGCTACTCTGAACCTTTTACGGGCATTCTCAAAAGGTGGCTTTGCAGATATACATCAGGTCCACTCCTGGACATTAGGTTTCACGGAATCAGAGAAAGCTGCTGCTTATCGCGATATGGCCAATCGAATATCCGACGCTCTGGACTTCATGCAAGCTGCGGGCCTGACTTCTGAGAAAAATGCTGAGTTGAGTACAGTAGATTTTTACACATCGCACGAGGCACTTCTTTTGGAATATGAGGAGGCTTTGTGTCGGGTTGACAGTACCTCCGGCAAATATGTCGCAGGATCAGGGCATTTGATTTGGATTGGCGACCGCACCCGTCAACCCGATGGCGCGCATGTAGAGTTCTGCCGCGGCGTTCAGAATCCTATTGGTTTGAAATGTGGCCCTACCACCACGGTGGAAGACCTTAAGATTCTGATGTCGAAACTAAATCCTAAAAACGACGCTGGACGTTTGACTTTGATCGCACGCTTCGGTGCAGGTGCCGTTGGAGATCACCTGCCTAGATTAATCAAAGCGGTGAAAGACGAAGGTGCGAATGTTGTTTGGACTTGTGATGCGATGCATGGCAACACCATCAAAGCGTCATCTGGATATAAAACGCGTCCATTCGAAAGCGTACTACGTGAAGTACAAGAGTTTTTTGCTATTCATCGCGCTGAGGATACAATCCCTGGCGGTGTGCATTTCGAGATGACTGGGCAAGACGTGACAGAATGTACTGGCGGAGTGCGTGATGTGACGGATGAAAAGCTATCAGATCGCTACCATACGGCCTGTGATCCACGGTTGAATGCGTCGCAATCTCTGGAATTGGCGTTCCTAGTCTCAGAAGAGCTGAGTCAAACTAATAAAACCCGAGCATCACGTTTGGCAAGCTAGCCTTAGCTGGCTAGTTTTTTGATAAGGGCACTCCGCTTCGGTGGGGGCCCTTTTTTGTTGCTACGGAGTTTTGGAACATCCAGCTCAGCAGCAATGGGATTACATATGAAATCATCATCTCACCACACATCTGACCGTTTGAAATATCGACAAATCCGAGCGAAAATGTACAGCATCCCTCATGATCAAGCAGCGGCAGTAGGATAAGAACCACTTTCGTTCCGGTCAAACTGCCCAACGAGGTTATGGCCAGCGGCTACCTTTGCATAAACATCCCAATAATTAACCGCGCCAGCGCTGACTTGGCAGTGGTGGCAAAAACGTTGGTGACAAGAGCGCCGCGTGCATCACCAACAGATAACGTGTCAAGACAGCAGTTTGACACGCGAAGTTATGATGTACTGAATAGATCACAGTCTAAGATAAGGCCGGTACAACACCTTTGAAATTATAGTAAATAAATCTGGTGACGACGGGGTGGCGGGTCACCGTGTAGACACGACTGCCATGTTTTCAAAATAAAGTTTTGAGCCCCGTGAACGGGGGCATTTGAGATGGGTTTTGAGGCTGTCGAAGTCATAACACCACTCTAGCGCTCGGCCATAAGTGACCCGTCCAGTTTATTTTCTTTTCACTACTGCGTTCTGCAGGAGATTAATGAATATAAAGTAAATGGTTTCAATCAAATTTAATATTTTAATGGGCATTAAATTCCAGTAGACAGTAGCAGAAAAGTCTGAGGGGGTGAAATGTTAACATCAATGACTGGTATTGCCGCCTTAAGTGGCGCCATAGGACCTTATGATTGGTCGATGGAGTTGCGCGGGGTCAATAACAAAGGGTTGGACATCCGCGCCCGGGTACCTGATTGGCTAGTGGGTCTCGACCAAGTTGTGCGCAAAGCCATTGCAGCTGACATCGCACGTGGTTCGCTGCAATTTGGTTTGAAGGTCTCCCTATCTGAAGGCACAGTGCAGCGCCAAATAGATCCAGTCAAATTGGAGCATATTTTAAAAAATGCCTTGTATTTGGCAAAACTGGCCAAGAGCAAAGGCCTTGAATTTTCCCCAATTGGCCTCTCCGACATATCTTCTCAAAATGGGTTCATGGATTTTGAAGCAAGCGACTTGGCGAAGACCGACCTTATGCGAATGATCGTAGGAGAACTACCTGAGCTCATTGCACAGTTTCAAGTGTCTCGACAAGAAGAAGGCCAAGCGCTGCATGGGGTTTTGGAGGCTGGTGTTGTTGAGATGGAGCGACTGCTACAACTTTCAGAAACGGCGATTGAAACCCGGGCGGACGAGTTTGAAACTAATTTTAAAGCCGCAATTGCGCGCCTAAAACAAGATATTGAGCCGGCGCGCCTAGCTCAAGAAATGGCTATTTTAGCGGTGAAAAACGATGTCACAGAAGAAATTGACCGCTTAATTGCCCATATTGCAGCCGCACGGTCCTTGCTGGCATCACAGGAGCCTGCAGGCCGCAAGTTTGACTTTCTGATGCAGGAATTCAATCGTGAGGCCAATACTCTGTGCTCAAAATCCAATTCCAAATCCCTCACGGCGATTGGACTTGAAATGAAGGTATTAATTGATCAGATGCGAGAGCAGGTCCAAAATGTGGAGTGAGCCTATGCGGCGCGGTTTGTTAATTATTCTGTCTTCTCCCTCTGGTGCGGGGAAATCCACTTTAGCGCGGCGGTTGATGACATGGGATCCGTCTTTGGCATTTTCAGTGTCTTCTACCACCCGTGGAATGCGAGAAGGGGAAGTGCATGGCAAAGATTACTTCTTTGTAGATGAAACCGAGTTCAAACAACAGGTCTACGGTGCTGATATGCTTGAGCATGCTAATGTTTTTGGCAAGTTTTACGGCTCCCCCAAAGGCCCTGTTGACGCTGCCATAAGCCAAGGTCAAGATGTGTTGTTCGATATTGATTGGCAAGGCGCGCAGCAGATTTCAAATTCCACCCTTCAAAAACATGTACTGTCAATTTTCATTTTGCCACCCTCAATTGTGGAGTTGCAGCGCAGGCTTGAGCAGCGTGGCCAAGACACAGCCCAAACTATAGCCAAGAGAATGCAGAAAAGCTGGGATGAAATAAGTCATTGGTCTGGTTATGATTATGTTTTAATCAATGATGATCTAGACGCTACCGAAGAAAAATTAAAATCTATAGTCGCCACTGAGCGCTTACGGCGCAGTCAACAGCCCGGCTTGGTTGATCATGTGCGGGCCTTGCAATCAGAGTTTGAGACGAACAATGATTTATGAGCTGGATGGGATCGGCCCTGAATTTCCTGCAGATGGCGATTTTTGGGTAGCTGCAGATGCTAATCTGATTAGCAGGGTGCGGTTATTATCTGGGGCTTCGGTTTGGTTTGGTGCCACGTTGCGTGGTGACAACGAACTAATTGAGGTAGGCGAAGGCTCCAATGTTCAAGAAAATTCGGTGTTACATACGGATATTGGCTTTCCTCTGATCATTGGAGCTAATTGCACGATTGGTCATCAAGCCATGCTACACGGTTGCACGATTGGGGATCAAAGCCTGATCGGCATGGGGACTACCGTTTTGAATGGGGCCAAAATTGGCCGTAATTGTTTGATTGGTGCGGGGGCTTTAGTGACCGAAGGTAAGGTTATCCCGGACAACTCGTTAGTCGTGGGCGTGCCGGGTAAAGTGGCAAGAGAGCTGAGTAAGGCTGAGATTCTGGGCCTACTGAAATCTGCTCAAGGGTATCAAGCCAATATGCGACGCTTCGCCAAGGGCTTGAAGCAGTTTGAGATGTGACTGCCTTAAATCCGATTCTGGCGGTCGCTGGAGAGCTGCCATAAGATGCACAAACCATGCAAAATTGAGCCCTGGAAAATTATTTGCAAATAGGCCTAAAACTTATTACTTTGACTATTGACGGTATGCAAGCAAGACGTATTTTACGAATGTAACCTAATGTCAGCAGGGTATGAAGTGTATCAGGCAGCCGATGGTCAGCAGGCTTTAATATATGCCGACGCATGCAGCTTAGTGGTCAGGAACTTGTACGGACATTCTCTAGTGCTGTTTACCTACTGAGTTTATAGCTCAGTAATTTAACATAATACTAATTATAACATTAATGTATTGGATAGCTAGACTAGGCATTAAACTTAGCCCCTGCATTAAAATAACAACAATAAACCCATACTTATATCCTCGATTATGCTACATAACATACAGAAAATGATAATAACTATTATTAACTGGATGTTAAATTCAACATTGCTCCGAATATACAGGTCCCATGTACTATTGAACCAAAAGGTGTGAAGGAACACAGCCAGATAAATAGCTTACTTTCAACGCCTAAAAATAACTACAAAGACACAATAAGAAATCTATTTAACAAAATAATTTTGATTAAATAAAAATAATATGATTTTGTAATTATTTGTGTCCAACAGACAAAAAAGGCGCTCTAACGAACGCCTTTCTTAAGATAATTTCGAAATGCTTAACCCTTCATGGTTTTTGCAACTTCAGCTGCGAAATCCTCAGTCACTTTTTCAATGCCCTCGCCTACTTCCAGGCGTACAAAACCAGTAATTTGTACACCAGCTTCCTTAGCCGCCGCACCAACCGTTAAGTCTGGGTTTACAACAAAAGCCTGTCCCATGAGCGTTGATTCAGCTATGAATTTTTTCATCCGACCAACAATCATTTTTTCGATCACAGCTTCTGGTTTGCCACTTTCACGCGCAATATCCATTTGAACTTGTTTTTCTTTTTCAACCATAGCTGGATCCAAAGACGCTTCATCCAAAGCAGTTGGATGGGCAGCTGCTATATGCATTGCCACCTGTTTACCAAAGGTTTCGTTACCGGCAGATAACCCAACCAATACGCCAATTTTGCCCATTCCATCCGTCGCAGCATTATGGACGTAAGTGACCACCAAATCAGCTGATATAGATGACATTCGGCGCAAAGACATATTCTCACCGATTGTTGCGACAGCGTCAGTAATCAATTCAGAGACGGGTTTACCATCTATATCTGTTTCTGCCAAAGATTCTATAGAATCTGCGCCCAAAGCAGCATTTGCAATTCTAGAAACCATAGATTGGAAATTAGCGTTTTTACCAACAAAATCAGTCTCAGAATTTACTTCAACAGCTACACCTGTGCCACCGGACACCGCGACAGCCACAAGACCTTCAGCCGCCGTACGACCAGATTTTTTAGCAGCCTTGGCTAGCCCCTTAGTCCTCAGCCAATCCATAGATATTTCCATGTCGCCATTATTTTCAGTCAACGCCTTCTTTGCGTCCATCATACCTGCGCCAGATTTCTCGCGCAATTCTTTCACCATTGCAGCTGTGATTGCCATAACTGTGTTCCTTTATCTAAAAAAGTAAATGCGGATGCGACGAACTGCACCCGCACCATATCCAAAGTTTAAGCTTCTGCTACCGGTGCATCAACGGCTACAGCTTCAATAACTGCATCTTCAGCTGGCGCATCGTCCATTGCACCCAAATCAACGCCTGCGGCACCTAATTGAGTTGACATACCATCCAAAGCGGCCCGAGCTGCTAGATCGCAATAAAGTGCGATAGCCCGCGCTGCATCATCATTTCCTGGAATGACGTAATCGATACCATCTGGTGGGCAGTTCGTATCAACGATCGCCACAACTGGAATACCGAGCTTTTTAGCTTCTGCAATAGCCAAATCTTCCTTGTTAACATCAATTACGAATAACAGATCAGGAACACCGCCCATTTCGCGGATGCCACCCAGGGAAGCCTGCAATTTAGCTTGGTCACGTTCCATGCCCAAACGCTCTTTTTTGGTCAAACCCTCAAAGCCAGTTTCCATTTTTTCGTCGATTTCTTTGAGACGGCTAATGGATTTAGACACTGTTTGCCAATTGGTAAGAGTACCTCCCAACCAACGGTGATTCATGTAGTACTGTGCGCACTTTTCTGCGGCTTCTGCGACTGGGTTTTGTGCTTGACGCTTGGTTCCAACAAACAAGATCCGGCCACCCTTGGCCACTGTATCTTGAATCGCCTTCAAAGCGGCATCGAGCATAGGAGCTGTCTGTGTCAGATCCATGATGTGGATGCCGTTACGCTCGCCATAAATAAATTGGCCCATGCGCGGGTTCCAGCGTTGTGTTTGGTGTCCAAAGTGAACGCCAGCTTCCAAGAGCTGACGCATTGTGAAATCTGCGGCCATTGCCATTTCCTTTCCGGTTTATGCCTCGGCGGGGATGTCAGAGATTTCTCTCAACCGGCGGACATTAGAGGATTTCTCCCTCATACGCCCAAACCCCACCTGCGAAGTAAATTTGCAGTAGCCCCCCCCTCACCTGATAGCAAGCTAAAAGCTTAGGTGAAGTGACGAAATATTATATTTTAACACTTTAGAGAACCCGCGGACTGCATGGGTAAATAGTTATTCAGTGCAAAAAAAAGGGCACACTCTTAAGAGTATG
>LAQD01000061.1:0-264 GCA_000981705.1 Rhodobacteraceae bacterium ASP10-04a
ATGCCGCCGCCAGCTAACCCTGGAGCCTATGAAATTGGCGTAAGGGATGTTGTTTTGTTGTCGACTCCAACTGGTGGAACAACGTTACAGGAGCTTTCGGGTCTGCTGGCTGCCCAGAATGCACGACAGGGGTATACGATCCAAGATGATGGATCGCGGGTCAAACCATTAAAGACGCCGAAGCCTTGTTGTTCCGAAAACTTGTCGAAAACCAGATTGAGCCAACCTTTAGCCTAGAAGTCTCGGAATTCAATTCACGCAAAA
>LAQD01000061.1:301-1680 GCA_000981705.1 Rhodobacteraceae bacterium ASP10-04a
TTTGGCCCCAATTTATTTGGATGAAGCGTTAGCAGCGGCAGGTGGGATCGTCGCAACGGATCAGTCCGAAACGTCGGTGCGGTTGTATCGAAACGGCACGCTGTATCAAATTCCGATGTCATATCTGTACTCGGACACAGGGCGCACCAAAATGCGGTTGGCGGATGGGGACGCGGTTTTTGTCGACACGCGCTTTGATCTGGAACAGGCGCAAGACTACTTCGAACAACAACTTTTATTGGTCGAAACACGGCAGCGGGCCCGCCAAACAGCATTGGAAGAATTGCAAACTGAGGTGGCATTGCGGCGCGCAAATCTGAACGATGCCAAGGACAATTATATTAAGCGGGTCGAGTTGGGGGCAGATGATCGGGAGTATGTTTATTTGACGGGTGAGGTCGGTCTTCAGTCCCGTTTCGCACTTCCCTTTGGAGCGAAAGCAAAACTTGCCGATGCGTTGTTTGATGGCGGCGGGATCGCGGTGGCAACGGGGGACGTGTCACAGATATATGTGCTTCGAACTTCATCTGCGCCGAAAGCTGTAGGGGAAATTACTGCTTGGCATCTTGATGGACGCAATGCGGTGAATTTTGTATTTGCAACACGCTTTGAGCTGCGGCCCAATGATATTATATTTGTGGCTGAACAGCCTATCACGCGCTGGGATCGTGCAGTGTCCCAACTTGTTCCAAACTTTTACGGAGCAACGTCTAACGTCGGAAACTAAAGCTTTTCCGCCTATTTCATCCTTTGATATCGCATAACATCGCGGGACTGCCTATATCTTGACCTATAACAAGAACGGGCAGGACCAGTAATTATGGCGTATGTTTTCAAATCGATCATTGCAGCAGCACTTATGGGCGTGGCGAGTGTCGCCAGCGCAGACAAAATACCACTCAACGACATTTCTAAGTATCTTAATGCGTTGAAAACAGCGTCAGGTGATTTCACGCAGATCAATGATGACGGAACAATCAGCGCAGGTAAGATTTATATCAAGCGGCCGGGTCGGATGCGGTTTGAATATGAAGATGCTGTTGTTTTAGCCAACAATGGGGCCGTTGTGATCATCGATAAGAAGTCGAACCAACCGCCGGAAACCTATCCGTTAAAACGTACTCCGCTGTCGATCATTCTGGCGCGGAATGTGAATTTGGATCAGGCAGAAATGGTTGTTGGCCACGATTTTGATGGCACCGCGACAGTCGTGAAGGCGCAAGATCCCAAGAACCCAGAATACGGGAATATCGAACTAAAGTTCACCAGTAACCCGGTTGAGTTGCGCCAGTGGGTCGTCAACGATGCGAACGGGGGGCGTTCTACCGTGATCCTTGGCGCATTGACCAAAGGTGGACGGATCGCGAACCGACTGTTTG
>LAQD01000061.1:1704-1968 GCA_000981705.1 Rhodobacteraceae bacterium ASP10-04a
CTGCAGTTGGCCAATTGGCTTTGATACATATTGGCGCGGGACCCAACTTCGCCCGCGACGCGGACCAGCCAGGCTTTGTTGTTGTAACTGCCACGCGCATAACCAGTATGGCCTTCGTGATAGGCCAGATATTGATTGCGAGCATCTGTAAGTGAGATGTTGTTCCGCTTACGGGTGGTGTTCATATACCAACCCATAAAATCGGTCGCATCCGCAATGCGGGTCCGGCGGGACGACCGTTTTCCGGTCGCGACCTGATATTCA
>LAQD01000061.1:2072-3069 GCA_000981705.1 Rhodobacteraceae bacterium ASP10-04a
AAATTTACTCTCTTGGTAAATCGTCGCCATTTGAACGTGAACGGGGACACCCCATTTGCGTTCGGTCGTGCGGAATGCACGTAAATATTCGGGGCGCTCTTTAATGATAGCACATGCATTGTCCAAATTGCGGGGAGAAGTGGACGTGCCACTGGTCCCACAAGAGGCAACTGCCAATACTAACATCATAGCGCGAAGAGTTCTGCTCATATGCCTCTCGCTTTTATATCGTTTTTTATTCCTATACCTAATTTTCCAGCGTTGGGAAATCACGTTTTTTATAGCAACACAGCTAGAATCAGCGGCAATGCGCCCACCGACATCAAGGTGGAGGTAACGACAAGGCCAGCAACTGCATCTGAATCGGCCCCGTACTTTTCAGCCAATAGGTAAGAGGTGACCGCCACAGGGGTGGCAACCTGCAAGACCAACACGCCAAAGGCCACATGGCTTAGGTCGAAATAATCAGCCACCACCCATGCGACACCAGTGCAAATGATCAGCTTGATCAGTGATAAAAACGCAGCTTTTCCGATCCCACGGGGGTTTAAGCGGGCTACGGCTACTCCCAAAGTGATCAACATGATTGGGATCGCCATCTGGCCGATCAAAGATAAGGTGTTGGTTAGGAATTTTGGTGTTTCTCACCCTTGCCACAAGAACAATGCACCCAATAGTGTTGCCGCGACTAAGGGTTCACGGATCACTTTGCCTAAGGCACCTTCACCAGACACCAACCAAATACCAAAGGTGAAGGACAAGATGGCCATAACGGCAAAGACGACAATCGCGTTGCTTAGGCCCGCTTCGCCAAATGCGAAAAGCGCGAGTGGTAGGCCCAAATTGCCAGTGTTGCCGAAGATCAGTGGGGCCATATAGGTGCGGGTGTTGAGGCGGCCAACTTTTGCCAACCCCCAGATAACCAATGTGACAGCACCATATGCCACGAACGAAGCGAGGGTTAATGCAGTCAGAGCGGCCGGATCCATCTTGGCTT
>LAQD01000061.1:3217-3573 GCA_000981705.1 Rhodobacteraceae bacterium ASP10-04a
TTTACTAACGAGCGATAGAGGCTGCAATATTATGCTGAGAATTCGTGCTAAATATCATCTGGGCCAAGTGGTTCGGCACAAGAAGCATCCCTTTCGGGGTGTGATATTTGACGTCGATCCGCAATTTTCCAACACAGATGATTGGTACGAGGCTATTCCAGAGGAAAGCCGACCCATCAAAGAGCAGCCATTTTACCATCTTTTGGCCGAAAACGACCAAAGCTATTACGTGGCTTATGTGTCTGAGCAGAACTTGATTGCGGATTATTCGGGTGAACCGGTGGATCACCCTGATATTCCTGATTTGTTTGGACCGTTCCAAGACGGGACATACCCGCCGCATTTCCAAATGAACT
>LAQD01000061.1:3687-4022 GCA_000981705.1 Rhodobacteraceae bacterium ASP10-04a
ACGCGGTGCATCTATTGCAGATTGCGGGTCCATCCCAAAATCAGTCAGATTGCTGGCAAATCGTGCGTGTCCGTTTGGCTGATAGGCGCCACCCATTACACCGAATGGCATGATCGGCTTGCCGTCCTTACACACCATTCCGGGAATGATCGTGTGCATTGGACGTTTGCCACCCAGCAGCTCATTTGCGTGTCCCCGTTCAAGCGTGAATCCCGCACCACGGTTTTGCATCAAGATACCGAATTTTTCGGATGCGATGCCTGACCCAAAGCCGTGAAAAATCGAATAGATCAATGAGACGGACATGCCATCGCGGTCGACCACGGTTATATAGA
>LAQD01000061.1:4136-4405 GCA_000981705.1 Rhodobacteraceae bacterium ASP10-04a
TTGAGGCTGCGGCCTCGATGTGGGCGCGTTGTGATCCTACTGGGTCCATCGATGCGATATCGAAATGAGACAAGATATTCAGCATTAATAAGGCTGTAGCACCTTGCCCGTTTGGCGGATGTTCCACCACTTCGATGTCTTTATAGGTGCCGCCAATTGGAGTCGTCTGATCGCTGGAAGTAGTTTCAAAGTCATCTGCAGTAAGGAGGCCGCCCACTGCGGTGAGGCTTGCGAGCATATCCTCCGCGATTTCTCCCGTGTAAAAAGCG
>LAQD01000061.1:4498-4743 GCA_000981705.1 Rhodobacteraceae bacterium ASP10-04a
ATTTGTCGCGTGCAGTACCTTGCAATGTTCCAGCGTCTTTGGCCCAATCAAATGCAACACGGGGTGCGACAGGAACCCCAGCATCTGAGTAGTGAATGGCCGGTGCCAAAAGATGGTCCAACCCTAGCTTGCCCACGTTTTCAGACAGTTTGCAAAACGTGTCCATTGCCGTTGGAATTGTAACAGAATGTGGACTGTGCAGGGGCACGACAGTCTCGCCTTGTGCACGTAGTATGTCACTATTT
>LAQD01000061.1:4790-5034 GCA_000981705.1 Rhodobacteraceae bacterium ASP10-04a
ATTGCGTGGATTTCATCGCTGCCAGCAGGGGAATAAAGGATGAAACAATCGCCACCGATTCCAGTCATCTGCGGCTCGCAAATCCCCAATAGGACAGCTCCTGCTATGGCGGCGTCCATTGCATTACCACCGTCTTTGAGTATGTCGAGCGCGGCCTGCGCGGCCAGCGGATGTGAGGTTGCGCACATACCGTTGCTTGCAAAAACAGGAGATCGTCCTGGTAGATGGAAATCGCGCATATCAA
>LAQD01000061.1:5235-5606 GCA_000981705.1 Rhodobacteraceae bacterium ASP10-04a
CTGACTGACTAGTTATTTTAGTCTAGCGCGTTAGCTATACGAAGATCTAAGAGATTGACCTCATTCACCCTGCTGTAAACGACATCTTTTGCCAAAGTTTTTATGATGAACCAGCCAAACCCGCCTTCTGGCATATCCTTCAAATCAACATCGGTATTGGCGACCAATCCGATTGGTGTTTGGCTGTTCGGCATAGGCAACCCTTTATCGACCAACTTGATGGTCAAGCCGGTACTGCCATGTTCACAATACACGCTGATGGGGCCGCCATTTTCAGGGTCGGGGTACCCATGTTCAACAATGTTGTTGAGTGCCTCGGCCATGACCAGTTCGACTGTGCCGGCTTCCTTGATGTCCAACTCCAAAGGTTC
>LAQD01000061.1:5717-6120 GCA_000981705.1 Rhodobacteraceae bacterium ASP10-04a
TATGCTCAATGCTGTAGTTCGTTGACCGCCCCGTCTAACGTGGCGAAGAGGCTGAAAACAGAATCCATTCGCGTCAATCGAAACACCTTGTCTACATTAGGTGTAAGCCCAGCCAAAGCCAGTGTTCGGTCCTGACCCATGTGCTTCATTGACGCAACGATTGCGCCCAATCCGCTTGAATCGATAAACCCCACGGAACTTAAGTCCAGAATAACAATTTCAGGCCCCCCATCCGTTTCGGCCCGCATCGCATCCTTGAATTCGATTGCGACTGCTGCGTCGATACGATCGTCATTTACAGAAACGATACATAGTTGGTCTTCTGTTCTGCTCAATAATTTCATTATATGCACACATGATCCCTAAGAATGCTGCCATCATTAGGCCGCAAGTCTTACCAACC
>LAQD01000061.1:6243-6558 GCA_000981705.1 Rhodobacteraceae bacterium ASP10-04a
TTGGCTTGTGCTGGGACCGATACTGTGGACGAGGTGTTGATGGGTTGTGTCCTTCCTGCAGGACAAGGGCAAGCGCCTGCGCGACAAGCTGGCTTTGTTGGTGGTTTGGGCGAAGAGGTACCCGCAACAACGCTCAATAAAATGTGTGGTTCGGGGATGAAGGCGGCGATGATTGCCTTTGACCAAATTGCGCTAGGCCAAGCAGAGACTATGATCTCTGGCGGGATGGAGAGTATGACAAACGCACCCTACCTTCTTGAGAAAATGCGCGGTGGTGCACGGTTGGGTCATAGCAACGTGATCGATCATATGTTT
>LAQD01000061.1:6756-7032 GCA_000981705.1 Rhodobacteraceae bacterium ASP10-04a
TGTTGATGAACAACCTGCATCTGCACGGCCTGATAAAATTCCACAACTCAAACCTGCATTCCGGGAGGGTGGGACGGTCACGGCAGCCAATTCATCATCGATCTCAGATGGTGCAGCCGCGCTTGTACTGGCCTCTTGCGATGCAGCTAAGGCCAAAGGCCTAAACATCCGCGCTACAATCAAAGGCCATGCAAGTCATGCGCAAGCGCCCGGGTTGTTCACAACAGCGCCAGTCCCAGCAGCGCAGAAACTGTTGAAGCAAATCAGATGGACCAA
>LAQD01000061.1:7143-7877 GCA_000981705.1 Rhodobacteraceae bacterium ASP10-04a
GCCTGTGCGCTGGGGCATCCAATCGGGGCTTCAGGTGCACGGATCATCGTGACCCTGCTTAACGCATTGGAAAAGCGCGGCCTCAAGCGTGGTATAGCTGCGATTTGTATTGGGGGCGGCGAAGGCACTGCCATCGCGATCGAACTGCCCTAATTTCTTTTGGCTCTAAATATCCTCGGGGGAATCGCGAATAGCTATGGGGGCAGACAGCCCCCTCCCCAACGCAAAACGGACGAAACCATGCAAGTAGACTACAATTTTCTAAGCCAGGCAGTTGCTTCTCTGACATCTGGCGAAACAGATGTGGTGTCCCTCATGGCCACAGTGGCCTGTGAGGTGCATCACAGCGACGACCGCTTCGACTGGACCGGATTTTACCGTGTGACGGAGCCGGAGTTGATGAAAATAGGCCCCTATCAAGGGGGGCATGGGTGTTTGGTGATTCCTTTTTCGCGCGGTGTCTGTGGTGCAGCGGCGCGCACGGGTGAAACCCAACTGGTGGCTGACGTGGATGCATTTCCCGGCCATATTGCCTGCGCCAGCTCAACGCGTTCTGAACTGGTCTTACCCGTTTGGAATGAAAAGGGCATTCTTTTGGGTGTATTCGACCTCGATAGTGATCAGCCTGATGCTTTTACCCAAGCTGACGCAGACGCGCTTGCTGTCATTCTGGCTCAAACCTTTAAGTATGCAAAAGCGACCTAAAGTGGTATTCATGAAAAAATGACTTGATT
>LAQD01000061.1:8040-9356 GCA_000981705.1 Rhodobacteraceae bacterium ASP10-04a
CGGTCGGGTGGCTTAGCCAAGTTGAACGCGACATGTCCGACCCGTCCATCAGCGATCTGCGAGAAATCTCTGCACTAATTGGCGTGCCTATTTCGATGCTCTTTCGAAACGAAGCGGCCCCAGCGGATGAAGCAGGATATGTTGTGCGTAAAGGGACCCGTCGTCCAATGGGATCGCGCACTGCAGGCTTGGTAGAAGAATTGTTATCGCCAGATCTGACCGACGATTTTGAGATGGTCCATTCGACTTTTGAACCACACAGTGAAATTTCCACTCCGGTACAGCGCCCGACACAAGAGGTTGGATATTTAATCTCTGGGCAACTGGACCTTGAAATTGATGGCAAAGTTTTCAAGATAAATCCCGGTGATAGCTTTCGAATCAAAGGTGAAATGCATCGTTGGATGAATCCTTACGATACCCCCGCGGTTGCGGTCTGGGTCATCGCGCCGCCTGTGTATTGAGGTGGCGTACATCGATGTCGTTAGAACCCAAAATGCTAAGCGGTAGCTGCAATTGTAAAGGCGTCACCTTTACCGTCACAGACGGCGGCAAAAGCGTGTCAGCCTGTCATTGCACTCAATGCCGCAAGCAATCCGGCCACCATTGGGCGTCGGGATACACGGACACAAGTAACTTTCAAATTTTAGGCGATGTCAGTTGGTTTGAATCCAGCGAGACCGCCAAACGTGGGTTCTGTCCAACCTGCGGCTGTTTCCTGTTTTGGAAAGCAAACACTGAGGATGGCATGAGCTTTTCCTTGGGAGCGATAGATGGGCCTACAGGGCTCAAATTCCAAAAGCACATTTTTGTTGCGGACAACGGTGACTACTACGAAATAGCGGACGGCGTGCCGCAAAGGGAGCAATAATAAATGAGCAATTTTCCAACAACGGCCCGCGTGGTTATCATCGGCGGCGGTGTAGTCGGCACATCCACACTCTATCACTTGGCCAAAGCGGGCTACAAAGATTGCGTGTTGGTTGAAAAGAACGAACTGACAGCTGGCTCTACATGGCACGCGGCGGGCAACTGTCCGAATTTCGCAGGCTCATGGGCCGTGATGAACATGCAGCGCTATTCGTTGGAAATGTACCGCACGTTGGGTAAAGACGTCGATTACCCGATGAACTACCACGTCACGGGTGCTTTGCGTTTGGCCCATTCCAAGGAACGGATGCAAGAATTCGAACGGGTGGCAGGCATGGGCCGCTACCAAGGTCTGCAAATGGACATTTGCACTCCAGCCGAGCTGAAAGAACTGAACCCGTTCATGGAAACCCATGATCTGGAAGGTGGCCTTTGGGATCCGCTTG
>LAQD01000061.1:9544-10990 GCA_000981705.1 Rhodobacteraceae bacterium ASP10-04a
TTCAAACCATTTGGGGGCCGTCACGTCCCAATGGTCGTTATGTCACACCAATACTTCCTGACCGAAGAGATTCCTGAGCTGGCAGCTTGGACCAAAGAAAAAGGTCACAAAATGCCAATGATCCGTGACGTGGATATTTCGTACTACCTGCGTCAGGACAAAAATGGTCTGAACCTTGGCCCATACGAACGCAATTGTCAGGCAGTTTGGGTCACAGCGGCTGATCCGATNNCCAGAAGATTTCAGCTTCCAACTGTACCCAGATGATCTGGACCGTTTGGAGTACTACATCGAGGACGCGATGGAGCGTGTACTAGCGCTGGGCACCGCAGGCATTGGCCGTAACATCAACGGCCCGATCCCTTATGCGCCTGATGGTTTGCCGATGGTTGGCCCAATGCCGGGTGTTCGAAATGCGTTTGAAGCACACTCGTTCACCTTCGGTATCGCCCAAGGCGGCGGTGCAGGTAAAGTGATGGCCGAATGGGTTATGCACGGCGAAACCGAGTTGGACATGTGGGCCATTGATCCACGTCGCTACACCGACTTTGCGGATCAAGATTACTGTCTGAACAAAGCGTTGGAAACTTATGGTCACGAATACGCCATGCACTATCCGCACCACGAATGGCCTGCAGNNTGCAGGACGTGACAAAAAGCTATCCGCAAACCATGGTGCATTACTGTCCTCTGGCGGCCAAATGGGTGCCTACAACGGCTGGGAACGCGCCAATTGGTTCGCCAAAGATGGTGACGACACATCCGAGGCCGCGACAGAAACATGGAGCCGTGAAGGCCCGTGGAAGGCCCGCATCGCTGAAGAAGTCGATGCTTGTACTAACGCAACGGGTGTCCTCGATATGCCGGGCTTCTCACGCTACACGCTTACGGGCGTTGGTGCTGCTGAATGGCTGCGTGGCCAAATTGCAGGGGCCTTGCCAAAAGCAGGCCGCATGAACCTTGGCTATTTCACAGACAGCCGTGGTCGGATCGTGACCGAAGTTACGATCATCCGTTGGGGTGAAGATGAGTTCTGGATCATGACAGCCGCCGTTGCGCAGTGGCATGACTTTGAATTCCTGCGTGGTCGTATGCCAGCTGATGGTTCGCTGATGATGACAGACATCACTAGGGACTGGTCGACCGCATTGGTCACAGGTCCGCAGTCGCGCGAATTGTNGTCCGGCCTTGTTGATGGTGCTGACCTCACCACGGGTTGGTTGACCTTGCAAGATGCGACCATCGCAGGTGTGCCCTGCAAATTGTTCCGCATCTCGTTTGCGGGCGAATTGGGCTGGGAAATACACACCTCGTTTGAAGACAGCAAAGTGGCCTANNCGCGGGTGCTAAGCCCTTCGGCATGTACGCTCTGAATTCCATGCGTATGGAAAAAGGTTACCGCACTTGGAAGGGTGATCTGTCTACAGATTACACCTTGCTTGAAGG
>LAQD01000061.1:11029-11167 GCA_000981705.1 Rhodobacteraceae bacterium ASP10-04a
ACTTTATTGGCAAAGCCGCGTTGCTGGCCGAAAAAGAACATGGGTCAAAGAAAGCGTTCGTCACGATGACAGTAGAAGCGCCGTTCACGGATGCGCCTTACATGTCCACGGTTTGGAATGGTGACCAAGTGGTCGGTG
>LAQD01000061.1:11223-11912 GCA_000981705.1 Rhodobacteraceae bacterium ASP10-04a
GGCTGTGCCAGGAACCGAGCTAGAGATCGAAATCTTCGGCGCGCGCTGCAAGGCAGTTGTTCAAGCAGATGAGCCGCTATGGGATCCATCAAACGAACGTATTCGTGCCTAGTAAAACGACAAATGCAAAGCATCACAGCAGCGTTTAGGCGCTGCTGTTTCCTATTCATGATTTCGTTACTGGCGAAGGTATTGTGAATATGAAGGCGGGCTCCTATGGGCGGACATTAACACCAAATCGCGACACGAAATTGACGTTTGAGGCAAAGTAATCGATCACGATACAGATCAATGACTGTTTAAACTTTTGGTGTGACGTGTATTCATAAATTCCCTCACGCAATTCTAGGCGTGATTGACGTACGCAACGAGGAGGCGTAATAGCTATGATGATCTTAGATGGTGGTATGGGCCAAGAATTGATATCGCGGGCTGGAAAAGCAACGCCGCTTTGGTCGGTCCAAGCACTGCTTGATGCCCCAGAAATAGTGCGCAAAGTGCATGATGAATTTTTTGCAGCTGGTGCAGACATTGCAACCACCAACAGCTATTGTGTCTTGCCAGATCGTCTTGAACCACATGGCATGTTGGATCGGCTTAGTGATTTGACACGTCTGGCCTGCCAGCTTGCCTGTGATGCGCGGGACGCAAATGGCGGCGGCATGGTTGCAGGCGCTTTGGGTCCACAA
>LAQD01000061.1:11924-14195 GCA_000981705.1 Rhodobacteraceae bacterium ASP10-04a
GATGTGCATTTGTTGGAAACTATGTCGTCCATCGATCAAGCGCGGGGCGGATTGATGGGGGCAGGGGTCACAGGAAAACCGGTTTGGGTGGCTCTTTCTGTCATGGATGACGACGGCACACGTTTCCGTTCTGGCGAACCATTGAATGACATTGCACCGCTCCTGGAAGAATACGCACCGGCTGCCGTTTTCATAAACTGTTCCAAACCGGAAGCTGTCAGCGTCGCTGTTCCAATTCTTGCGAAACTGGCCGATGTTGTAGGTGCCTATGCCAACGGGTTCACTGGAATTGCTGCTGATTTTAACAAGGTCGGCGCAACCGTAGACATGTTAAGTGCACGTAATGATCTTGCACCCGATGCCTACGCAACCTTCGCACAAGATTGGGCGGCAAACGGTGCCAGCATTATCGGCGGATGTTGTGAAGTTGGGCCATCTCATATCGCCGAATTATCGCGTCGCCTTAAGTCATGACTGACATCGACCCTAAACTGCACGTCGCACAGACCTTGGGCCGTCCATTGAGGGTCGATGTTATCATCGCTGAAGGCTTTGTTTTAGTAGAACTATCTGGCGTAGTCGAAGTGTTGCGGATGGCCAATCGGATCAACCCCGCGCCCCTTTTTGACTGGACGTACAGGTCGGTCAAAGGCGGGTATGTGTCATGCGGTGCAGGCCTTGGAACGTTGACCGAAAAACTAAGCGAAAAGCCATATGCCGACTATGTTTTTATTATCGGCAACTCCAATTCCGATCATCCTGACCTATCACTAGGTGCGATCATATTAGCCTATAGCTATCGTAAGGCCAAGGTGTTGTTGTTGTCTGAAGCCGCCAGCCGCTTTATCTCTGAACACCCCACTGGATCTGGCGATCATACAACGCACTGGGAAAACCGGGCCGTGCTGCAAGAACGCGGCGACCCTGGCGGCGAAGGCACTTATGCATTGGCGGTTGATGACGGTCGGATCGTGACCTGTGCGGGCATGGGCGCAACAGTTGATTTAACGCTAGGGCTGGTCGGAAATCATATGTCTGCTGCCGCTGTGATGACCACTGCAGATATTTTGTTGCACGAAAAAATTCGTGACTTTAAAACCTTGCAACCCTTTGGTGGTAAACGGCTTACTATGACGAGCGACAAAGAGTTGGACCAATGTATTGGGCTGATGCAATCGCACATGGAAGACCCCCTGCCAATTTCAGAACTGGTTGAGCGTGTTGGTATTTCGTCGCGTTCATTGGAACGCCGCTTTCATCGTAGATTGAACACCACGCCCAATACTTATTACCGCGAACTGCGACTGAACTGGGCAAATAATTTGTTGCTGAACACCACGCTGACAATCCGCGAGATTGGAATGGCTTGCGGTTTTCCAAACGGGTTTTCCAGTCTTTACCGTAGCTTTTTCGGGGTGACACCCACCGTGATCCGCCAGAATAAAAAAGGTGCTGGGCTTGTTCGATAAGACTTGAAATGCGTCACCTATGACGTTTTTGACGATCCACGGTTTGATATTCTATGTCACAGAGGATTTAACTGCGTTTTATAAGGCCTAAACTCATGTCGTCACTTCCGAAAAAAGCACGCGTTGTCATCATTGGGGGTGGCGTGATTGGTTGCTCTGTTGCCTATCATCTAACCAAGCTCGGTTGGAAAGATGTGGTCCTTTTGGAACGCAAACAATTGACATCCGGCACCACATGGCACGCCGCAGGCTTGATCGCGCAACTACGTGCGACGGCCAATATGACCAAGTTGGCGAAGTATTCCCAAGAACTTTACGGTACTTTGGAAGCAGAAACAAGAATTGTACCCGCACATTAATCTTGCTGGTGTCAAAGGCGCGGTCTACTTGCCTTTGGACGGGCAGGGCGACCCAGGCAACATCGCATTGGCATTGGCCAAAGGTGCGCGCCAACGTGGGGCGCTGATCCAAGAACGTGTTAAAGTCACTGATATTGTCAAAGAAGCCCGGATTGTAACTGGTGTCGACTGGACAGATGATGACGGCAACACTGGCCACATTGAGGCAGACATGGTCGTGAACTGTGGCGGCATGTGGGGTCACGAGGTTGGCCGTATGGCGGGCGTTAACGTGCCACTGCAGGCTTGCGAACACTTCTACATTGTGACCGAAAACATCAAAGGGCTCACGCAACTGCCAGTCCTTCGTGTCCCAGATGAATACGCCTATTACAAAGAAGACGCTGGCAAAATTCTGTTGGGCGCGTTTGAACCGGAAGCCAAGCCATGGGCCGTTGACGGTA
>LAQD01000061.1:14271-15619 GCA_000981705.1 Rhodobacteraceae bacterium ASP10-04a
TGTGGACCGGATGCCGATGTTGGCCGAAGCTGGTATTCACACGTTCTTTAACGGCCCTGAATCCTTTACCCCCGACGATGCGTATCACCTTGGCTTGTCGCCGGAGGTTGATAATTTTTGGGTGGCTGCTGGCTTTAATTCTATCGGTATTCAATCAGCGGGTGGCGCTGGCATGGCATTGGCCGCGTGGATGGATACTGGTGAAAAGCCTTTCGATCTAGGCGATGTAGACATCAGCCGGATGCAGCCTTTCATGGGCAATAAAAAATACCTTGAGGCCCGCTCAAAAGAGTCACTGGGTTTGCTTTACGCGGATCACTTCCCGTTCCGTCAAAAAGAAACTGCACGTGGTGTGCGCCGCACACCATTCCATCAACATCAGTTGGATCGTGGCGCGGTGATGGGCGAAATAGCTGGATGGGAACGTGCCAATTGGTTCGCCCGTGAGGCACAGGAACCAAAGTATGAATATAGCTGGTCGCGTCAAAACTTCTTTGACAACGTGCGCGAGGAACACATGTCTATCCGCCAAAACGTTGGCATGTATGACATGTCGTCATTCGGGAAAATCCGCGTTGAAGGACCGGATGCGATGGCCTTCATGAACTATGTTGGGGGCGGCGATTACAACGTTCCTGTTGGCAAAATCGTTTACACGCAGTTCTTGAATTCAAAAGCCGGTATTGAGGCCGATGTGACGGTCACACGGATCGAACCCGATTGCTTTTTAGTGGTGACGCCTGCCGCCACACGCCTTGCCGATCAAACGTTGATGCGCCGCAACAAAGGCAATTTCAACGTTGTAATCACTGATGTCACAGCAGGCGAAGGCGTTCTGGCCATCATGGGTCCACGTTCGCGCGAATTGCTGCAAGCCGTATCGCCAAACGACTTCACGAACGACGTGAATCCCTTCGGTACAGCACAAGAGATCGAAATCGGTATGGGCCTCGCCCGTGTGCACCGCGTGACGTATGTCGGTGAGCTGGGTTGGGAAGTTTACGTGTCTGCGGATCAATGCGGTCACGTCTTCGAAACATTAGCCGAGGCCGGTTTTGATTTTGGGATGCGCCTGTGCGGGATGCACATGATGGACACATGCCGGATGGAAAAAGGTTTCCGTCACTTTGGGCATGACATCACATCTGAGGATCACGTTTTGGAAGCGGGCCTTGGTTTTGCAGTCAAAACAGACAAGCCTGATTTCATCGGTCGTGATGCTGTTCTGCGCAAACGTGAAACTGGCCTTGAGAACCGTTTGGTACAATTCAAACTGACTGATCCTGAGCCGCTACTTTATCACAACGAACCAATTCTACGAAACGGCGAGAGCGTTGGGTACTTGTCC
>LAQD01000026.1 GCA_000981705.1 Rhodobacteraceae bacterium ASP10-04a
CAAAGCTCATGTCGCGCTCCACCACTAAGATTGAGCCGTCAAAATCTGAATTTCGTGACAACCACCAAGCTACGGAGCTACCGTACATCGCACCGCCGACAATGATGACATCGTAGTGGTGCAATTCTGGAGTGCTGGGTGCCAAAGCCATCTTAAAAAACCTCTCCATTGTGGGCACGTTTTAGGGTGTCATCGATTGTGTCTTCGTCGAGTCCATAGGCCTCGGCAGCAGCTTGTGGTGAAATATAGCCGCCCGCAAGGTCTCGCAGTATCTCAGCTCTTGATCTCTGGGTTGCAGGACCATAGCCAGCCCCACCGGGAAAAGCCATAATGACACGGCGGCCATGGGGCACAAATTGCTTACCCTTGCCGCGCATCACCGTACCGTCGTCCAGCCCAATGGTGGTGGCCCCGCCAATGTCACCGCCTTGACGACCGTTCGCGGGATGATTGACCCGGTCAAACATCGCTTGAATGTCAAACTCATGACCTTCCTGTGCACCCACTTCCATATATTGACCCAACCCGCCGCGATGGCGTCCTGCGCCGCCGCTATCGGGCCGTAGCTCTTTGCGCCAAATGATCACCGGACCCACTTGCTCGGTGGCCTCAACGGGCATGGTCATCACTCCGCTGGGGAAGGCTGTGGCGTTCATACCGTCTAGGGTTGGTCGAGCGCCAGAACCGCCAGAATTGAATGTCAAAACCTCAGCGCGCCGCGCATATAAAGGCGCTGGCACATCAGTGCGTGGCCGAAGGGAAACTTGGAAATTACATAAACAACCAGCACCTTCGGCGGGCACCATATCTGGTAGCAGTTGATCTAAGGCTGCATAAACCGCATCGGGCACCATATGACCAATAACGTGGCGCAAAGCTACTGGGGCAGGGTGCAAGGCATTTACGATGCTGTTTTCTGGCGCCATGACTTCAAAAGGTGCGAGGCTGGCGGCATTGTTGGGAATGTCCGGCGCAATAGCACACTTGAGCGCGTAGCACGCATAGGCTTTTGTGTAGACCAAGGGGCAGTTGATACCTTTTTTGTCCAGCCCGGAGGTGCCTTCGAAATCGCAAACCATACGATCTTTCTCGATGCTCAGGCGCACCTTGAGATCTACTGGATGCGAATAACCATCGCTGCGCATCTCTCCATGGGCGGTGCCGGCGGGAAGCGCATTAATTCGTTCTAACGTTGCGCGGCGTGAATTACTGAGGATAAAATCTGCAATGCCTGTGAGATTTTCAAGATCAAATTCCTGCATCATCTCCACCAAACGACGATGGCCAATTTCATTGCAGGTGGCCAGCGCATAGACATCGCCTACTAGTTGATCTGGTTCGCGCACATTCCCGCGGATAATCCGCACCAAGGTTTTGTCCACCACGCCGCGATCGGCGAATTTCATAATGGGGATATACAGACCTTCTTCGTAAATGCTGTTGGCATCTGCGCCAAAGCCACGGCCTCCAATATCGACAATATGGGCGGTACATCCAAAAAATCCAACAAAAATTCCATTTTTAAAACTTGGGGTTACGATAGTTATATCATGTAAGTGCCCTGTACCTTCCCATGGGTCATTAGTGATGTAGATATCGCCTTCAGCAAAGTTTTCATGGCCAATCTTGCGGATGAAATGTGCTACGGCATCGGCCATGGCGTTCACATGCCCAGGGGTTCCTGTCACTGCCTGTGCGAGCATATTACCATCTTGATCATAGACACCCGCGGACAAATCACCTGCCTCGCGCACAGAGGTCGAAAATGCGGTGCGCACCAATGCTTGGGCTTGCTCTTCAACCACAGAGATCAAACGGTTCCACATCACCTGATATTGCACTGTTGAGGGGCTGTAGGCTCGGGTTCGTGCGCTCATAGGTCCGCTCCTTTGTCAGAAATATCGATGCAGCCATCCGCAAGGGCGGTGGCCCTGCGAGAGGTAGGCACGATGATTGTGGTTTCATCTTCGGTGATCACAGCAGGCCCAGCAATACATGCGCCCGGTGTCATGTCTGACCGTAGAACCTCCGCCGCTTGCGCAACGGTAGCGGTGGCGGGATCAAACAAAGCCCGGCGTATCTGGGTCGTCATCAGTGGCAAACTGGATACGATATCCACAGGTGTGACCGATTGTGCGGGCGTTGTGGCGTTGACTGACCAAACTGTGATCTCCACGTCCATTGCCTCCACAACCCGGCCAAACAGAGCTGCGTATTCTCGTTGGAACAGCGCTTGGAAGGTGGCAAGATCAGGGGTTTCGGCCTGGATGGCTGTCAATTGCACTGGTATTTCCCAACCTTGGCCGGAATATCGCATATAGACCTTATACTGAGCTTGAATTTCAGCTTCCGCATCGCAGCTGCGCACAAAGGATGTGGCTTCAACTTTGAGCTCATTCAACAGCGTTGTGATCGCAGGGGCATCAAAATCTGACAGGCGCATGAATTGGCTACGGTTGGCTTCAAAGCTGAAAGGTGCTCGCAAAAATCCGATGGCCGATCCAACACCGGCGCCGGCTGGCACCAACATGCGTGCAATCCCCAGTTTTTCGCAGAGCCGACCCGCATGCAAAGGCGCCGCACCACCAAAGGCTATCATGGTATATTCGCTGAGATCTTCACCATTTTCCACTGCGTGCACGCGGGCAGCATTGGCCATGTTTTCGTCTACCACTTCCGCCAGTCCAAAGGCAGCCGTTTCTACGTCCATCTCGAGCAGATCACCCAGTTCGGCTTGTAAGGCCGCAGAGCTAGCCACTGCGTCTAATGGAATGGTGCCACCTGCAAAATTGGCAGGATCTAAGCGGCCCAATACCAAATCTGCATCTGTCACCGCCGGGCGGGCGCCACCGCGGCCATAGCAGGCTGGGCCGGGCTCTGAGCTTGCGCTTTCCGGTCCGACGCGAATTTGTTTCATGCTGTCCACATGTGCCAAGGAGCCACCGCCTGCGCCAATCTCAACCATATCAATAACGGGTATTGAGATGGGCATGCCGGAGCCTTTCTTGAAGCGGTAGGTTCGTGCGACTTCAAAAACCCTTGCGGTTTTTGGGGTTTGGTTTTTGATTAAACAAATTTTTGCCGTGGTGCCGCCCATGTCGAAGGACAGAACCTTATCCAAACCATGACGCGCAGCGATATGGGCGGCAAAGACCGCACCGCCGGCGGGGCCTGATTCAACCAATCTGACTGGAAATTCAGCCGCATTCTCAAGGCTAATTATTCCGCCGCCAGAATGCATCAAAAAGATTGGGCAATCAGCGCCTTTATGTGCCATACGGTCCTTTAGGCGAACAAGATAGGATTTCATTAAGGGTTTGATATAGGCGTTTGCAATAGTTGTATTGAACCGCTCATATTCGCGCATTTGTGGGCTAACTTGCGATGACAGTGATACCATTGCTTGAGGCATGCGCTCTTTTAATACTGCTGCAATTAATAGTTCATGTGCATCGTTCACATAGGAGTGCAGCAAGCCAACGGCGATGCTCTCAAAACCTGCTGATTTAATTTGATCCACCAAGGATTCAATTTCAGGGCGTTTTAACGGTTTGAGTACCTGCCCATCTGCCTGTACCCGTTCCTTGATTGTGTAACGGAAATTGCGGGGCAATAGTGGCTTGGGTAGGGTTAGGTTGAGATCATACTGTTCAAACCGACTTTCGGTACGCATCTCGATTACATCGCGAAAGCCGTCTGTTGTAATCAGAGCGGTTTTAGCACCGCGGCGTTCAATTAAAGCATTAGTAGCCAATGTGGTGCCGTGAATAATTTGGCTAATTTGGCTTGGCTCAATTCCAGATTCGTGGCAGACGCGTTGCATCCCCTCAATGATGGCATCTTCAGGGGTTCTGTAGGTGGTTAACACTTTGGCGGAAAACAACACTGTGCCATACTCTAGGACCACATCTGTGAATGTACCACCAATATCGACGCCGAGACGAATAGATTTATCCTGCATAGAATCCCCCAAGTTATCGGTAGGATACTGCGCCTCAAATCATTATGGGAAATTATTTGAAATCATTAATACGATAAATAAAATTTATAGATTAGTTTTGCCGAAGTCAGTTGCAACTCTTGCTGCCAAACTGGCTGCCTGCGCCACATGCTTGGGTGCTTTATCGGATTGATAACGGGCTTGAAACTCAAGGTCATCCGGGGTCCAGTGATAATCAAGCACCATGAGGCCCCCCTCTGCAAGCTCTCTGCTGGCCATGGCCTTAGGCAAGACAGCCACGCCCATGCCATCGACGGTCATGTGCAAACAGGTGGCGAGGTTCGAGGAGGGCACCAAGCGCGCAGAGCGCATATGAAAATGATCCGCCAACAAACGGTGCGGCCAGGACCCTCGCGCATGAGTTAATATCGGATGAGCGGCCAAATCCTCAAGGCGCAGAGAGCCAGTGAGGCCCAAGCTGGGCGCTGCCACCCAAATCATTGGATAACGCCCAAGAGGTTTGGATGCGGCGGGATATTGGAACGGCCCATTGATCAGAACAAGATCCAATTGCCGTGCGTGCAGGCCACGTTCCAATTCTGCTGCCATATCGATGGTCAATTCGATGGCCAAATTTGGAAACATGGACTTTAGAGCTAATGTGAAGGCGCGCAACCACGCGTGCACAATCATTTCCGTAACGCCCAGCCGTAAAGTTCCCTGTGTGAGGGCTTTCTCATCTGCGGCTTGTAAAAATTGATCCCGAGCTGCCAATACGGCTCGGGCTGGTCTCATCAGCTGTTGCCCCTTTGGTGTGAGATGGACCTTCGCTCCAGTACGATCAAATAAGGGTGCGCCGATCAAACCTTCCAAAGTTGAAATTCGGCTGCTTATATTGGGCTGGGTAGTGTTTAGTCTGTCGCCTGCGCGCACGAAGCTGGCGAGGTCCGCAACCCAGATAAATGCCTCTAAATGTTTGATAGTGACTACCATAAATTAGGGATTGCTGGTGTGAAGTTAAATGTCCAGAAAATTATGTTGACGCCAGGTCATAATTAAGTGTCGCGGAGTGCCCTACATTTGTCGCGGACAGTACTCATTGTCAGGCTAGATTTAGATTAATGCGGTGTTAGATACAAATTCAGGATTGCGATAATGTTCCAAGTTTTTCCAACGGCCCGTTTGAGGCCTTCGCCATATTTTAAATCAGTAATGGCTGAGGGTTGCACCAGTGCATCCATCTATAATCGCATGATCTTACCTGCAAGTTTTGGCGATACGGAGAAAGAATATTGGGACCTTATTAATGGTGTCGTCATGTGGGATGTGGGTGTTGAACGCCAAGTCCAACTAGAGGGCCCTGACGCGGGAAAACTTGCACAAATTCTGTGCCCCCGTGATCTTTCAAAATGTAAGATTGGTCAGGGCAAATACGTGCCAATGTGTAATCATGATGGTGTTTTAATCAATGATCCAATCATGCTGAAACTGCGAGAAGATCTATATTGGTTTTCAATTGCAGATAGTGACATCTGGTTTTGGGCGCGTGCAATTGCTGCTGAACGTGGCTTGAATGTGAAAATTACCGAGCCAGACGTTTCCCCATTGGCGGTACAAGGGCCGAAGTCTGCAGCAGTTGTTTCCTCAATTTTTGGTGATTGGATTCATGACTTAAAATATTTCTGGTTTTCTGAAACTGAACTGAACGGTATACCTGTGGCCGTGCAACGCTCTGGTTGGTCGAAACAGAGTGGGTTTGAGATTTACCTTCGTGACGGTAGCCGTGGCGAGGAGCTTTGGAACATAGTTAAAGAAGCGGGCCAACCATATGGGATTGGTAACGGCGGCCCCACGTCGCCAGAACGAACTGAGAGTGGGCTAGTTAGCTGTGGGTCTGATACTGATGAGAATACAAATCCTTTTGAAATACGGTTGGGGGGCTATGTTGATCTTGGTGTATCAGATGAGGTGATTGGTATCCAAGCTCTGCGTCGCATTCATGCTGAAGGCCCAAAGCGGCACCAACTTGGTTTAGTTTTGGATGGTGAAAGTCCAGACGCGTTGGCGTTTTCTTGGGAAGATATTTTGATGAACGGTAAAAAAGTTGGTGACATGACAAATTGCGTTTGGTCGCCCCGGCTTAAAAAGAATATTGGATATGCGCTCATCTCCCGCAGTTGTACAATTGGAGACATTGTAACGCTGCGGCGCGCAGATGGGCGGCATGTCCAAGCCTCTTTGGTAAACATTCCGTTTTTGTAAGAAATGCCTGCGGGTTCAAATTTAGGGCCTTGTGCCCAACTCTTGTTTTTTAGTTGCAAGATTGATCATAAAACTGAACCTAGGCTTGACCCAGTCTGCCATCAGTGTTTTTTGAACTCTGAGAAGACTTATGGGATAGCTCACTTATGAAAAAGATATATGGATCAGCCAGCGAAGCCTTAGACGGTTTATTGTTTGATGGGATGTTTGTAGCAGCGGGTGGCTTTGGCCTTTGTGGTTTGCCTGAAAACCTGCTGCAAGCTATCCGTGTTGCTGGAACTCAAAACCTCACCTTTGCCTCTAACAATGCGGGGGTGGATGATTTTGGTATTGGGATTTTGCTACAGACCCGCCAGGTTAAGAAAATGATAGCCTCATATGTGGGTGAAAATGATACCTTTATGCAGCAATACCTGTCTGGTGAATTAGAACTTGAGTTCAATCCGCAAGGTACATTAGCTGAGCGCATGCGTGCCGCGGGCTGTGGCATTCCAGGATTTTACACTAAAACAGGTGTGGGGACTGTTATAGCTGAGGGCAAAGAGCACAAAGATTTTAACGGCGAGACTTATATTCTCGAAACGGGTTTGTTTGCGGACGTGTCTATTGTAAAAGCTTGGAAGGCTGATGAAACGGGCAATTTGGTGTTTCGCAAAACTGCTCGTAATTTTAATCCTCCGGCTGCAATGTGTGGCAAAATTTGTGTGGCGGAGGTCGAGGAAATCGTCCCAACTGGCAGCCTTGACCCGGATCTCATCCATTTGCCTGGTATTTACGTGCATCGTCTGATTCAAGGCACCCATGAAAAACGTATTGAGCAACGTACAGTGAGGGCATTATAATGGCCACAGATACAAAAGGCTGGGATCGCAATCAAATGGCGGCGCGTGCTGCTCTTGAATTGGAAGATGGCACCTATGTGAACCTTGGTATTGGAATTCCAACTTTGGTCTCCAACTACATCCCCGCTGGTGTCGAAGTGACGCTGCAATCGGAAAATGGTATGCTGGGTATGGGACCCTTCCCAACCGAGGAAGAAGTGGATGCAGACTTGATCAATGCGGGCAAGCAAACCATTACTGAACTGCCACAAACCTCTTATTTCGACAGTGCTACCTCTTTTGGTATGATCCGTGGTGGAAAGATTGCAATGGCAATTTTGGGTGCTATGGAAGTATCTGAGAATGGTGATCTAGCCAATTGGATGATCCCTGGAAAACTCGTCAAAGGCATGGGCGGGGCGATGGATTTGGTGGCTGGTGTGCGCCGCGTTGTGGTGGTTATGGATCACACTAATAAAAAGGGCGAAAGCAAAATTCTATCAACCTGTAGCTTGCCATTGACTGGGGCCGGGGTTGTAGATCGTATTATCACCAACCTTGGCGTTTTAGATGTAGTTGAGGGTGGTTTGGCGATTGTTGAAACCGCTGATGGCATTACCGAAGCCGAATTGCGTGCCTCTACCGTGGGCAAAATCGTTTCATAAAGCATACTTCGCCCCGCTTTGGTAAGATTTGGCCACGCGTTGACCATCTCTCTGAAATTACCTATCGGATATTTCCCAGCGTGGGTTGATCCAAGGTGCGCGGTTGTCTTTTGGTAGGCGCGCGCGCCCTAAAACGAGATCGGCACCTTTCTCCCCAACCATGATTGAGGGTCCATTGAGGTTGCCATTGGGTATGCTTGGAAAGATCGAACTATCGACTACCCGCAGACCATCTACACCTATCACTCGACATTCAGGATCAACTACGGCCATTAGGTCATCGGCACGACCAATCTTGCACGTTCCGCAGGGGTGATAAGCACTTTCGACATGTTCACTAATGAACGCGTCCAGTTCTGCATCACTTTGCACATCTGCACCGGGCTGAATTTCTTTACCCCGGAAAGGATCAAATGCGGCTTGTCCAAAGATTGACCGCGTAAGACGGATGCAATGGCGAAAATCAGACCAGTCTTGCGGGTCTGACATATAGTTGAACAGGATCTTAGGATCCTCTGCAGGGTCGGTGGAGCGTAAAGTCACAGATCCACGTGAGGAGGAGCGCATTGGTCCTACATGTGCTTGAAATCCATGCCCCTCCGCTGCTGCTTGTCCGTCGTAGCGTACAGCAATTGGTAAAAAGTGATATTGTATATCAGGATATTTCACTCCTGGTTTTGAACGCAAAAACGCACAGGATTCGAATGCATTTGACGACCCGGGTCCAGATTTATTGAGCAACCATTCCAGTCCTACGCGCATTTTGCCAAAAAGGTTCCAATATTTGAATAGAGTAATAGGCTGAAGGCAGGCCTGTTGGATATAAAGTTCCAAATGGTCCTGTAGATTCTGCCCAACGCCGGGCCTGTCTGCTATCACCTCTATGCCCATTTCGGCTAAGTGCTTGGCCGGTCCAATACCTGATAGCATTAGTAGTTTTGGCGAGTTGATAGCAGAAGCGGCTAAAATTACCTCACGGTGGGCCCGCACCGTAGAGATAGTCTTGCCTTGCTGTATCTCTACCCCGACTGCGCGGCCATTTTCTATGACAATGCGTCGCGCTAGGCATTTTTTTATATTTAGGTTGGGCCGTTTTAGGGCTGGTTTGAGATAGGCATTCGCCGCCGACCAACGTTGGCCTTTCCACACTGTCTGCTCCATTGGCGAAAAGCCCTCTTGTTGCTCTCCGTTGTAATCTTTGGTTACTTCGAATCCGGCTTGACTACCAGCTTCGACAAAGGCTTGGTGTAGTGGAATATCGCGTTTTCCTCTTGTGATGTGTAGTGGCCCATCGTTACCCCGCCAATCAGGGTCCCCACCTTGACCGCCATCGTGCCAGTTTTCCATTCTCAGAAAATAGGGGAGTACATCAGCATAAGACCAGCCATCTGCGCCGCTTTCCGCCCAATGATCATAATCACCCGCATGGCCTCGCACGTAGACCATGCCATTGATTGAGGAGGACCCACCGATTACTTTCCCACGTGGACAAGCTAATCTACGGCCTCCCAGGTGAGGTTCAGGCTGGGAGAAATAGCCCCAATCATATCGTGACATATTCATTGGGTAAGATAGAGCACCTGGCATTTGGATCAATGGCCCTGCATCGGTACCGCCGTATTCAAGCACCAAAACAGAATACTTACCATCTTCAGAAAGGCGGTACGCCATTGCTGAACCCGCTGAACCTGATCCAATAATTACAAAGTCTGCTTCCATTCCAACTCCCATTTCTAAAAGTTTTGTCTGTTGATTTGGCAACAGACTAGCCGTAAGTATCTAAAGTGCCTAAGACTAGTTATAATTACAATAGTAGGTTCCTAATGGTGAATATGTCTGGCGGTCAAGCCGTTGTTAATACCTTAATAGCACTTGGCGCGCGCCGTGGCTTTGGCGTCCCAGGCGAAAGCTTTTTGGCAGTATTAGATGCCTTTTACGATGCATCTGGCTTCACATTTACTGGTTGCCGTAATGAAGGTGGCGCCGCTTTCATGGCGGAAGCCTGGGCTAAACTTACTGGCGAAGTTGGCCTGTGTTTTGTTACACGTGGCCCAGGTGCTACCAATGCCAGCATTGGGGTCCATACTGCCATGCAGGCATCAACACCTATGATCCTTTTTGTTGGGCAGGTGGGTTTGGAGCATCAAGGACGCGAAGCTTTCCAAGAGCTCGACTACCGGCAGGTTTTTGGACCAATCGCAAAATACTCTACTGAAATTACTGATGTGTCCCGCACCGGTGAGATTATTCGTAGGGCTTGGTCTATGGCAATTTCTGGCCGACCTGGTCCTGTTGTGGTTGCGCTGCCTGAGGATATTTTGACCCAAATCTCTAATATTGATATCTCCCAGGAAAAGATTAGCGCCCCTCTGGGGGGTGCGATGCCTGCAGATATCTTGCAGCTGTCTGAAAAAATAGAAGGTGCTCAACGGCCTGTGATAATTGTGGGTGGGGGTGGTTGGACTGATCTAGATCGAAATGTGCTGAAAAACTGTGCGAATGAACTAAATATCCCTGTTGTAACGGCCTTTCGCTATCACGATTTGTTCGACAACACTGATCCCCTATTCGTAGGGGAAGCTGGTGTTGGTATGACTGCAAACACAAAACGGATCCTGCGTGAGGCAGATGTGATCTTGGCAGTGAACCTTAGGTTCGGTGAGATGACTACTGACGCATTTACCTTATTTGGGACTGAGCGCTCAGGGCAATGGATTGGCCAGACTCACCGCTCTGGTGATGAGTTCCATAAATATGTGTCTCCAGACTTAGCGATGATATGCAGCCCAAGTGCTGTACTGCAAAGTCTGTTGGAAAGGCTTTCTTGTACTAATATGCAGGTAGATTCTACTTGGGTAACTGTTGCGCGAGACGGTTTCATTGCTTCCCAAATTGCTAAGCCGCAACCCAGCCCGGTCGATATGGGAAAAGTGACTGCAATAGTGCAAGAGTTGTTGCCGCGTGACGCGATTGTTACTAATGGCGCTGGAAACTTTGCAATTTGGCCTAACAAATTTATACAATTTTCAGCTGATCAGCGTTTACTGGCACCGCAGTCGGGCGCCATGGGCTATGGTCTACCGGCTGCTATTGCCGCCAAGCTTGAATATCCAAACAGATGCGTGGTCTGTTTTGCTGGTGATGGCGATTTTCAGATGAATTGCCAAGAGTTGGGTACCGCGCTGCAATCAGATGCGCGGCCTGTTGTCTTAATCGTTAACAACGGCACCTATGGCACTATTAGGATGCACCAGGAGAAGCATTACCCGGTCAGGGTCAGCGGGACAGACATTGTAAATCCGGATTTTTCGGCTTTGGCTGAAGCCTACGGCTGTTATGCGGAGCGTATCGAGACCACTGCAGAATTTGCCGCGGCTTTCATCAGGGCGTTGGCTAGCCCGACTGGGGCTGTACTCGATCTTAATGTGGCAGCGGAAGCTATCACCCCCAGCCTTACTATTGAGGGCCTACGCGCTTCCAGCCAGAATTAAAGTTCTAAGGCCAAGCGGGTACCTTGATCGATAGCACGGCGCGCGTCTAATTCGGCCGCCACATCGGCGCCACCAATTAAATGAGCGCTTGGCAGGTTCTCTGCCAAGCATCGCTCTGAGTCTTGCCCTGCGCAAATGATTATATTGTCCACAGGCAAGATCCGAGCCTCTCCCGCAACAGTAATATGTAGTCCTGCGTCATCAATTTTGTCATAAGAGACGCCCGCTATCATCTTTACGCCGCGTTTAGCCAGGTTAGCGCGATGAATCCAGCCTGTAGTTTTACCTAAACCTCCACCTACTTTCTTTGACTTACGTTGCAGTAGAAATACCTCTCGGGCTGGTGGGGAAAATTCCGCTACTACGCCCTCTACCCCACCGCGTGCAGTGAAGGTCATATCAATTCCCCACTCCTTCATGAATGTTGGGATGTCTTGACTGGCTGAGGGGCCGCTGTGGATCAAAAACTCGCTGATATCAAAACCAATTCCCCCAGCTCCAATTACCGCTACAGCTTTGCCAACGGGTGCTCCGCGTACAACCTCAAGATAACCCAAAACCTTTGGATGATCTATGCCCGGGATTGCGGGGCGGCGTGGGGTGACCCCAGTCGCTAAAATCACCTCATCAAACCCTAATAAATCTTCAGTCTTCACTCTTTGGCCAAGTTTGAGCATCACGCCGCTTAGTTCAATCTCTTTTTCAAAATAACGGATGGTTTCGTTAAACTCTTCTTTACCAGGGATTTTCTTTGCAATATTGAACTGTCCGCCAATTTGAGTAGCTGCATCAAACAAAGTAACGTTATGGCCTCGGCGAGCGGCGGTTGTAGCGGCCGCAAGCCCTGCCGGACCTGCTCCCACCACAGCAATTGTTTTTATATAGGTTGCTAAGTGTAAGTGCATTTCTGTTTCATTGCATGCAAAAGGATTGACTAAGCAAGAGGTGATCTTGCCGTTGAAAATCGCGTCTAAGCAGGCCTGATTGCAGCCAATACAGGTGTTGATTTCATCACCTTTACCCGCTGCAGCCTTTGCTACAAAGTTGGCGTCTGCGAGGAAAGGACGTGCCATAGAAATCATATCTGCATCACCGCGCGCGATCACCTCTTCGGCGACATCCGGGGTATTGATCCTGTTCGATGTAATCACTGGGATTGGCATTTCTTTTTTTACCCGTGCTGTAACCCACGTGTAGGCAGCGCGCGGCACTGAGGTGGCTATTGTTGGGATTCGCGCCTCATGCCAGCCAATGCCAGTGTTGAATATGCTGGCGCCCGCAGCTGCAATCTCTTTACCAAGTTGAATGACTTCTTCGATGGTAGATCCACCATCAACAAGGTCAATCATTGAGAGCCGGTAGATAATAATGAAATCAATTCCCACTGCTTCGCGTACTTTGCGTACGATCTCGACAGCTAGTCGGATACGATTTTCATAACTCCCGCCCCATGCATCGTCGCGGTGATTTGTTCGCAGAGCAATGAATTGATTTAATAAATACCCTTCAGACCCCATAATTTCGACACCATCATAACCGGCGGATTGCGCTAGTATGGCGGCCCGTACAAAATCAGAAATTTGCTTATGAATACCCTGTTCGTCCAGCTCTTTAGGTCTGAATAAGTTGATAGGGGCCTGAATCGGGGAAGGGGCTACGGCATTAGGATTATAGGCATAACGCCCAGTGTGCAGTATCTGCATGGCAATCTTACCACCTGCGGCGTGCACCGCATCTGTCACGATACGATGCTCATTGGCATCTTCTGGTGTGGTCATAACTGCTGCACCTACGCCAACGCCACCCTCCGAATTGGGTCCAATCCCACCGGTGACAATTAAAGCTACTCCACCTGCTGCGCGCTCGGCATAAAACGCGGCCATGCGTTTAAAACCATTCTCTGCTTCTTCCAATCCAAGATGCATTGACCCCATGACAACACGGTTTTTGAGTTTAGTAAATCCTAAGTCAAGCGGTTGAAATAGATGTGGATAGGATTGCGCAATCATGAAAAACCTCAGTTAAAAACTTTGTGTCACTTGACGGAATTTGAAACTATTTTACAAGTCTTTCCCCATGGAATCTCCTAGATAGATGAGGACTCTAGCAAACCTGCCTCTGTAAGAACCTTGCGGGCGGATCTGAAACATTCGACGGACTGTGGGACTCCACAATAGATCCCAATCACGTGAATTATCGCTCGAATTTCTTCTACTGTAACACCGTTGTTGACAGCGCCTTTGCAGTGCAATTCCCATTCATGCATTTTACCCAAGGCGCCAATCATCGATAAGTTCATCATGGACCTAGTTTTAGCATCTATCACATCATCGCCCCAGCCAAAGCCCCAGCACCAAGCGGTCATGGCTTCTTGAAATGGGCGAGTGAAGTCGTCTGCTCCGGCTAGATTTCTACTGACATAGTCTGCACCAAGAGTTGCTTTTCGTTGGTCCAACCCAACTAGAAAAAGATCTTCATCAAATGTGTTCATAGTAGTTCCTAACGTGATGGGGCGAGTGGCAGCTTTCACGATTTTGTGGACTGCTACATTTCTATTTTAACTTATAGTAACTATTATAACCTAATGAAGCGCGGACTCGAGAGAATATATTTATATTCTATTTTATTAGATAATTTGGTGGCAGGTAAAAAGGTTTAGCATGAATCACCCTTATTATAAAAAAGCATTAGAGGCATTTTTATCTGGTGTTGTGGCCGCCGACCCTGCCAGGGCGGTGCGGAGATTTTTACCTGAATTTGATCAAGCGCCAACCGGTCGAAACGGGACACCGCAGAGAAAGGGAAGCAGACCACGAAGACTACTGCCAAGGCGGGTAAGACGGGCAGCAGCAAGGAAGAACCCGGGGAAGACCTTGCCAAACCTGGAAAAAGCAATGGTAAGCCTGGGGGAAGGCTGGGCAAAAAAGGAGCCACGTCATTCAACGACTCGGAGGAGTTCGTCTCGGAAGCGGCGTACGTGGTCGCGATGCGGCCTTTGGTGTTCGACGTCTCGGGGGTGGTGTCGGGGGACGGGGACGGACCGGGAGCGAGTGACACGAACGGAGACGCCGGCGCCGGCCCGAGCGGTACCTCTTCTGGCGGTACGGGACGGAAACACGCGTTTCTCGACGAAGCCACGCGGGACTTGAAAACGGGACCGCACTTAGTCAGGGTAGCGCGGGAGATGGCCGGCCTCACCGCGACGCTTCCGTTGAGCCGATCAAGCACCGCGCTGGTCAGGGTGGACGAAGAGAGGAGCGTGCTTTGGAGCGTGGGCATCACGGGACCGGAGGAGACGCCATACGACGCGGGTTTTTTCACGTTCGATACGTTCTTTCCCAGCGGGTATCCGACCTGCGCGCCGAAAATCAAATTCAAAACCACGGGCGGCGGCCGGTGTCGCCTCAATCCCAACCTGTACAAAGACGGGAAGGTCTGTTTGAGTTTGTTGGGCACGTGGCAAGGCGCGCAAGGCGAAACCTGGGACGCGTCCGTGAGCACGATCACGCAGGTGATCATTTCAATCCAGTCCCTGATTTTCGTGAACCAGCCTTTTTTCAACGAGCCCGGGTACGAGCGCACGATGGGCACGGTGGACGGCACGAAACAAAGCGACGCGTACAACGTGCAGATCGTGGAGTACGTGGTGCGGTACGCGATGCTCGAGCAGCTTCGCAAGCCGGTGTTGCAATTCGCGGATGCTATTTTCGAGCACTTCAAACGACGACGAGCGTACATCCTCGGGCCGCTTAAAACGCGGTGGGAAAAAGAAGCCGGGCCACCATCCTCGGAGCCGCGGAAGAAACTGGACGGGCTGTTCAAGGAGCTCGCGGTGGAGCTGGAGAAGCTGTAATTGGGTTTGGGTCGTTTGATAGAGGTAGCTGGAAGTTACGGGAGTCGGCGGTTGTTTGCGAGACTTACGGGAAAAACGAATCAGGCCGGTCGCATCGGTTTCGTGGAATTTGCGTTTTCGTCTTGTAAGGTGTTTCTTGTCTTGGCTCGTCTCTCGTTCGCGCGATCTCATCACACTCATCTCCCATTCGGTGTCCGCGCCACCGTCGTGCCCCCGCGATGCCCGCCTCCCCGGACGTCGAGGCGGATCTTCTCAGCGAGGGAAGCCCGTTGCGGTCGCCGTCGCCTGAGGTTGGTTTGGGGGGCGACTTAGCCCCGAACGCGGGCGCGACCGACGGTGGGAACGATTCCGAATCCGAACACGACGCCGATCGGAGACGACCGGTGCATAAACGCGACGATGACATCGGCGTCGGCGATGGTGGCGACGGTACCGCCGCTGAGCCCGCGGGTCGACGCGACGCCACGAGTTCTTTCGGTGTCGGAGATGCGCCCGGTTCTGTTGGCGCCTTAGGACCGGCCGGGATTAACGCGGGCGGTAGAGACAGGTCCGCCGGTTCCGCGGGCCGAGGCCGGGCCGGCGGACGCGGCGGACTCAATGGCACCGCTGCGCGTGAGTCGTTTCCGCCTTGCGACAACACCTCCCACCGGGCCGGGCGGGTCGGGCACGGTGAGTCCCTCGCACCGCTGGCCGGGGCGGGCGCGTACCCGGTGCGCACCCCGAACGGGCAAGGCCAGCGGGGGGTGGACAACGCGGGGTTCGAGCAACGGCGGTCGGTTGGGGGCGCGCCGTGGGAGGCTGGAGAGTTTCGACCGCACGATCTGTTTCACCCGCCGTTGCCGCTCGGCGATTACCCCGCCGCCCCGAGGCTTGGGTACCCGCACCCTCCCAGTGGAGGCCCGGTTGGAGTGGTGGGCACAACTCACGGCCCTTTCGGCCGGTCTGCCTACCACGCCCCCCCTTCAGGGCGGTTCAAGGACCGGGCGTTGCCCGCCGATTTGGACGACGCCGCGACTATTTTTTTAACCAGAAACGACCTGGCGCGCCTCGTATGCGCCGACGAGTTCGGTCCCGGCCCGGTAAACCCGGACGTAGGTTTCGTGACGAATTCACTGATGTATGACCCGAGGTTCGCGTGTGAGTCATTACGACGAGCACGGGGCGCGGTTGTGCGGCTCGGGGTTGGCCAAGGCGTGTTTCAAATCGCGGAGCTGGCGGGCGGCGCGTTGCCTGATGGAAAAACGGTTTGCGGCGGAAAAACGGCGGTGTTCATCCTACGCGCGTTCGACCGGAGCGGGCGTGTTTTCGAACAACCCGCGAACTTGGGGGATTTGTCGAACACCGTCCCGGCTTTGCGGGAGTGGGATACTTATTTAACCGCTTGTCAAAACGCGGCCGAACGCAACAACGGGCCGCCGCCGCCCAGAGTGGGGGACGTGGAACTGGTGCGGGACGCGCTGGATTGGTACGGGTTTTTCCCACCCCACACCCACCGCCTCCACGATTGCCCATACGCGTTTTGACGAAGTGACTGTTACCACCAGAAGGGCGCATTCCCGTCGGACGGTACCACGACTGTTTACGTACTACCAATCCCGGATACACACACATCACGACCGACCGACTGACACTTTCGGCGTTACTCGGACAAGGCTGTTCCGCGCCGACGGCTCCGGCGCCGGTCGCCAATACGACATGCCGGTTCGCGGAGGAAACACGGTTGGAGGGTACGACGGCAGCGAGTTCGGGTCGTACGCCGCATCTGTTGTTGGGCAGAAACGAAACGCACCGGATCGCCATGATGCGTACCACGACCACCCCGAGACGCAACGACAACGCGTGGGTGAGAGGCCTCAGGATCGAACCGGACCGCCGCGGAACCCTGGCCACGACTACGATTCCAGACACGACCAAACAACCGAAAGCCGGTGGGTCATCGACACGCGCGGAAACAACGGCTTGGTGGTTGGGGTTAAGGGGGAACACGTGCGGCGGATCGAATCAACGACGGGCGCCAAGGTTTTGGTTGAGACCGATAAAACAACCGTGGTGGTTACCGGGACCCCGGAAAACGTGGACAAGGCGAGACACATGATTGAAAAATCGTTGGCGCAGAAGAACATCGCGTGGGACGGGTGGCACGGCGGCGGGGTTTCGGCGGAGGCGCCCGGTTTTGAACGCGGCGGTAGTCACCAAGGCGGTAGTCACCAAGGCGGTAGTCACCAAGTTCCGCAAACAAACGGGGGTGACCTGCGAAGTCGTTTACAACGCCTGCCCGCGAACGGAGTGGGTGAAGTGTCACCGCCTTTAGTACGCGAACCCAACAACGTCCCGGACGAATTCAAAGCCACTGTTACGGAGTCCGCGAAAGTGTCAGTGTCAAACGACGGAGCCGAAGACACCGTCGCCGCCGCGACCGTGACCTGCGGCGGGCCGTTCGGTTTCGGCCGAGTCGTGGGCGGTGCCGACAAAAAACATCTCGACATGCTCTGCGAGTGTACCGGGTGTTCGTTCAATGTGAACGAGGACGCTCTAACGGTGACGATATCTCAAACCGGCTTGGTCACGAAAACCCTCCCCGCCGTCGCCGTCGCCGCAGCTTTGCTCGTCGAAATCGCGAACAAGGAGTTCACCGGGAAATTGACCAAACTGAACCTAGAGTTCCGGTTCGTGGCGGGCGTGAAGGTGCGACGCCCTTATTTTATTTCCCAAACCCCGCCGTACACGTTTTACCTCTAACGCCGGTGACTGTTGACCAGGCCGTCGCACACTTTCTTTTACCTATCGTAAGACGTCAGGGTCGCTTTGTTATCCGACCAAAGCCGGTGGGACGACGGCTTGGGGTTCTGGAAGGACGTTTACGGGTTCGACTTTTCGTCGTTGCAGGCGCAGACGAAGCGGGACTGGTCCACGGACCCGCCTGTTGCTACCGTGAAGAGCGAGTGTATCGTGAGCGACCCGGCCGGTTCGCTCGTCACGTCCACGAACTGCGCTACGGTTCCGCTGAAGCAGCTTTACCGGCCGATGTCCGGGGACGTGGTGCTCGAATTCAGTCAGAAAGATTCAAAAGCCGTGCACGGCATGTGCCTGTGGTTCGACGTGGACTTTTACGGCAAAGCCACGCTATCAACCTCCCCGTTCGCCACGAAAACGCACTGGTACCAAACCGTGTTGATGTTTGACGACTGCGTCGTGATGGAACACGGTACGTGCATAATTTCCCAAATATAAAAAACACACTGTTTGCCGATTGTCCAGAGTAATTACTCATACACATGGCCCGAAAGACTGACACTTTCTTTTCAACGTATAAAGGGGACAAAATCGTCGCGTCCATCGAGCTGGAACCGGGAAGCGACCCGGGGGCGAAGCGACAACTGAACGTGTATTGCAACTACGACGTCGTCAAGGCGGGCGACCTTGTGACGATTAAAGACCGAGACGACAGGGAGTTCTTCGCGCAGTGGACCGTGCAGTAGCGCGGTAGGGAGATGTCATTTATTTTGTCGTAAATTCGGATTTGTTCTTTCACGTGCACACGTGTCCGTCCTCTTTCGATCCATGAGCAATCAATCACACGTCAGCTGAAATGTTCCGGTTGAGCAATTGGCCACTTGTCGATAAGCTGCCGTACAATCGCCATTCGCGCCTGCCCGCGTCACGTGCTTCGGCCAACATGCAGCCTCAACAGCCGCAGATGATGGTCGCCATGCCGCCCGGGGCGCAGTACGTGGTGGTGCGTGCCAAAGTTTCCCACGCTTTCCGCCTGCCGCGCCGCGTTTCGCGCCATTGTTGAACGCCTAGCTACGCGTTTTGAGATTCCCCTCCGCGCGTACTCGGCGTCTCCCACAACC
>LAQD01000003.1:0-14290 GCA_000981705.1 Rhodobacteraceae bacterium ASP10-04a
CGAGATGTGAGTGCTGGTTCGTCTAAGCGCACCAATTAGGGCCTGATTAAACATCAAACGACGATCTTTTGTAACCCATTTGTAACCCAAGGCTACATTTAGTTTAGGAGATTATCCGCTAAGCCTTTGAAAAAAGTGGTGAGCCCTGATGGATCCGAACCATCGACCTACTGATTAAAAGTCAGTTGCTCTACCAACTGAGCTAAGGGCCCACTGCGGCGGTGTCTAGGAAGGGAATAGGCTGGGGTCAAGTACTTTTCTGAGCTATTACTGGATTCCTTTTAATTAGGTAGATATATGGCCATCATGAAGCACCAGATTCCATTTATGAAGATGCATGGACTAGGCAATGACTTTGTTATTGTTGATTCGCGGATCAGTCCGATACAGATCTCGGCTCAAATTGCTCAGGGATTAGGCGATCGCCATCGTGGCGTGGGTTTTGATCAGCTGGCTGTCATTAATGATTCTTCGGATGCAGACGTAGCCTTGTCGTTTTACAATTCTGATGGCTCCACCGCGGCAGCCTGTGGGAACGCAACGCGCTGTATTGCTCAATACGAAATGGATCGCCTACAAGTTGATTCACTTAGTATGATTACAGAGCGCGGGCTCCTAGCGGCACAGCGCTATGGTGATATGGTTAGTGTGAATATGGGTCATCCAATGTTGGACTGGGACAAGATCCCTCTAGCACGCCCCTTGGATACTCTGCGCCTACCTCTTGATGGCGCCCCAACAGCCACGGGCATGGGCAATCCTCATTGCACCTTCTTTGTAGAGAATGCCGAAGCAGTGGATTTGGCACAACTCGGCCCAATATTTGAGAATGATCCCCTATTTCCAGAGCGAACAAACGTGCAATTTGCGCATGTGGTTGGCAAAAATCTCTTGAGAATGCGGGTATGGGAACGCGGCGTTGGTATGACCTTGGCATCGGGCTCATCTTCCTGCGCCACAGCGGTTGCCGCAGTACGCTTGGGCCTAACAGGGCGTAAAGTTGAAATCCAGCTGGACGGCGGTATGATCTATATAGACTGGCGGGACGATGGGGTATGGATGACTGGTGCGACACTGCATGTGTTTGATGGAGTGCTCACTACACAGTTTTTAGAAAGCCTCAGATGAGTACTCCTATTTTCTCTAATCATGGCTGCCGGCTGAACATGTATGAAACCGAAGCTATGAAAGAATTAGTCGCTCAATCCGGCTTAACCAATACAGTTGTGATCAACACCTGTGCTGTGACAGCCGAAGCCGTGCGAAAAGCCAAACAAGATATCCGTAAGCTACGGCGGCAAAATCCGGGGGCCAAGCTAGTCGTAACCGGCTGCGCTGCACAAACGGAACCGGAAACATTTGCAAAAATGGCTGAGGTAGACATAGTTATTGGTAATACTGAGAAAATGCAGCCTGCAACATGGGCAGGGTTAGCTGGTGATTTTGGCACAGAACCAGTGCAGGTGGACGATATTATGTCCGTCACGGAGACTGCAGGACACCTAATTGATGGGTTTGGGACCCGTAGCCGAGCTTATGTTCAGGTGCAAAATGGCTGCGACCACCGCTGCACCTTCTGCATCATCCCATTTGGACGCGGAAATTCTCGCTCGGTTCCTGCCGGTGTTGTGGTGGATCAAATCAAACGGCTTGTCGAAAAGGGCTACGCTGAAATTGTGTTAACCGGCGTTGATATGACTAGCTGGGGCGCTGACCTACCAGCTACACCCCGGTTGGGCGACTTAATTTTGCGAATCTTGAAGCTGGTTCCTGATCTACCGCGACTGCGGATTAGCTCAATCGATTCGATAGAAGTCGATCCCGCTCTGATGCGAGCCATCGCCACCGAAGGCCGACTGATGCCGCATCTTCACCTCTCCCTTCAGCATGGCGACGATCTGATCCTAAAGCGTATGAAACGCCGCCACCTACGCGATGACGCTATTCGCTTCACCGAAGAAGCCATGCGCCTGCGACCTGAGATGACTTTCGGTGCGGATATCATCGCGGGCTTTCCAACAGAAACCGAGGCGCATTTCAAAAGCTCTCTTGCCCTAGTCAAGGATTGTAACCTCACATGGCTGCATGTCTTTCCCTATTCCGTACGAAACGGAACACCTGCTGCACGTATGCCACAAGTAAATGGCAGAGACATTAAGAGCCGGGCGGCCAGATTGCGCGCCGCAGGTGAGGAACAGGTGGCTCTTCACTTGAGAGCCCAAATTGGCAAAGATCACAATGTCTTGATGGAAAAACCTAATATGGGCCGAACACAACAGTTTGCAGAGGTACTTTTTACTAAACCACAGCCCGAAGGTAAAATCATAGTAACCGAAATTACGTCGGCCTCAGCAACCCAATTGCAAGGGCGGGCGAAGTGAGCAACGACTTGCTCTTACCTATTTTATACAGTTTTCGCCGCTGCCCCTATGCCATGCGTGCCCGCCTAGCTCTGATGTCATCGGGTATTCAGGTTGAGCTACGCGAAATCCTACTACGCGACAAAGCCCCTGAATTTTTAGCCAGTTCACCAAAAGGAACTGTGCCCATCTTAGTGACGCAGTTCGAGGTAATTGAAGAAAGCTTTGACGTGATGCAATGGGCCTTAAGACAATCCGACCCAGAACGCTGGTTGCTTATGCCTGCGGCAGGTTACGATTGGATCAAGCGCTGTGATGGTCCGTTTAAACAGGCCTTGGATCACATTAAGTATTCAGTACGTTTTCCTGACTTAGACCCCATGCAAGAGCGCATCCATGCCTCTAATTTTTTGAAAGATTTAGATAATCAGATTTCTGGGTCTACTTGGATATTTGGCACTGAATGTACATTAGCAGATATGGCTTTGCTACCATTCATCCGCCAATTCGCAAATATTGATCGGGTTTGGTTTGACCAGCAAACATGGCCAAACCTTCAATGCTGGCTTGCCCAGTTTATGGCTTCCGATCGCTTTACAAACATCATGGTGAAACCAAATAAATGGGCTGCAGGAGACGCGGCAGTTCTGTTTCCTCATTAGCTCTAATTATTTGCGCCGCAACGTATCACCGTAAGAAATTTTAGGAGACAGCTCGATCACGTTCTCCATAGGCTCCAATGATGGGTCGTTACGTGCCGCAATAATCTGCGCCGCCATCTGACCAATCTCGAACCGGCAGCTGTCCATTGTAGCCAGTTTCTGCGGCAAGCCATCGATCAACTCAACTTTGTTAAAGCCCGCTAGTCCCATTTGCCTCGGAATCTCAACCCCCTGCTCACGTAGGTGCAACAGACCGCCAGCGCCGATCATATCATTGGAATAATAAATAAAATCTAACTCTGGGGACCGTAAAAGCATAGCAGCGGTCATTTCTCGCCCCTTCACCAATGCCGATCCACCAGTATAAAATTCCTGATCCATGATCTCGACACCCTGCTTAGCCAAGGCCTGTGTGAAGCCCTCAAACCGTTTTCTGGCCCGATGATCCAATGGCATTTGCGTCCCCATGAACCCAATATTTTGGTAACCAGATTTCAGGATCGCTTCAGCCATTTTACGACCAGCGCGTCGGTGCGAAATGCCTACCATCGCATCAATTGGATCACCATCTATATCCATAATTTGTACCACGGGAATGCCGGAGTTAATCAGCATCGCCCGCGACGTTTCAGATTGCTCTAAGCCAGCGATAATAATGCCAGAGGGGCGCCACGACAGCATCTCATAGAGAACTTTCTCTTCGCGCTCAGGCAAATAGTTGGTGACCCCAACGACCGGCTGTAATTCTGTATTATCCAACGCATCAGATATACCCGTCATAACTTCAGGGAAAACCATATTAGACAGAGACGGAATAATCACAGCAACGAGATTGACTCGCTGCGACGCTAAAGCACCTGCGATTTTATTGGGAACATAACCCAAAACTTTTGTTGCATTCAAAACTTTGGCACGGGTGGCCGCAGACACGTCCCCACGGTTGCGCAACACCCGGCTTACTGTCATCTCTGACACACCTGAGGCTTCAGAAACATCACGCAGGGTGAGTGGACGTTTTTGTCGGGTCATTGCTCGATCCATATTTAGTTTATGTATGTTTACCCAAGCCAGTAAGAAATGTCCAAGCCTAGCATAACGCCTTAGCAAAAATTGCACCCAACCACCTGATTCAAGGTCTGGCAATTTCCAAAGTTTCTTGGCATTAGTTATTTGTGTGGCTCAGTGGCTCAACTGGATAGAGCAGCCCCCTCCTAAGGGGCAGGTTGGTGGTTCGAATCCACCCTGGGTCACCAAACTCAAACACCACAGGAAAATTAAGCTGTGTAAGCGTTACCTACCACAATACTAACAACCACATTTTAGGTATTTCTTATTTAGTCTTCTTAGATATCATAATCTTCAATTCCATATATTTCATTAGCCATAAGCACTCAGGCAGTGGTATCTAAACTTTAGTCCGAGCACCCGAAGGGTCATACATAGGCTTCAAAGAAGCTTCAGCCTTGATGCGCGTTCCAGCAACATCAATCTCGTATGTTGAGGCCAAAACGTCGGCTACGGTCTCGCCAGCACAGGGCACATAGCCCAAGCCAATAGCTGCGCCCAAGTGATGGCCATAACTACCTGAAGATAAAAAACCCACGATTTTTCCATCACGTATCACAGGCTCATTATGATATAGGAGGGGCTCAGGTTCAGTCAGCTTAAACTGCACCATCCGCATATTTAACCCGGTATCTTTCTTGCGCAGCACAGCCTCACGGCCAATAAAATTTAACTTATCCGTTTTGACGGCAAACCCTAGTCCCGCTTCCAACACATGGTCTTCACATGTAATATCATGGCCAAAGTGGCGAAAGCCTTTTTCAATACGGCAACTATCCATCATATGCATGCCACAGAGTTTAGCATTCAAGTTTTGGCCCGCCTCCCAAAGTATTTCAAAGGCATGACCCGCCATATCGGTACTTATATAGACCTCCCAGCCCAACTCGCCCACATAGGTGACCCGATGTACCCGCGCCAAGCCCATGCCGAGCTCAATTTCCTGTGAAGTGCCGAAAGGGTTAACTGCGTTACTAAAATCATTGGGTGAGACCATTTCAAGTAATTTTCGAGCATTGGGGCCCATGACAGCTAGAACAGCTTCACCGGAAGTGACATCAGTGACGACCACGTTAAACTCGCATTTATGGCGCATTATCCAGGTTTGATCTGCTAGCCGGGTCGCGGCGGGCGTCACCACCAAGTAAGCCGTTTCAGACATACGGGTCACAGTCACGTCCGCTTCAATACCAGCCTGATCATTCAAAAATTGCGAATAAACAATCTTGCCTACGGGCACATCGTATTGGCCACCGCCAATATAGTTCATAAAGGAACAGGCATCCGGCCCCTCGACCCTGATCTTACCAAATGATGACATATCATAAAGCCCAAGGTTTTCACGTACAGCCTTATGCTCTGAAGCCACATTTCCAAAGAAGTTTTGCCGCTTCCAACTATACTCATAGCTCGGATCTTGGCCTGCATTGGCAAACCAATTGGCGCGCTCCCAACCAGCCAATTCACCAAAAACAGCCCCGTTTTCTTTGAGGTGGTAGTGAAATGGTGAGCGGCGCACACCGCGCGCAGTTTTCTTTTGCAAATAGGGAAAATGGTCAGCGTAGAGAAGCCCCAGCGTTTCTTTGGAGCGCTCAAACAGATAATGTTTATTACCCTGAAATGGTTGCATACGGCTGATATCTACATCACCCAAATCAAAGGGTTTTTGGCCATCATCCATCCATTGCGCCAAAGCTTGCCCAGCCCCACCTGCGGACTGAATTCCCACAGAATTAAAGCCAGCAGCAACCCAAACATTATCCATTTCTGGCGCAAGTCCAAGATGATATGCATCATCAGGCGTAAAGCTTTCTGGCCCATTAAAAAACGTATGAATGCCCGCGTTAGAAAGCATCGGCATCCGTTCGATGGCTGATTCCAATATTGGTTCAAAGTGATCAAAGTCTTCAGGGAGTTGATCAAATTCAAAATCCTGCGAAATACCCTCCATAGCCCAAGGCTTTGAGACTGGTTCAAACGCACCTAAAAGCATTTTACCTGCATCTTCTTTGTAGTAGGCACATTCGTCAGGTACCCGCAGCACAGGCATTTGTGTCAGGCCTGCTATAGCCTCTGTCACAATATAAAAATGTTCACAGGCATGCAAAGGCACGTTCACACCCAACATACGGCCAACCTCATGCCCCCACATACCACCACAATTTATAACGTTTTCACAATTAATTGAGCCACTTTCACCTTTCTCATTTTCCCATTTTACGGCTGTAATACGACGGCCATTACGCACAACCCCCATAGCTTTTGTCCGCTCAATTATTTGAGCACCCATCTGGCGCGCGCCCTTGGCGAGCGCTAGCGCAATATTGGTCGGATCACCCTGCCCATCCAGTGGCAACCAAACGCCACCAGTTACACCCTCAATATTGAGATGCTCATATTTAGCCTTCACTTCAAACGGACTAATCTCTTCAACATCCACCCCAAAGGCCCGTGCCATTGCGGCTTGCCGGTAGATCTCCTCCTTACGTTCCTCTGTTAGGGCCACCGTAATTGAGCCACAGCGCTTAAAGCCTGTTGAAACTCCAGTTTCAGCTTCTAAATCGCCATAGAGCTCTTGGCTATACTTCGCCAATTTTGTCATATTTGCCGTAGCACGCAGTTGCGCAATGAGGCCTGCCGCATGCCAAGTAGTGCCTGAAGTCAGCTGTTTACGCTCGAGCAAAACAACATCCTTCCAACCCAATTTGGCAAGGTGATAAGCTACCGAACAGCCAATAACTCCACCACCAATGATAACTGCCCGTGCTTTAGTAGGAACGTGAGCCATATAACTTCCCCATAGAATTAGAGCTTTGAACGGTACAAATATGATCCATCATGGATACATCTGTGCATATTTTTTTTTGTACGATGCCACCATTTCAGGCTCTGTCACCCCATCATCATAAAGCGGAGTTGAGAGTGGCCTCACATCACTAATATTAACAGTCACAATTAAATTGATACGCATGGCCAAATCACCCCAAAGGATCTGCCACTGGGGATAGATCTCCTCAAATGCAACGCTACCTTTAGGCAACACCGATGTGGTGCCCCGCAACCGCCAGCCTTTTCTGTTAAAGCCATCCACAAAATTGACCTCTACCTCAGGGCTCTGCCCAATATTTCTGATCGTACCTGGAGAACGAATTTCGCCAAATGCAACTTTACAGTCATCCAGCACCACAAAGGTGCCTTTCGGCGATAGTGATGGACGACCATCAGGTGTGATCGAAGCTACAAACCCCATCCTTACTTGCTCGATACATCTAATTGCAGATACGCTCAACATTGGCTCAAACTCCAAAGTACTTTGACAAGACAGCAATATGATCTGGACCCACTTCGCAACAGCCGCCGATAATTAATGCACCACCTTCAGCCCAAGCCCTGGCAAAGGTCAAATATTCAGTAGGTCCCAAATCCTTGCGGGCTTCTAACAGATCAACAGTTGCATTGATGGAGTTGAAATCAGAATGAATACCAGTAAATCCATTGGCATAAGCCCCAAGTGTGAAGCCATGCCCAGTCAATACCGGTAGCCCTTGCGATATAGCCTCTGGCAGCGAACAATTAATCAAGACAACTGCCGGACTGTAATCCTTGAGTATTGTAATGATATTGGCCAAAGGCTCGCCCGACCGTAATTTTGTGCCATCAGTGTCATCAACTGATAGTGACACCCACACCGGTTTTCCAGTAACGCCAGCTCCCATCAATCCACCACGCACTTGGTCAATCGAAGACATGGTTTCAAGCAAGTGAAAATCAACATAATCTGAATGTAAGCGCGCCATTTGCGCATAAACCTCTGCAGCCTGCTCAGCCGGTGGGGATTTGTCTGGTTGATAAGAAAATCCCAACGGTCCCAAAGAACCCGCGACTTGCCCAGAGCCATGCGCATCACGCGCAGCGACAGCCATCTCACAGGCGGATTTAGTCAAGGGCAGCAAATGCTCCCCCAAGCCTTTCGTCTCCAACCGATCAGGCAGAACTGAATAGGTATTGGTGGTTGCAATCTGAGCACCAGCAGAAAAATAGTCATCATGCACTTGGCGCACTAGAGTAGGCATATCCATAAGTGCTTGCATCGACCAAAGATCAGTTGCTTTGCCTGCGCGTTTCACTAGCTCTTGGCCCATGCCGCCATCTAAAATAATCATATTCCGTTTCCTATTTTACCAAAATAAATTATTATGGCACTCAGCGTGTGCACCTTTACAAGTAGCAGCACACCAAGTGCCCACCACCGTTCATCCTATCCCCGCAACCGTTCATTATCAGGATCCCAAAGCGGCTTATCCTCTTGCACCACTGCCTTACAGCGTTGGCCAAAAATCTCAACTTCAACTTCTGTACCAGGAACAGCCAGATGCGACTGAACCATGCCCAGCGCAATGGATTTTGCGATACGGTGGCCAAAATCGCCAGAGGTTGTTTCTCCAATAACTTCGCCCCCATGCCAGATTGTTGACATATAAGGCGCATCCCAAGGCCCAGCCTCCACGATCAAGGTCACAAACATTTTTTTGCTACCTTGTTGCTTTTCGTTCTGCAGAGCAGCTTTACCAGGGAAGTCTTGAGGCTTGTCGAGTTTAACAAACCGACTCAGGCCACCTTCTAGGAGGCTATAATCTGTAGACAGATCACCTTTCCAAGCTCGGTAACCCTTTTCAATCCTCAAACTATTAAGCGCATACATTCCAAAAGGCTTAGCCCCAGCAGCAATAACCGCATCATAAAGCACTGGGATTTTTGTGTTTTCTGCGTGAATTTCCCAACCTAATTCACCAGCAAATGATACCCGCAACAAGGCACAGGACTGGCCCGCAACGGTCGCAGATTGATGGCTTAACCATCCACAGGTCAAATCAGCATCTGTACCCATCGCACCTAAAATATTGCGAGATTTTGGACCAGTGACAATCAATGTTGAAAATTCTGTTGTGTGATCTGTCAGCACAATTCCAACAGGTAATCCAGCATTCAACACATCAAAATCATGCCATTGAGCGCTGGCAGCAGTAATCAAGGTAAAATGCTCCTCCCCGTGTCGTATCACTGACATTTCAGTCAAAATCCGCCCACGTGTGTCAGCGAAATAGGCCAGGTTCATACGACCAATCTTTGGCAAGCCCCCAGTTATGAGCCCATAAAGGTATTCTGCAGCACCAGCACCTATGAGGTTAAAGCGGCTAAAACCTGGCAGATCTAACACTCCACAATTATCCCGAACGTTCTCCGCCTCTTGTTTAATCCTTACTGCCCACGGCCCTTCACGTTCCCAGGTGTGCGTGGAGTCCAAAGACGTGTCATCATTCGGATGGGCAAACCAATTGGCCCGTTCCCATCCATTGTACGCCCCCATAACCCCACCTGCGGCGCTCACCTTATCATGTACGGGTGATAGCTTCTTATCACGCGCAGCGGGCCATTCGTGATGTGGAAAATGCATGGCATATTCGTGACCATAAACTTCTATCGCCTTACGATCACAGTAATCTTGATCAGTATAATCAGTGAACCTACGTGGATCGATGGCCCACATATCCCACTCAGTTTCGCCCTCAGTGATCCATTCCGCCAGTACCTTGCCAGCACCACCACCCTGAGTAATACCAAAGGTAAAAACACACCCTTCGTATGCGTTTTTTACGCCTGGCATCGGACCTACCAAAGGCAGGCCATCAGGCGCATACGGAATTGGGCCATTAATCACCCGACCAACCCCTTGCGAGCCCAAAATTGGAACACGGGCCATGGCATCCTCAATATACCACTCCAACCGCTCCAGATCATCAGGATAGAGCTGGAAGCTGAAATCCTCAGGCATAGGGTCTTCAGGGGTGATCCAATGGGCCTTACAATTGCGTTCATATGGGCCAAGGTTCAGTCCGTTTTTATCTTGTCGCAGGTAATAGGATGAATCCACATCCCGGAGCAGTGGCACTTTTCGACTATTGGCCTCAGTCCATTCTTTAAGTTCTGGAATTTCTTCAGTTAGAAAGTATTGGTGGCTCATTACCGTCATTGGGACAGTCCGGCCACCATAGGGTTTAAACCATTCACCGACACGCTGCGCATAATACCCTGCGCAATTGACTACTTTTTCACAACGGATATCACCCTTGTCAGTGTGTACAATCCATTCATCACCAACTTGCGTGACACCCGTAGCAGGGCAAAAACGCTCAATACTAGCACCCATCCCACGCGCACCTTTAGCCAAGGCTTGCGTGAGCTGTGAAGGATCAATGTCACCGTCATCTGGATCCCACAGGCCCCCAGCAAGATCGTGGGTCTCTAGGAACGGATAGGCATCCTTCATATCAGACACGGACATCATCTGGATATCCAAGCCCTGATAACGGCCCATCGTGCGTGCACGTTCAAACTCAAGCATCCGGTTTTTGTCATGTGCCAAGCGGATCGAGCCAGTTACATGGTAGTTCATCGGATAATCCACTTCATCCGCCAAATCCGCATAAAGGCTTAATGAATAACGCTGCATGTTCATCACCGCCCAACTGGTACTGAAAGAGGGACAGTTACCCGCTGCATGCCAAGTGGATCCAGCAGTCAGCTCGTTTTTTTCAAGTAAAACGCAATTGCTCCAGCCCGCTTTGGCCAAATGGTACAATGTGGATACACCAACAACGCCCCCCCCTATGATAACTACACGTGCTGTGGTTGGAAAAACACTCATCTTAGTCTCCCTCAATTGATGATCAGACGGGCTGCGAGCCCACCAAATAGAATTGCAGTTAATTTGTTCAAAAAGCTGACATGGGCCCTTAAGATATCTGCAAAATATCCAGATGCCGCCCCTAAGCACATGACAAACAGAAAGCCATTTACTAAGAAAATAGCACCAAGAATTAGAATTTGTATCCAGATTGGGCCATTTTCAGGATCCGTAAACTGCGGAATGAAGGCAAAGATAAACAGAGCGGTTTTAGGGTTCAACACATTGGTTATAAGGCCGCGCCGCAAGGCCTGTCCCACACTGGGTGCCGCACGCCCGCACCCTAGCGCACCATCACTCCACCAAGCCTGTAAAGCCATCCAAGCAAGATACGCTGCTCCCCCGAGGCGGATGGCATCATAAGCTGCAGGATAGGCCAAAAGTAGCGCGGACACCCCTGCGGCTGCGGCCAGAACATGGACCACAATGCCAAGGTTAACCCCCAAAGCTGCTGCCATGCCAATCTGAGGTCCACCAGAAATCCCACTTGCAGAAATAAAAATAAAATCTGCACCAGGCGTAATGTTCAAGATCAGTCCTGCGAGAACAAACCCCAAAAGCAGAGCTGGCTCAAAGCCAGTGATCACGTCCCAAATCATGGTATATCCATCCTCATCATCCAGACGGCACAGAGGCACTGCCTAGCAGTACACCATAAATTATAAAACATATGGCCAAACAGCGACGTAGAGTTACGTTGAACACCTTGGCCATGGCAGATTTACCAAGGGCGGCGCCAAGAGCCGTGTAGCCCGTGTAGGACAGGGCCGTGATACATAGAGCTGTGGGCATGATCACAAACATCTGCTCCCAAATTGGCAGGTTAGGCTGCACAAATTGACTGAAGGCCGCCAAATATCCCGCAACAGATTTAGCATTGATCGTGGCAATAGCTAAAGCCCGCCGATAAATTGATCCCGCAGCGGGTCTCAATTTGGGTAGAGTGGTCGCCACCATCCAGCTACGCACTCCCAGAAAAATTAAGAACGCTGCACCAATGAACCTTGCCACCATAAATCCCGTCTCCGAAGCGACGAGGAGCGCCGTGATGCCAAAGGCGGACAGCAGCAAGAACACAGTGGCTTGGGTCAAAATAGCCAACACGCCCCAGAGGCCTTGGCGAAGGCCAAAGCTCATACCATTGCTCATGCAATTGACAGCATTTGGCCCCGGCGTGACGACAAAAACTGCCCAGAAACTTGTAAATATGATCCACCCCTGCAGTGACATTAATACACCGGTGGGGCGATGACCCAGATCACTTTACAAGGTTCATCGGCAGGATTTTCCCAACGAAAAAGCTCCCCGTTGATGCGAAAACTATCTCCCGGGAATAGATCAAACTCCGCCTCTCCAACCCAAAGCTTTAATTGGCCAGACAAAATATAACCTACCTCTTGTGTGGATCGCGAAACAGCTGGAAATAACCTTGCACCAGGCTCAAACGTAGAATGCAGCATCTCAAAGTCATCGGTAAGATCGGGTGACAGCAACTCCTCTACCAGACCAGCCTCACGGCTACCAATGGGTCGCCGGCTACCTCTGCGCACGACAAAGCCCACCTCATTTACCGGCGCGGGGCCAGCGCCGAACAAGGATGATACTGAGATATCCAAGGCTTTAGCCAGATCACGCAGATCATTAACTCCAGGTTCTGACTTGTCGCGTTCAACTTGGCTCAACCAACCGACTGATCGACCAAGGATATCAGACAGCTCCACGAGCGTTAGATCTCGCGCCTTGCGCAAGGCGCGGATATCGGCACCAAGGGTGACTGTGTCTGATTTTTCTTCATACATGTTTCGATACTATCTCACGTTTTCTTAAGATAGTCAGCGTTCGTGAAAAAAATCAAGAAAATTTCATATATGCCTTAGTACGAAAACACAGAAGCGAGGACTTTAGCCAAAGCATCCGCATCGGTTTGGCTAAACGCACTTGGTTGATCGCTATCAATATCTAACACTGCCAACAATGCACCAGACTTACCCCACACAGGCAACACTAGTTCTGAACGGGTTGTGCTAGCGCAAGCGATATGGCCCACAAAGGATTCAACGTCTGATACTAATTGCGCTTTACCCAGCCGCGCCGCGGCACCACACACGCCCCGCGAGAAAGGAATTTGCAAACAACCATGCCCACCCTGATATGGACCGATTTTCAACATCTGCGGCGATGTCACTCGGTAAAATCCAGTCCAGTCAAAACGGTCATCACTGTGGTGCAACTCGCATGCAAACGTGGCCATTAGCGCGATCACATCGTCTTCGCCCTCCGTCAGGCTGGCGATAGCTTTTGTCAGATAGGTGTAATCCACTCGAGTCATTTTATTGCTCATATTCCCGCTCAATGGCAATTGCCGTACCTTCACCACCGCCGATGCAAATCGCTGCCACCCCACGCTTGAGATCATGGCGCTCCAATGCATTGAGCAACGTCACAATAATTCGCGAACCAGAAGCCCCAATCGGATGGCCCAAGGCACAGGCCCCACCATAGACATTTACTACACTCGGGCTCAGGCTCATCTCATGCATAAAAGCCATTGGGACCACAGCAAAAGCCTCATTTACCTCCCAAAGATCAACATCCGAAACACTCCAGCCCAGCAGATCCAACAGCTTGCGAGCCGCAGGCACCGGCGCTGTGGTGAACCAACCCGGCGCCTGAGCATGGGACGCATGGCCCATAATCCTAGCCCGTACTGTGAGGCCACGTGCATCAACAGCAGTTTGGTTGGCTAGAACCAAGGCCGCCGCACCATCAGAAATCGATGACGAATTAGCGGCCGTTACCGTACCACTGTCACGAAAAGCTGGTTTTAGATGTGGGATTTTTTCAGGCTGCGCGTTACCCGGCTGTTCATCTAACGTAATTTGAACTGTGCCTTTGCGTGTGGTGAAAGAGACTGGGGCGATCTCAGCGGCAAAAGCGCCGCTAGATTGAGCTGCTACTGCGCGCTCCAAAGAGCGCAGTGCATAGGCGTCTTGTGCCTCACGGGTGAATTCGAAATGCGTGGCACAATCTTCCGCGAATGCACCCATCAAGCGCCCCGCATCATAGGCATCTTCCAGACCATCTAGAAACATACTGTCTTGAACTGGACCATGGCCAAGCCGCGCTCCACCACGCATTTTTGGCAGTAAATATGGTGCTTGGGTCATACTTTCCATACCACCCACAACCATAACTTGATCACGCCCCAAAGCGAGCTGATCATAGCCCATCATTGTAGTTTTCATGCCAGATCCACACATTTTGTTAACCGTAGTAGCAGGCACTTTCTCACCAAGACCCGCTGCAAACCCAGCTTGCCGCGCCGGAGCTTGGCCTTGACCTGCGGGCAAAACACAGCCCATCAAAAGCTCATCCACTTGCTCAGGTGTCACTTGCGCTGCCTTAAGCGCTGCAGCAATAGCCACGCCACCTAGCTGACTCGCTGGTACATCAGCAAA
>LAQD01000003.1:14387-47896 GCA_000981705.1 Rhodobacteraceae bacterium ASP10-04a
CCCTCGACACAAGAGCGGGTCTTGCCCAGGTTGTTATTTCGCAACCCTAACGCAAGCCCTCGCCACTGCCGGCAAAATCGCTATGATTAGACAAATTTTTATTTATTGAGGTAATTGATCCCATGCGTGACTTTCATCTTCCCGGCCGTTCGGCGGTTTTTGCAACTAACGGTATGTGTGCTACATCTCATCCATTGGCCACAGCAGCTGCATTAGAAATCTTAAAGTCTGGCGGAAACGCTGTGGATGCCGCTATTGCGGGAGCAGTTTTGCTGGGTATTTGCGAGCCACAGATGACTGGCTTAGGCGGTGATATGTTTGCACTCATTCAAAAAGACCCAAGTGCTGATGTTGTATCACTTAATGGATCGGGGCGCGCACCACAGGCCGCAAATGCTGCAGCATTACGGTCCCAAGGACTGAGCGTTGTACCAATCCAAAGCTCAGACGCAATCACAGTCCCAGGCGCTGTTGATGGATTTTGCCGTATGGCCGAAGATTTCGGTAGCTTAAGCTTGGGTGAGGTCTTGGCTCCCGCTACTCATTATGCGCGTGCAGGTGTACCAGTAGCGCCAAAAGCGGCCTTCGACTGGGAGGAAAGCGCTGCTTTGCTTCAGGGTACAGCACGTGATAAATACCTTATTTCTGGTGCTGCCCCCAAGGTCGGCCAAATCTTTGCATCTCCAACCCAAGCTGACGCTCTGGACTTGATCGCTTCCAAAGGCCGTGATGGTTTTTACTCTGGGGCTGTCGCTGAAGATATGGTCGCCAGCCTTCAAGCGGCAGGCGGCAGCCATAGGATGGAAGACTTTGCAGCAACCAAAGCTACCTACGGCACCCCCTTGCGCAGCAGCTACCAAGGGGTTGAGATGTTGGAGCACCCGGCCAATGGCCAGGGCGCTACAGCTCTGTTGATGCTCAACATGATGGCACATTTCGATATCGCAAGTATGGATCCTTTTGGCGCAGAACGAGCGCACCTTGAGGCAGAGATCGCAAAACTCGCTTATGATGCCCGCAATCGTTTTATTGCAGACGCCGATTACACCACCCGTATGGCACACATGCTAGCCTCCGAGACCGCTGCAAACCTAGCAGCTTTGATTGACCCCACCCGTGCCATGGCGGACCCATCAGCTTTGTCCGAAGCCGTTCACAAAGATACAATCTATATTACCGTCGTAGATAAGAACAGGATGGCCGTATCGCTGATTTACTCTATCTTCCATTCTTTCGGCTCTGGAATCGCTTCGGATAAATATGGAATACTATTTCAGAACCGTGGCGCAGGCTTTACATTGGAGCGGGGGCATCCGAATGAACTGGCGGGTGGCAAGCGCCCAATGCACACCATCATCCCCGGAATGCTAGCCGAAAACGGAAGAGTTAATATGCCCTTCGGCGTTATGGGTGGTGCGTATCAACCCAACGGCCATGCGCGCTTCCTTTCAAATATGGTCGATTTCGGCATGGACAATCAAGCAGCCATAGACGCACCAAGGTGTTTTTCAGACAATGGCCTGATGAAAGTGGAACGCGGTTACGCCCCAGAGGTTCACCAGAGCCTTTCAGACATGGGACACAAGGTTGAGATCCCGGAAAATCCAATTGGCGGAGCACAAGCAATCTTGATTGGCACAGATGGCGTTTTAAAAGGGGCATCTGACCCTAGAAAAGACGGGTGTGCCTTGGGGTATTGAGCCTAGTTCAACTGGAACTGCAGCGGATAGGACCCATTTTCGAATGGGCCAAATATATCTTCGATATCTGGATGATCCACAGGGTCTCCTGATATATCTGCTATTAAATTTTGCTCGGAGACATAAGCTATATAATAGCTCTGATCATTTTCAGCTAACAAGTGATAAAACGGTTGATCTTTCACGGGCCGTGCTTCTTCCGGAATTGCCCCATACCATTCATCTGTATTCGAAAATTCTGGATCCACATCAAAAATTACACCCCGAAAAGGGTGTTTTTTATGGCACACAACTTGCCCTAGATGATATTTAGCTTCAGCTTGCACGGTGCACCCTTTTCTCCGAACCTTCTCTTACTTCAAGTATGCCTGAAATGTCTATGCTTTCAAACCAATTTGATTGAGTGACAGTTCTTGAACAGAATTCATAAGACACGAGTGACGTTTTACGGCATCACTTTGTTGCCAAATTCTTTTCAAATCATTATGTGTAACGTGGCAAACTATAAGTATAATAAAATAGAGCGAGTGGCACCATGAGCAGTATCCTTCGCGCCTTGATCTTAGTGACTTTGCTTGCCGGGTGTTCTTTGCCCAGTGGCAACGTGAACGCACCTAGAAACTTGAACAATGCCTGTTCAATTTTGGATCAAAGACGCAGTTTCTTCCCGGCCTTTATGGCTGCTAAACGGAAATATGGTGTGCCAGTTTCAGTGCAAATGGCTATTATTTGGCAGGAAAGTAAATTCAAATCTAAAGCTAAAACCCCCCGAAGATATAGGTTTGGGCTTATCCCTGTAGGCCGTCAAAGTTCAGCCTATGGTTATGCGCAAGTGCTAGACGGTACTTGGAGGGAATATAAAGCTGCGGCCGGACGCTGGACAGCCAGACGTACAAACATTCAAGATTCGGCTGACTTCATCGGATGGTATATGACCCAAAGCCGTCGAGAACTTGGCATCTCCATGTCAGATACTCGCAACCAATATTTAGCTTACCATGAGGGCCGCACAGGTTATCGCCGCGGGTCTTATAAATCGAAACGCTGGTTGCTTAGAGTTGCAAAAAATTTAGAAAATCGAGCCAAAATGTATAACAGTCAATTGCGGCGTTGTCGTAAAACTTAACTAAAAATATAGATTAATTTGCCCGCTTTTGCATTTCTGCTTGGATGTTGAATAGGATACTTGGCATCTTTTGGTCTTGAATCCAATCACTCAAAACAATCTGAGTTTTATTGCCTGAGTTATCATCTACGATCCACTGGCGCAGTTGCATAGGATCGTCAGTGAATACCAGTTGAATATATCCGTATTCAGCGCGGTCAGGGTCTTGCAGTGTGATGATGGTGCGTGGCCCATCGCTTTTGTGCCCCAAAACCATATCACGTCTCGCTAAATCAACAGTGCTCTCAAGAACCAAACTCAATGGTGTTTGACGCAAAGGAAAGCGTATCGGCTCAGCATTAGCCTTTGGATCGAAAACCGCAACTTGTCCACCACCCACAATCACCAACGCCAGATTGGGTGGGTCATATTCAAACCGAATACGGCCTGGCCGCTTGATATACATCTGACCGGCCGACTGGCTGCCATCGTCATTACTTTGGATAAAAGCGGCTTCAGCGGTCGTCATTTTATTGAAATAAGATGAGACAGCATCCAAGCTCAATTTTTCAGCCGACGCAGGCGTTACCATCAGCAATAATAGCGTAATAATTTTCTTCATACCAAAAGCCTAACTCAAAATTATAATGCACAGAAGACCTAGACCTGTCACAAATGCGTTAGAATGAGACTTTTGACACGCATTGACTAGTTTTGCTCTGGTAACAGAATCTCACGCTTGCCAACATGGTTGGCCGCACTGACTAAACCGTTGTCTTCCATTTGCTCGACCAAACGCGCCGCCTTGTTGTAACCAATGGCCAACTTGCGTTGTATATAGCTGGTAGAGCACTTGCGGTCCTTGGCAACTATCTGCACAGCAGTATCATAGAGCGCATCTTCCATATCAGTATTACCACCGAGCCCCAAAACGGCATCAATATCACTCTCTTTATCGTCCGTTGGACCTTCAACTACGCCAGAAAGATATGTTGGTGGTCCAAAGGTTTTGAGGTGATTGACCACGTCCTCAACCTCTTCATCAGAACAAAACGGACCGTGAACACGAGTGATCTTACCACCACCAGCCATGTAAAGCATATCGCCCATCCCCAAAAGCTGCTCTGCACCCATTTCACCCAAGATAGTCCGACTGTCGACTTTTGATGTAACCTGAAATGAAATCCGCGTCGGAAAATTAGCCTTGATCGTACCCGTGATAACATCAACTGACGGGCGTTGCGTAGCCATGATGATGTGAATACCAGAGGCCCGCGCCATCTGCGCCAAACGCTGAATACAGGCTTCAATTTCCTTGCCCGCCACCATCATCAAATCAGCCATCTCGTCGACGATCACCACGATATAAGGTAAAGTTTCTGGTTCAAATTTTTCTGTCTCAAACAGAGGTTCACCTGTGCCATCATCAAATCCAGTTTGTACAGTTCGACTGAACATTTCACCCTTAGACAAGGCATCTTTAACCCGACTGTTGTATCCATCAATATTCCGTACGCCCATTTTTGACATTTTCCGATAGCGCTCTTCCATCTCGCCAACAGTCCATTTCAATGCCACCACAGCCTTTTTAGGGTCTGTCACAACCGGGCTAAGCAAATGCGGAATACCATCATAAACGCTTAGCTCCAGCATCTTGGGATCAATCATAATCATCCGGCACTCATCAGGCGTCAAACGATAGAGCAAAGAAAGGATCATCGTATTAATAGCCACTGATTTCCCGGACCCAGTAGTACCAGCAATCAGCAAGTGAGGCATCTTTGCCAGATTGGCCACAACCGGCTCACCTCCAATATCTTTACCCAAGGCCAACGGTAGTTTCATATTGGCATCACCGAAATCACGAGCTGATATTATTTCACGCAGCGCGCACATTTCTCGGTGTTCATTAGGTAATTCAATCCCAATAACTGAGCGACCAGGAACCGTACTTACCCGAGCCGAAAGGGCCGACATGGAACGTGCTATATCATCCGATAATCCGATTACCCGACTGGCTTTCAAACCCGGGGCAGGTTCTAACTCATACATGGTAACAACGGGGCCCGGGCGCACACTAACAATCTCGCCCTTTACTCCATAGTCATCCAAAACACTTTCCAACATCCGCGCATTACTTTCCAATGCATCATCACTCAACACATGTCTTTCGATAGAGGAAGGGCTCATCAACAAACTCAGTGGAGGTTTTTCATAAGCCTTTTCTGATGCGGACGGCTCAAATTCTAGTTTAGGCTGAGCTTCTGCAATGGCCTGGGAAGAGGGTTGGATCGGTCGTTTGATGGCATGCTGCACAACCTGTTTTGGCTGAGCTGTCAGCGGCGGCTCAGCAGTAAACGCTGGAATGACTATCTCCGGGTTAGAAATATACTTATCTTCCAGCATATCAGCATCATCATCCATAAAAGGTGCTTCTGGAACGGGGTATTGTAGAACCATTGGAGCAGGCCCCATAGGACGCCCCGGTTTTACAGTTACAATCGGCGTTGCTCCTTGCCTTGTCATCGCAACCTTTGGCTCACGGGATCTGATGGCATCAGCAATCTTACTGCGGATGCGATCTTGTAATGGATCTTCAGAAAATTCCTGGACATCTGACTGCAGTTGCGGCTTTAATATCGGCTCAGGCGTACGTTTCAACATATTAGGAACGCGAGAAAGTAGTGACTTAGATACTGCTGGCTGGACAGGCAAAGGCATTGAGGCCGAGGCCAGGGGAACCATGGGATCGGCCCGGACTACCGAAGCAACCCTAGTAGCCTCGCTACTAGAAGTTGTGTTGAAGTTTGGCTCAGGATATTGTTGAGCAAGGTTTTTCTGACGAGTTCCGAGGCCCCGCACACTACGCATCAGACCACTCGACAGCGGAGCGACCACAAATGAAACCAGTCGACTACCGATCACACTGATAAAACGAAAACTAGTTTTTATTTCTCCAAACACCAGGCCAGTCACATAGCCGCCAAAAAGCAATACGAAAGCACCTAAAATTAAGGCAACAATATTTGCCCCCAATGCAGCTGATCCCGGCAAAACTTGGAGCAGCATAAACAAAACTGTATCGCCAAACAATCCACCCATTGAAAAGCTATGCGCCCAACCAGGAATCGGAGTTAGGGTTGCGGCATACAGCGAACACAGCGCCCAGAAAATTGGTGCGTAAATTATGCGCATCAACATACGGTCGGCGCCTACATGTGTTACCAAACGCAACCCCCACGCAAGAAATGCAACCGGAATACCCCAGCCTCCAAGTCCCATAATTTTGATTAAGGGTGACGAAATCGTAGCACCAATTTGGCCAGCCCAATTTTCAATCTCGCGCCCACTCGAGGCGATCCAGGTAGAATCCTCTGGTGAGTAGCTCATAAGCCCCAGCGCAAATAAAACACCCACCGCTAATATAACTAAACCAAAAGCCTCAACACCTCGCCTTTCTAGAAAAGCTTGGGTCGATGCGTCCAAAAACGGATCACGTCCGCGGGTTGGATAAGCCATGTATACCTCAACATCATTTATACAGACAGTCACGCATTGTAATTAATCCGCGCTGCATTTCTTCTTTTGGAGCCACCAAAGCGACTCGGACGTAGCCAGACCCAGGATTCTGCTCGTTTGCGAATTGCCCCAGATATGATCCTGGTAGCACACGCACTCCTGTTTCGGTCCAAAGTTTTATTGTTGCAGCTTCGTCATCTTCGACTGGCATCCACAAGAAAAACCCGGCTTCTGGCGAATTATAAGAATTAACACCAGCAAAAATGTGGTCCGCCACCTCAAATTTACTGCAATAGAGTTGCCGGTTGGCAACAACATGATCATCATCTGCCCATACCTTAGCAGAAACATGCTGGATAGGTCCAGCGATTGGACAGCCAGCATAGGCTCGCAGTTGTTTGATCCGTGTTATATTTTTTGGGCCAGAGGCTACAAACCCAGATCGCAGCCCTGGTAGGTTTGACCGCTTTGAAAGAGAATGGAAGGCTACCACCCGCTCAGGATCCGCATCCATTAATGCTGCAGCCTCTAAAGCGCCAGGCGGCGGAGCGTTACGGTAGATCTCACTGTAACATTCATCAGCAAAAATCTTGAAGTCGTAAGTCTCAGCCAATGTGATCAACCGCGTCCAATACTCCAGGCTTGCTACAGCACCCTGTGGGTTCGACGGTGAGCATAAAAAGAAGGCTGATGTCTCGTTTAGCTCGCCCGCAGTCAACGCATCTAAATCTGGCAAAAATCCAAAATCTGCAGTGGCAGGAAGATAGACAGACTGCGCCCCAACAGCCATAGCTGCAACCGTGTAAACCTGATAGAATGGGTTCGGGATCAATATTTTAGATCCAGATGAACACAGTGCGACAACAGCATTAAACAAACCCTCGCGCGTGCCATTCAGCGCCATAATCTGGCTGTCAGCATCCATTTTTACACGGTATCGTCGGTGCAAGAAATCTATGATAGACTGACGCAATTCTGGGGTACCGTTATTATCGGGGTAGCTATTAAATCCTGCCATAGCTTCGAGTAAAGTGGGGCCAACCCAATTTGGGAACTTATGTTTAGGCTCCCCAATGGTCATATTTATCAGATCTCCACCCGGTGCATGCCCATCGAGCAAGGTGCGCAAACGCGGCCAAGTTGCAGTCGGCAAAGCATCAAATCGAGTAGGCATCATATACTAGGTCCTCTTAACTACAGATTTAGGCCAGCCATCAAGCCACTACAAATCAAAAAACGTCATCATGCCAAAGCATTTTCTACCGCCGCGCCAAGGCGCAATAGGAAATCTTCTTGCATCGGCGGACAAATCAACATCAGCCCAGATGATGGTACCACAGTCGGTAAAGTTAGGGCACAAGCACCCATCAAGTTGCCAATCCGAGTGTTGCGCAGCGCCAGTAAATTCTCACTTACATAGTAATCATGATCTTGACCCAACCTCTCCATATTGGGCGGTAAAATCGGTGAGCTGGGCATCAAAATCGAGTCATAACCCGCTGTCACCTTGTAATACTGGGCCCGCAACTGATCCAATTCTTGCCATCCCGCAACATAATCTGCTGCTGGGACATTGGCGCCACTGCGGAACCGAAGAAGAATTTCCTCAAACATCACGTCAGGATTGGCCTCAATCTGTTTTTTCCAAGTCCCATAGGCCTCAGGAGCAAATAAAACACCTGTAAGCGCCAAGGCATCCTGCACTTGCGGGATCTTAATCCGGTCCACAATTGCGCCCATCCGCTTCAAACTATCAATCGCACTATTAAACCCAGCCAAAGGCTCCTCGCGAATGTCGTCAAAAGCTGCAGTATCACAAATCGCAAAGCGCCTACCCTCTAAAGTAGTGTTGGTGAGATCCACTGGATTACTGCCCTCCAAGGCGGCCAGCGCAAGGGCTGCATCTTCTACAGAACGGCAGAGCGGACCCACGGTATCAAACCGAGCACAAAGTGGCACAACACCTTGTAAAGAAATACGTCCACTAGTTGTTTTTAGTCCCACCAAGTCGTTCCACGCCGCTGGAATCCGGACAGATCCGCCAGTGTCAGAACCAAACGCCATAGGTGCTAGACCAAAGGCAACCGAGGCTGCAGCACCAGAGGAGGATCCTCCTGAAACCGCTGTATGATCATTCACGCAGGGTGGTGTGGCAGTGCTGGGATTGTGACCAAGACCAGAAAAAGCTAACTCCGACATATGGGTCTTGCCGAGGCACACCAGACCCAATGCCGTAGCGGTGCGCAATACTTCACAATCTGTATCTGGCACACGATCTTTCAGCAGTACACTACCCGCCTCTGTGGCCACACCAGCACTATCAAAAAGATCTTTCCAAGACACGGGTACCCCATCGAGGGCTGATTTACGCTGTCCAATCCTAGCACGCTCTGCCGCAGCAGTAGCCTCAACCAAGGCACGTTCATGGGTGACAACTGTATAAATGCGATCTGCAAAAGGGTGCACGTCAATCGCGTTCAGGTAGGTTTGGGCCAAAGCCACAGGATCAATATCACCCTTCCCGATTGCTCGACCAAGAGTTGCAGCGCTCATCGTTAACCATCTTTGCATTAATCGTCCTCCTGATTTGGCCCTAGGCTAACGATGTCGCACCCCCTCGACAATATCCCTTTGCTGCCTCATGTCTTCATTATGGATTACGACGTTATCATAGCGGGCGCTGGGCTCAATGGGTTAACCTTAGCATTGGCATTAGACAGTGCTGGAATTCGTACTGTTATAATTGATAAAAACCCTAAGATGACAGCTAGTAAAAGTGGCTTTGATGGTAGGTCTTACGCACTCGCTGCTTCTAGCAAGAAAATGCTTGAAGTACTGGGCCTCTGGGAGAATCTAGCGAAAAATGCGCAGCCAATGTTAGAGATTAAAGTCAGTGATGGTTATGCTGGGGAGGCACCGTCACCCTTGGTAATGCAGTTTAGTCAGGAAGATTTAGGCCAAGGACCGATGGGATATACCGTTGAAGATCGGCATTTGCGAGCAGTTTTGCATAATGCTCTTGAGCATTCCGGCGTAACATTCCTTCCAGATTGCGAAATTTTAAGCCAAACCACCCATTCTATAAATACAGCAGTGACATTAAAATCTGGAATTACGCTGATAGCTTCGCTTTTGGTGGGCGCTGACGGGCGCAACTCAAACGTCGCTAAATCTGCTAGCTTAACCCGGGCAGGCTGGAGTTATGGTCAATCTTCACTGGTCTGCGCCATTGCCCACGACAAGCCACACAACGGTATTGCGCATCAATACTTTATGCCATCAGGGCCCTTGGCAATCTTACCACTGACTTACAATCGAAGTGGTATCGTTTGGACAGAAAAAACCGAAATCGCGCAACAAATTCACACACTGAATGATACAAATTATCTTGATATTCTACGGCCAAGGTTCGGCGAATTTTTAGGAGATATATCACTAGCTGGCAAAAGATATATCTACCCCCTATCACTCTCGACCACCCACCGGATGATCGCACCACGAGTTGCATTAGTGGGGGATGCTGCCCATGCGGTACACCCCATCGCAGGCCAAGGCCTGAACTCTGGCTTTAAAGATGTTGCAGCCCTGGCCGAGGTATTATGCGACACTAAGCGCCGTGGTCAGGATCTAGGTATTCACACCACTCTTGAGGAATATCAACACTGGCGAGGCTTTGATAATGCGATGCTTTGTACCGCTACCAACGGGTTTAATCGACTATTTTCCAATGATAATCCTATCATGCGAGGGCTGAGAGATTTGAGCTTGGGTTTAGTGAGCAATATCCCCTCAATACGCCGAAAATTTGTATCAAATGCCTCAGGAACCGCAGGTGACGTGCCGAGATTATTGCAAGGTGAGCCGCTTTAAAAACCCTCAGTCAATTTCACGGGCTTCACCCACCAACATGATGGGAATGCCGTTACGGATTGGATAGGCTAGGTGCGCCGATTTTGAGATCAACTCCTGGCGTTGGGCGTCATATTTCAACGGTGCGCCAGTTTGTGGGCAAATTAAAGCTTCTAACATTTTACCGTTAATATCGCTCATTGTAAAAAATCCTCACCAGTCCCACCGCGCAAAGCAAATTCTATCAATGTGGCCAGGGTTTCGCGCCGCGTGCTCAAACTGGGCGCTTCAAGCAAAGCTTGTTTATCTTCAGCTTCAAACGGACAGAGCATCGACAAAGAATTTATCAGTAATTCATCATCTGCCTCCTGCATGGTTTCCCAATCTGTAGATAGTTGTCGATCGTCAAAATATCGTTTGAGACCTGCCATAAACACTGAACGATCAAAATTTTCATCCTGTTCAAATTTTCCTAGATCACGCTCAAATCCGTCCCAAGAAACATGGCAACGGCGGTAAGGGGTAAATCCTTCGACCTCTTCTTTAATACGAAAACGGCTCATACCTGACAGGGTGACCATGAAGCGGCCATCTTCAGTTTCTGAGAATTGATTTAACCGACCAGCACAGCCAATAGAGTGCAGCTTCGTCTCACCCCCACGAGATTTATAAGGCTGCACCATGCCAATGAAACGGCTTGGCGTTTTCATACAATCCTCGATCATACTGAGATAGCGTGGTTCAAAAATATGCAAAGGCAATTTGGCCCGAGGCAGCAAAAGGGCCCCCGGCAAAGGGAACACTGGGATTACATCCGGTATATCAAATCTTAAAGTCATAACACTTACTTAGCTCGGCTTTCGGATCATGCAAATATTAAAGACGATAATTTACGTCGCCCATTTAAAACAACTGGATCATTTGCGGGTAAAGCATCAAAAACCGTAAACAATTGTACTTTAGCTGCACCATTATTCCAGTCACGATCCCTGCGAAACAGCTCCAACAATTGTTCTACAGCAGCCTCAGCATCACCACTTGCATGAAGTGCAGTCGCTAGCTCAAGCCGGGCTTGATGATTATTAGCATCAACGTCCACCGCGGCTTGCAGTTCGTCTAAAGGTCCCACCTGAGCCGCTTGCTTTGCCAATTGTAATTGTGCATGCACAACCTCTAATTCCGGAGCTTCACTAATTTCTACTGGTGCACCGTTCAAGGTTGCTTCGGCTTGCTCCAAATCATTCAAGGCCAAATGTGATTGAACCAAACCAGCATAGGCCCCTACATTAATTGGCTCTTCTTCAAGTATTGCAGCAAAGGTTTGCGCCGCATCTGCGGCCTCCCCTTCAGCTAGCATTTCCTGAGCTGCAGTTAATGCATCAGCCAAACCACCATCAGAAATCGGACCGTCACCCATCGCGATTACGCGTTCAACAAAAGCCTGAATCTCAGAGCCGGCAACTGCACCTTGGAACCCATCAACGGGCTTTCCTTGCCAGAAGGCATAAACCGTTGGGACCGATTGAATTTGCAGTTGGCCAGCAATAGCTTGGTTTTGATCGATATCTACCTTGACCATCTTTACCGCACCACCGGCCGCAACGACTGCAGCTTCCAGAGCGGGACCTAGGGTCTTACAAGGGCCACACCATGGTGCCCAAAAATCAACAATTACAGGTACGGTTTGGGACATTTCAACAACATCCTGCATAAAGCTTCGCTCTGTACAGTCTTTTATCAAATCTCCAGAAGTGGGTTGTGCGGCAGTTGTGGTGTTCAGTTCCGACATGTCTAAATTCCTTGTGTGTTCTACCCTATATGAGTGCCACTATCCCTTTTGCCAAGGGGAAGTTAGATATCAAAAGTCGCAAAGACTGGTGCGTGATCCGACGGCTTCTCCCATCCACGCACCGCACGCACAACGCGGCTAGAGTGCGCAGAGGCTACAATATCAGAGGTCGCCCAGATGTGGTCCAACCGACGACCCTTATCGGCCGTATCCCAATCCTTGGCACGATAGGACCACCAGCTGTAGAGCAGCCCCTCAGGAATATCTTGCCGAGTGACATCCACCCAGTCGCCAGCTTTCATCACATCATTTAAATGCGCAACTTCAATCGCAGTATGGCTCACAATTTTCAAAAGTTTCTTATGATCCCAAACATCGTCTGTACGTGGCGCAATGTTAAGATCACCCACCAAAATAGCACGCTGGGGTTTCTCAGCTTTGAAGATATCACGTAAATCGGTTAGGTAGTCGAGCTTTTGACCAAATTTTTCATTTTTATCGCGATCTGGCAGATCACCACCGGCTGGTACGTAATGATTATGGATGGTAACACCGTTGGGCAGCGTTGCCGCCACGTGCCGAGCGTGGCCGAGATTAGCAAGATCCAACCCACCCGCATCCTGCAAGGGAAGCTTGGACAATATCATCACACCATTATACCCTTTCTGCCCACGCGCCACCATGTGCGTGTAGCCTAGTGCAGCAAATCCTTCGGTTGGAATAAGCTCAACTAGACTTTTACATTCCTGCAGGCACAAAACATCGGGGGATTCATCGCGTAGCAATTGTAAAACAATAGGTTCGCGCAACCGCACTGAGTTGATGTTCCACGTAGCGAGTGTAAATGTCATGAACTTTGCTCCACTAAGGTTTAATACCGACCACTTATAGAGCATGGGGAGCCGCAACCAACCCATTTCTGCCGAAATAATTTTGATAATGGCACATCGTAGATATTAGGAGTATTACCAATAAAATGTCTAATTTACCAACATTTGAATTTGAAGAAGACCTCCAAGCCCAGGGTTACCTAAATATAGCCGGTGTCGATGAAGTGGGGCGTGGTCCTCTGGCAGGTCCTGTTTTCGCAGCAGCTGTTATATTGGATCCTAGGCATATCCCGAACGGGTTAAATGATAGTAAAAAACTATCCGTCAAAAAGAGAGAGATACTGCTCAAGGCCATCATGAAGCATGCGGAGGTCTCCATAGCCAGCGCATCTGAGCGAGAGATCGAAACGATCAATATTTTGCAGGCGTCACATTTGGCCATGGTACGAGCCGTTCGCAACCTTAAAAAACGGCCTGACCATGTGCTTGTGGATGGCAATTTGATTCCGCATGATTTAGAAATTCCAGCCACCGCTCTGATCAGGGGAGACTCTCGTTCAGTATCAATTGCTGCGGCTTCAATTGTGGCAAAAATAAGTCGGGATTTTGTTATGTGTGATTTAGGGCAACAGTTTCCTGGATATGGGTGGGAGAAAAATGCCGGGTATCCAACAGCACAGCACCTAAAAGCACTCCAAGATTTGGGAGTTACCCCTCACCATAGACGAACCTTCAAGCCGGTACACAACATCTTGTATCAAGAGAAAAAATTAAGTACCTGATTAGAAATAATAAATTGACGGCGAATCGTTCATGACTCATCCTTAGGGCAACCAACGAGTGCAGCAAATGCACCAGGGGCAGAGGCAGAACAATGAACGTAAAGTCAAAAGTCACGGCAGCCAATACGCTGCCGCTAAATACAATCATCGATGGCGATTGCATCGAGGTCATGAATAGTCTTCCGGAGTGTAGCGTAGATCTAATCTTCGCTGACCCACCATACAACTTGCAGCTAAAGGCCGACCTACATCGCCCAGATAATTCCAAAGTGGATGCCGTAGACGATGATTGGGATCAATTTGATAGTTTCGCGGCATATGATAGATTCACCCACGATTGGCTGAAAGCCGCGCGGAGAATTCTCAAGCCACATGGCGCAATCTGGGTAATTGGTAGCTACCACAATATTTTCCGAGTTGGCACAGCTCTTCAAGATGCTGGGTATTGGATTTTGAACGATGTGGTTTGGCGCAAATCCAATCCAATGCCAAACTTTCGGGGCAAACGGTTTACCAACGCACATGAAACTATGATTTGGGCGTCAAAAGCTGAGGGTGCAAAATATACTTTCAACTACGAAGCTTTGAAGGCAATGAATGAAGGTATACAGATGCGCAGTGATTGGGTGCTTCCAATCTGTACTGGTCACGAACGTTTGAAAGATGAAAACGGTGATAAAGCTCACCCAACCCAAAAGCCTGAAAGCTTACTACACCGAATTTTACTAGGGGCTACTAATCTTGGTGATGTCGTTTTAGATCCCTTCTTCGGGACAGGTACCACAGGTGCAGTCGCCAAAATGCTGGGCCGTGATTTTATCGGTATTGAGCGGGAAAAAAATTACCGAAAAGTGGCACAAAAGCGGATTAACAACACCCATAAATACGATAGCGAAGCCTTGGCTGTGACCGTCTCCAAACGTGCAGAGCCGCGGGTACCTTTTGGCCAACTCGTCGAACGGGGTATGCTGCGTCCAGGAGAAGTGCTGACTAGCCCTCGTGGCAAAGAAGCAAAGGTCCGCGCCGATGGAACTTTAATCAGCGGTGAGGCCGCAGGATCAATTCATCAGGTGGGTGCCGTTTTAGAAAATGCACCCTCCTGTAACGGTTGGTCTTATTGGAACTTCCGCCGAGACGGTAAGGTTGTGTCAATTGACCTGCTGCGCCAGCAAATCCGCTCAGAAATGCGCCAGCGCCCAAACTAAGCCCCCAACATTAAATTCAGTTACCGCCTGTGCTTGCAACGATTCGCAAAGTGCCAACTTATGCCCCACCCTTGTTGGTGGGGCATTTTTCATTCAACTAATTATTAGTGTTAGCTCTAATGCTCAAAAATACTGTCGTTGGCGGTCAGGTACATATCTAGTCCCATGTGTTTTCTCCATTTTCCGATCCAAATCAGATCAAAATACATAAAAGCCCTCTCTAACTTTAAGAATTAGAAATTTTTTAATGGCGAAGAGCCGCGCTATTAATGCAGCAAACACACGTGTCATGCCCTTTACGTACATTGAACCAACGCTGCTAAGTGTCGTTTATCAAGTTTGGGGTAAGCGCACGATGATAGAAGCCATGTTAGCTTCAAGCCTCGCAATCATATAGTCCCAAGTGCATTTAAAATTTGCTCGCATACAAATATTCAACATTATTCTCCGTTTAATAAGTTACAGAGGGACATACAGCTTGCATAGTACGGAAAACAAAAAAATTTAGCTAATTCTAACAGTTAAAATTTATCTGCATGAAAAAGGATAAGTAATAGTGCTTGATTTATACTTTTTATTTGGTTCAAAACAGGTGACTTTACCTGGCCCGTCTGCCCACAATAAGTGTGGGTTTAGTGATTGATAACCATCAGATAGAAACTGACCCCAGCCCCAACCCGATTTGGACGGATTAGATTTGTAACGTTGACCAATTTGAAGGTGGAGATGACGAACCCTGGAAATGCAATCAAATTTGAAATGGTTGTTTCCCAAACGGGCAATTACTTGGCCTCGTTTTACTTTATGTCCTGAACTCACCAACATTGCGTCAACATGGCCATATAGAGCTATAATTTTTTTCCATCATCTGATATCCCATGATCTATTGCTATCGTTGGCCCCCAACATTTATCTATTATTGCTTTTAGAACTCGACCATCAGCAATTGCCAAAATTTCTTGACCGTTTTTCCCCGGTATATCAATCCCCTGATGAATTTGGTTGCGTCTTCCCCCCCTAACGCCAGTCATAGTTCTAAAATCAGAAATAATCTTCGGTGCCCCTGATGGATAGCTGACTGATACTATTTCCCTACCTTGTGGTCCAAATATTGCGGATGAATTAGTAGTTGTCTGACACCCAGTAATTCCCAGCAACGACGTAATGATTGTAATTATTGTAATTTTTATTTGCATAATTTACCTCAACCCATGACGTACGTAAGAAGTTCTGCTGCCCAACGCGCTGAACGTATTCGCTAGTATCATAATTGAAGATGTCACCTCTGCGCTTCAATCCAATCCCCCCATCGCATTAGTGTTTGGTTCCATTCACCCCGGCTTTTAGATGCTTCTTTGTCTAGGTCCCGCATACATGCTGACATCGCAAGTGTGTTGTCTTTTATACCATAATCATTCTCGCACAGATGCTTGAATGTGCCTAACTGCGCGGTCCTCTGCTGAGCCTCTTGGTTTCTTCTTTCTTGTTGGGTCATACAACCTGCCAACAAACCAAAACTAACAATTCCCGTAATCAACATCTTAAGCATTTTACATTCTCCAATGTTATTTAAATAATGTAAAATGCTTAAGGTGAAGTCACGTCACAAATTGGTAATGTTACCCGCCAACAGCAGAGGTTTCTGTTGCCTCAAATAATTACGACATGATTTATGGTTTGGTCAATTATTTTAGACGCCTCAATAGTTTTTGATTTATTATTACTTTCAATATATTGTGCGTGGAACCGGCTTGGCGCGCGGAGGGTTAATATGCCCCCCGCCCTGCCCTCCATTCTCAAAACAAAAACCACTCCAACACTTTCCCAGTTTTTTTGAGTGTCCTGAAGTATTTGGCTGGTATCTGAACCCCATCGCGACACACGACCTCTGTAGCCTCGTTTTTTTCTACCAACCAACCCATTGAGCGCGGCTTGGCCATTTCTTGTCTGACCGCACGAACATCCACGTCCCACATTTTCGCTATTTCAATTTGTCCAACTCGCGTCGTCCCAAGCAGCTAAAAATGGCCTGAATTTCCCAAAGATATGATGGACGACCTAAAGGCGCCTCATCCAGACGAGGTTTACATTACGGGATCTGCGGGCTCAGTGGGATTCTTCAACGGCCAGATTTGGCACGAAAGCACCAAAAATCGTTCGCAGCGCACGCAACGGGTTTATCATTGTGCCTTGACCACCCACGAGAACGCCCAACAAACTGATCAGAGGAAGTTTCTGCTACCAGAAACCGAGGCACGGTTAACACCAGCCACACGTTATATTTTAGATGTGTAAATATTTTAAAGGAGGTTGTGAGTTGAAGAATGAAAAAAATTAACTCAGACGTTTTCTTTGGAAGAACCACATAAAAAACGTCGTCCTCTGCAAAGCGACCCTGCCAGACGGATTAGTGATCTATACTGGCTGATAAATGACAGAACTGTAGTTTTGTGTGGATGCGGCGCATCGCTTACATCCTAGTCAAAAGTCTTAGCATTGATATGAGTGGGCTTTTGACTATGCATTTCAGAGAAAACGGCCAATGCTAGTGGCTACTGCATTAACATTAGCTTTAGTCTACATGTTTTTAGACCTTTTACTCTATGAGGTAGTAAACCTAATTTCTGACGTTGGAGGCGATCAATGAAACTTGAAAAGGTAATGAGAGAGCGGAGGTCAATTAGAGGTTTCAAAGATGAACCGGTTTCTAAAATTCTTCTAGAGGATATTATCGCCCTTGCAAATCGAGCGCCATCTTCGATGAATACTCAACCTTGGCACCTTCATGTATTAACGGGCAAGCCTCTGGAGGCGGTTCGCAAGGGTAACACGGACCGCATGCTCGCAGGTATGACCCCTGTTCGTGAAATTGAGGATTATGCTGCCTATGAAGGTGAGCATCGAAAGCGCCAGATCGAAATTGCTGTGCAGCTTTTTGAAGCTATGGGCATTAGGCGTGAGGATGCCGAGCGGCGGCAAGATTGGGTTATGCGTGGGTTTCGTCAGTTCGATGCACCCGTCTCCATTGTGGTTTGCTTCGACAGATCCCTAGTTAAAAATACCATCGCTCACTTTGATACTGGAGCGATGACATATGGCCTAGTTCTTGCTGCATGGAGCAAAGGCCTTGGAGCAGTTATCAACGGTCAAGGGATAATGCAGAGCCCGGTTGTTCGCCAAGCGGCTATGATCCCTGATGACCAAGTTATCCTAACTTGTGTTGCCCTCGGCTGGCCCGATGAAGAGTTTGTCGCTAACTCAGTTATTTCCCGCCGGCGCCCATTGGAAAACGTGACTTGTTTTCTGGGATTTGACGATTAGAGGAATGTCCACTGCCTTCTATACAGTGGGGCTATAACACCAAAACTTTAGGTCAGTAGTTTTGCGGTTAAGGAGTAATTATACTGCGGTTAAGTAGGACAGTTAGATTTTTCTAACCCGGTACAGGAGAGAGAGGGCAAAAAATGACCGCCTTCCTTAAACATGGGTGAAAAAGCTTATTCGAAAAACCCTGACAGAATTCCCCTTTGACCAGCCTGCAAGCTGGGACAAACAGTCCAGCCCCACTACTTCAAACTAACAGCAGCATTCCAAACCTTGCGCATCACCGTTGGAAGATCCATCGGCCGAAAGTCAATTTGCTCAATGAAATGACAGTTGCTGCGGTCTGGAGCAGCGGTAGCTACGACAACCCTCAACCTCAAATGGAAATGGGTAAAAGTATGGCGTACCTCTTCTGGAGCCTCCACCCAATCCGCCTGAAAGGGTGGTATCATCTCCGGCGCCTCTTCGGTCCAATCACTGCCGGGCCAGCCCATCATCCCACCCAGCAACCCACGATCCGGGCGTTTCTCTAACAAAACCGCCCCATCAGTACGGCGCACCACAAAGGCAATCCCCTGACGCGTGGGCTTCTTGGCCTTGGGAAGCTTTTTAGGTAGCGCAGTCATAGTTCCACGGGCATTAGCCAGGCAACACATCCGCCATGGGCACAAGTTGCAACTTGGAGACTTAGGCGTACAAACAGTGGCCCCAAGGTCCATCACCGCTTGCGCATAGTCACCTGCACGCTTGCTAGGCGTCAGCCCTTCAGCAAGCTTGGTGAGTGGCGCTTTTGCCGTCGGCAGAGGAATATGCACATCAAACAAACGCGCCATGACCCGCTCAACATTACCATCCACTACCGTCTCAGGCAGGTCAAATGCGATCGATGCCAAGGCAGCGCTGGTATAGGGCCCAATGCCCGGTAGACTTTGCAACCGATCGCAGTCTTGCGGAAACTGACCACCAAATTCAGCAACTACTGCCCGAGCGCATTTTAATAGGTTGCGCGCTCGGGCATAATAACCAAGGCCCGCCCAACCTGCCATTACATCCGCATCATCAGCCTCAGCGAGATCAAAAACAGTGGGCCAGAGTTCAGTAAATTTCAAAAAATATGATTTGACGGCTGCAACAGTTGTTTGTTGCAGCATAATTTCGGACAGCCAGATACGATAGGGATCGGGTATATGCCCTAATTTTCTATCCGAAGGCGCAACGCGCCAAGGTAAAACACGGGCATTGGTATCATACCAAGCAAGAAGTGACTTAGAACTGGGGCGATCACGCAATGGTTAAAATACTTTCAGTAAAAGAGGTGGCGTTACGCCGTGCTTAGGGTAAAATAGACTAAATCAGGAAAAGTCAGAAAAATCGATGCAAAAAACTATTGGATCATACGAAAAACGCCGCGCAGGCTTTCGGCGCACCTCTGTTTTGGTAGAACAGAAGCTTCGCACCGCGGGAGAATCTCGCGGATTCGCCATCACCCGCTTGCTTACCCACTGGGCTGAGATTGTAGGCGCTCAGGTCGCACAAATCTGCACACCAGTCAAAGTAAGCTATGCACAAAAAGGGTTTGGTGCCACATTGGTGCTCCTCACCACCGGCGCACAGGCTCAGATGCTTGAGATGCAACTGCCACAAGTGCGCGAAAAAGTGAATGCCTGCTACGGCTACAATGCAATTTCTCGAATACGTATCACTCAAACAGCCCCAGTTGGGTTTTCTGACGGCAAGGCACATTTCAACAAAGCGCCCAAGCGCGCGGTGACACCGCCTTGCCCTGAAACAGTGGCGAAGGCCTCTGAAATTGCAAGCGATATAAAAGACGAAGGGCTTAGAGCGGCGCTCGCAGCTTTCGGTGAAAATATCATAAAACATGAAAAGAGACGGTAAAATGAATAAAAATTATGTATTAGGTTTGTTTTTTGTGGCCGCATTGGGCCTTGGGGCCTATTTTGTAATGTTTCCCAAATCATCTAACTTAATGGGACCCAGCTTTGGCGCAGCGAATGCAACAACCTTAGGCGAGGCTGATCCATCTTTGATCGTTGATATGGTAATGGGCAAAGAAGATGCTCAGATCACAATGACAGAATATGCTAGCTACACTTGCCCACATTGCCGCTCATTTCACCAAGGCGCATTCCAAAATTTAAAGGCCGATTATATAGACACTGGAAAAATCAGATTTACGTATCGTGAAATCTATTTTGACCGTTTTGGTCTCTGGGGCTCAATTATCGCGCGTTGTGGTGGACAAGATAAATTCTTCGCTATTTCAGACCTTTTGTTCACTAAGCAAAGCGAATGGACGAAAGGCAGCCCAGCCGAGATTGCTGGTAACCTACGCAGAATTGGGATCGCTGCAGGTCTGTCGCAAGACGCAGTGCAGGCCTGTTTTTCTGATGGGCAAAAAGCCAAGAATTTAGTGGCGTGGGACAAAGAAAATCGCAACGCTGATGACATCACGTCGACCCCGTCTTTTTTGATTAATGGGAAAAAATATTCAAACATGTCCTATGCAGAATTCCAAAAAATTCTAGATGCACAATAGGTATTTATAATCCAAGGTCGGCTAATTTTGCGTCGATCTTGGACCAATCCGCGACCTCAAGACGCACTGGCAAAGCCAAGACATCTAAGCGGTACTCCACGGGCAATCTAGCCGCATCTTTTTCGGTGCAAACTAGCTGGGCATTTAAGGACTTCGCCTTGGCAGTTAGTCGCTTCATTAAGGAGGCAGATAGGGGCTCATGATCTGAAAGTGCTTCATACCCTAAGATTTTGGCACCCAGCCCACGCAGGGTTGCAAAAAACTTCTCAGGGTGGGCAATGCCAGCAAAAGCAAATACCGCCACACCTTTCCAACGCATACCAGTCAGCAATGGCTTAACCTCAGCAGTAAGATGTGGAACTATCAAAGGGGCTTTAAAACGCTTTTGATCTAACACCCCGCCAATTGAAATACAGAGATCAGCACGCTTCAAACCAACTTCCAGAGGCTCGCGCAGGGGGCCAGCAGGCAAGCAAAGTCCGTTGCCAAACCCCAAGGCCGCATTCACTACAACAATGGAGAAATCCTTTCGTATAGAAGGGTCCTGAAAACCATCATCTAGCAAAATGACATCTGGGTTTTGCTCAAGTGCCAGGGCCAACCCAGTCACTCGTTTACGTGAGACCACCACCAGACAAAATGCGGCAATTAATAAAGGTTCATCACCCACCTGCCCAGCACCATGCAGCTGTGGATCAACCAACGTTGGAGCATTCACGGTACCACCATATCCACGCGACAAAACCACAACCCGCTGCCCCCTTCCCTGCAAATGTTCAGCCATAGCGATGGTTGCTGGTGTTTTTCCCGTCCCACCCACATTGATATTTCCTATACAGATCACCGGACAGGAAACTTGGGTTACGGCCTTGTCTCCACGCTGCCGACGAGCAGTTGCGGCGGCGTAGAGCATACCCAGAGGCCAAAGGCCAAAGGCCATCATGCCGCGCGGTTGATACCAAAATCTTGGAGTACGCATCATAAGTGTAAATCTCCAAATCCAAGCTTTTGTAGGGCCAACTCGACTAGTCGATCAGTTGCCACCGCACCCTCAGACACAACTTGCCATCCCGTTGCTGCCATATCAGCACATTGGTCCGGCTCCATCATTGCCGCCACCCTTTGGCTCAAGTCACCCTCATCCTTCAAGGATTGCGTAGCGCCCGTTTCGCTCAGGCGTGCATATGCGTGCTGGAATTTTTCGATTTTGGGGCCATGCACCACAGCGCTACCCAATGCCGCGGCAATCATTGGATTAGGCACATCACCCACCGAAAAGCTGCCACCCATATAAGACAAAGAGGCCAGACGATACCAAAGGCCCGTGTCGCTATCATCATCAGTCAAAAAAACCTGCGTGCGCTGTTCAGGCTCGCCCTCTGCTGCGCGCGCATGCGTTACTAAATCAAACTCATCACAAAGTTTCAAAAAATCAGATTCATTGGTAGGTTCGGCCAGATCAAAAATCAAAAGCATCCGGTGCGCTTTGCGTTGTGCTTGTAAGAAGGCCTTAAGAACAATACGTATTTCTTGCATAGGGACACAGTGCGCAAACCAAACTGGCCGCCCCGCCAGAATCTCGCCAATACGATCTCGCTCTGCATCGTCGCATCCCGGCGCCACAGCCCCACACAACAAAGGCCCCAGCACTTCGATGTTGCGCGCAGGCAAACCAAGTTTTCGCAAGTGTCCAGTTTCCTCAGTATTTTCAACAAATGCATAGGAAACAGGCCGCAGGGTTTGTCGCGCGATCGTCTTGCGCCATAACCATCTTCGACCCCGCAATTGCTGTATTTTGGCGTTGATAAGTATAATCGGAATCGAAAGCCTATGGCTCAAAGTAAATAAAGGTGTGCTGATACTATCGTCCGCCCACAAACACAGATCTGGCGACATAGTATTTAGGAAATCTAACCCTAATTGAAGCTCCGCTTCCTGCAAGACGACGACGTCACTATCAAAAATATGTTCAGATACAGGAGTTGACAGCACATATGACAAAGAAGGTTCGATCAGTTGAGCGCGCATAAGCACCTCACGCATCGCATCTATAGCAGCTGGTGTAGCAGCATGAGCCCATATCCTAGGGCCACCTGCACGCGTAAGTGTCGTCATTCTAGCACCATCTTACCCAAGGAAACCAAGCATCATAAGTAAGGTTTCCTCTTTTTTTATATTCAAGAGGTATCTGAACCCAAGTTTAGGTCAAGCCTCCTATAAGGCCAAAGTGAATATCGCTGTTGCTAGCAACAATACCATTTAGTTGCCCCCCTGCGGAATTAAACACAGCACCCGCTCCAGTTCGGTCAGTTGCCAGGCCTCCCGCTTCGCTTACAATCAAACATCCCGCCGCCACATCCCACTCCCATGTAGGTCGTAAAGTAAGCATGCCATCAAATTCTCCATTGGCCACAAGACAAAGCCGGTAAGCTAGGGAGGACCGAAAACCACGCTTCAGGTCCGGAAAACCACCAGGCCAGAACTCTTCACGGAAATTGGCTTTGGAAGAAAGGATATTTGCTCCTGATGTTTCGCGACGCGCTGATACCGTAATTGGCAAATCATTCAAATAAGCCCCCCCGCCCAGCGTTGCAGTGAACATGAGGTCTAACATGGGCATATAGACAGCCGCAGCCTGGATACGTCCCAATTTAGCAATTGCCAAAGAATGTGCCCAATGCGGCGCACCTTCAATAAACGCACGTGTGCCATCAATAGGATCTATAATAAACACATCCTCTTGCGAGAGGCGATCAGCTGAATCCTCAGTTTCCTCAGACAGCCAGCCATAGCTGGGCCTTGCTGCGCGCAGATCACTAGACAGCATGCGGTCCACCTCGAGATCTGCTTCCGTCACTGGGCCAGCGGTGCCGCCCTTATCCCAAACCTTAGGATTTTTTTGAAAGTAGCTCGTAGCTATATCACCAGCCGCGCGCGCCGCTTTGGTCAATAGTGCAAGTTCATTCACCAGCAATCGCCATTTCAGGAATCAAAAGTGACGGGACTATCCTTGACAGATGCGCTCGACCATCGTTTGCCGGCACGATACGCATTAGCATTTCACGCAAATTACCCGCAATTGTGCATTCATTCACCGGATAGGCTATTTCTCCATTTTCCACCCAATAACCAGAGGCGCCGCGGGAGTAGTCCCCAGTCGTAGCATTAATGGAAGAGCCAATCAAAGAGGTTAGCAAAAGCCCGGTACCCATATCACGAAGCAAGTCTTCCCGGCTCTGAGTACCGGACGTTAGCTCAACATTGCCGACCCCAGGCGTGGGTGGACTTGAAGGACCACGCATAGCAGACCCAGTGCTAGAGAGCCCCAGTTGGGAAGCGGTTGCCAGATCCAAGGTCCATTGCTGCAACACCCCATCCTCAACAATATGGCGCAAAGCGACTGGTAGGCCTTCGCCATCAAAGGGACGTGATCCACCAGTTCGAATTCGGTTTGGGTTTTCAATCAGCGATATGCCCTGCGGTAAAACTGATCCCTGCATCGCATCATGCAGCCATGTTGCACCACGCGCTACTGCGGCACCATTGGTTGCAGACAGCAAATGTCCAATCAGCCCACTAGAAATGCGCTCATCATATAAGACTGGAAACACGCCTGTGGGCGGCTTGCGCGCGCCCTGACGCGCCACGGCCCGGGTGCCTGCAGATAACCCTATTTCAGCTGCATCACGCAAATCAGCCCGGAAAATTCGCGAGTCACCGTCATAATCGCGCTCCATATGTGTGCCTGAGCCAGAGATCGCGACACAAGAAAATCCATGATCTGTCCGCGCATAACCACCACTAAAGCCATTTGACATACAGAGGTGGATACGGCGCGAACCAAAACCCGCACCCGCAGATTGGCACTGAGTGACACCATCCACCTCAAGCGCATTTGCTTCGGCCTCAAGTGCCGTTTGCTGCAATTCCGCCGCAGAAGGCTCCGCTGCAGGATCGGCAAGTTGTAAAGCTTCCACATCCCAATCAGAAGTCAGCTCCGCCGCTGTCGCTTGGCGAATATAAGCATCGTCTGGCGCGTGACGCGCCATTTCAACAGCACGTTCCGCCATCTGTTGGATCGCATCAGAGCTAGTATCTGACGCCGAAACGCAGGCCTGTCGCGCACCAACAAAAACCCGTAGACCAATATCCACCCCTTCAGAACGCTCTGCTTGCTCAAGCTTTCTCGCACGCACCTCTATTGAATGAGAAATGCCGTCTACTGCCATTGCGTCACAGGCGTCCGCACCAGCGCGTTTCGCGGCCTCCAGTAACTGCTGGCTAAGGTCTGTCAAAGATCGTGTCATGGGTTATTCCTCTTCTCATACCTAGGTAACCAGCAATGGCCTGCCCTACAAGGCAGAGCCGTTTAAGATTTTATTTTGGCAAAATTTGTTTACTATATTTTTTTAAAACTCTCAGTCTTTACTTGAAACACTGGCGTAACAGATTATCACACCGGCAATATATCGCAGAACATGTACTGCGCTCCAAACTGAGGAATAACAAATGACAAGAATTGGTCTTTTAGGCGCAGGGCGCATTGGACAAGTCCACGCGCGCGCCGTATCGTCGGTCCAGACCGCGCAACTGGTAGCTATCGCCGATCCTATGGCCGCAGCGGCTGAAGTGGTGCAAGATACCTACGGTTGCGACATTCGCACCATTGAACAGATTTTAGTATCTGACGATGTCGACGCAGTAATCATTTGCACCCCAACAGACACCCATGCCGATTTGATCGAGCAATTTGCCCGTGCTGGCAAAGCTATCTTTTGTGAAAAGCCAGTGGATCTCAACCTTGCGCGTGTGCAAGCTTGCCTTGATGTAGTGGATCAAACAAAGGCAACCTTGATGGTTGGCTTCCAACGCCGCTATGATCCTGACTTCCAAGCCCTGCGGGCCGCCATCGATGCGGGCCAAATTGGTGACGTGGAAATGGTCACTCTGATCAGCCGCGATCCAAGCGCGCCGCCCTATGAATACATTGATCGGTCCGGTGGAATTTTCCGCGATATGATGATCCATGATTTTGACGTAGCCCGTTGGATGCTCGGCGAAGAAGTTGACACAGTTCAAGCTGCAGCCTCTGTCCTCACTGACCCAGAAATTGGGAAGCACGGTGATTTTGACAGCGCCAATGCGATCTTGCGCACAGCTAGCGGCAAACAGTGCACCATTACCAATTCTCGCCGTGCGGCATTTGGCTATGATCAACGTATTGAGGTTCATGGATCTTGTGGCTCTGTGGCCGCAGACAATCACCATCAATCCCGCATCACGGTGGCCAATAGCCAGGGCTACACCAACCCACCTTTACTTGATTTTTTTATGACCCGCTACATCGCTGCCTATGCCGCAGAGATTGAACACTTCGTAGACTGTGTGGCCACAGGCAGCCAACCGCGCACTAGCGGGCATGATGGCTTAATGTCTATTGCGCTTGCAGAAGCTGCGTTGGAATCAGTACGGACCGGCGCTGCAGTGCGACCTGCTGATATTTTGGTAGGAAAAAATACTCAGGTTTGAAGTCACAAATCATAAATACGGTGACAGCATGCAGCAGTTTGTGCCATGCTTTTTCATCTTATACGAAAGTTGTAACAAATGACTTTGCACAAACGCATTCGGCCTTTTAATACCAAAGAGACCTACCCCGAACAGAAGCTGGGCAATGACCTAGCGTGGGGGGTAGTTGCTCGCGGCACGATGTTGTTCATGCTATCCACGAGGCACGCGACTGCGTGGCAGTAGGGAACCTACCGTCAACTCCAAAAATTCCCAAGGCTATGACCGTAGGGTTCCACCAAAATCCAGAAAAGAATGGTTTTCACAATCAATTGGACAGTGTCGGAAAAGGTGCCTAGCCTTCCCCCAATAATTTCGGAGTTGTCCATGCCTTTACCGCTAGCCTACATAGCCGGGTTTGCTATGAAATACGGCGCCGCTGCATTAGTGACCTATGCCGCTATGCGAACTGTTGGGCAGCTACCAAAATCCCAACCTACAGAAGATGCCTTAGATCAGGTTAACGAAGGGCTTGGCCTGCGTCGCAGTCATGAAGAACTAAATGCAGCTGGGCGCTTGCGGCGCATCATAAGGCTCAGTAAAACCGGGCGAGGTGTTGAAATTGAAACTACAGCTCTCATAAGAGTTCGACTTCGGAAGGTTACCTAATATGAAATTGATCATGGCTGAGGCCTCACCTTTTGCGCGCAAAGTACGCGTCCTATTACGCGAAACAGACCAATTAAAAGATGTGCAAGAGGTCCATGTTGCCACCTCGCCGTTTAAATCAGACGCAACAGTTCAAGCAGCCAATCCAACTGGACGCATCCCATCTTTAATCCGACCTGAGGGCCCTGCACTGTATGACAGCCGCGTCATCACACGATATCTAGATGCGCGAATTCATGCGAGCCTTTACCCCGAGGCAGAGCTTTGGGAAGTCCTGACGCTTGAGGCCACTGGAGATTCGATGATGGATAGTGCCGTAAGTATTTCTTATGAGAGCCGCTTGCGGCCAGAGCATATGATCAGCGCCGATTGGATGAATGCACAGTGGACCAAAATCATCGGCGGCTGCGATGCACTGCAAAGTAATTGGATGTCCCAGCTGAACGGCCCATTAACCATGGCCCATATCAGCGTGGCATGCGCCCTAGGCTACCTTGATCTCCGCCACGACGCGCGGAATTGGCGGCAAGGCCACGAGGCCCTGGCTGAATGGTTTGCCAACTTCGCAAAGCGAGACAGTATGATAGACACCCATTTCAAGGGATAATTTCATCAAGGTAGCCAAGTTTTTGGCAGCTTACAAAAATGTCACTTAAATGCAGCAAATGTATGCCCTGCGCCCTAATGTCCGCTGGACGTAGCTCGATCGCTGGGCTAGGAACCGCATCGAGCGACCCTACATCAGTGGGGCTTGAGACTTTGGGCCAGTTATTGGTCAGAAATTAACTTGGAGGAACCTCGTGGCGCATACAGATGAACACGAAGGCACCCGTAGAGATTTTCTCTACTACGCGACTGCAGGTGCAGGCGCAGTGGCGGCGGGCGCAGCGGTTTGGCCTTTGGTCAATCAGATGAACCCCTCAGCTGACGTATTAGCCTTGGCTTCAATCCGCGTGGACCTAGCTGACGTAGAACCAGGCACTCAAATTACCGTTCTATGGCAAGGCAAGCCTGTCTTTATACGCCGTCGTACCGACAGTGAGATTCAAGCAGCACGCGCTGTGAACATGGATGAGTTAATTGATGGCAATGACCGAAACGATAACAAGCCTGACCTACCGGCAACTGACGAAAATCGTACGCTAGACGAAAGTGGCGAATGGCTAGTCATGCTCGGTGTTTGCACCCACTTGGGTTGCGTTCCTCTTGGTGATGGCGCCGGAGAATTTGGTGGCTGGTTTTGCCCATGCCACGGTTCGCACTATGATACAGCAGGTCGCATCCGCAAGGGTCCGGCACCAGAAAACCTATTAGTTCCAGTGGCCCGTTTTGACGGTGAAACTGAACTGGTTATTGGTAAGGAGAACGCATAATGGGCGGTATTCCACACGATCATTACGAACCAAAATCAAAAGCAGCAAAGGCAGTCCATTCACGTTTGCCAATAGTTGGACTTTTGTATGATACATTGATGGTCCCAACTCCAAAGAATCTAAACTGGATGTGGATTTGGGGCATAGTTTTGACATTCTGTCTGGCGATGCAAATTATAACCGGCGTTGTACTGGTTATGCATTACACCCCACACGTTGATTTAGCCTTTGCCTCGATTGAACACATAATGCGGGATGTAAACGGTGGCCATATGATCCGCTATTTTCATATGAATGGTGCGTCTCTATTTTTTATTGCTGTTTATGCACATATGTTCCGCGGCCTTTATTACGGCAGCTATAAGGCGCCTCGCGAGATCACATGGATTATTGGTATGATTATCTATCTACTCATGATGGCGACTGGATTTTTGGGCTATGTTTTGCCGTGGGGTCAAATGTCATTCCATGGTACGGCTGTAATCACTGGCCTGTTTGGCGCCATTCCCTTTGTCGGTGAATCGCTTCAAACTTGGCTTCTGGGTGCGGGCGCGGTAGGTCAACCTGCTTTGAACCGCTTTTTTAGCCTGCACTACCTCTTACCGTTCCTGATCGCGGGCTTAGTAATCTTGCACATCTGGGCTTTCCATACCACTGGCAACAACAACCCAACCGGCGTTGAAGTACGTCGTGGTTCCAAGGCCGAAGCCGAGAAAGATACGTTACCATTCTGGCCATATTTTGTTGTTAAAGATCTGTTTGCCTTGGGGCTAATCCTGACTGTGTTCATGGCCATTATTGGCTTTATGCCAAACTATCTGGGCCACCCCGATAACTATATCGAAGCTAACGCTTTGGTAACACCCGCCCACATCGTACCAGAATGGTATTACTTGCCCTTCTACGCAATCCTGCGCGCTTTCACCTCTGAGGTTTGGGTTGTTCAAATTGCAAGCTTTGTCACAGGCGGCATAGTTGATGCTAAGTTCTTTGGTGTCTTGGCTATGTTTGGCGCCATCGCGGTTATGGCTTTGGCACCTTGGCTGGACACCTCCACAGTACGTTCAGGTCGTTTCCGCCCGATGTTCAAATGGTGGTTCGGTATCTTAGTTGCTGACTTCATCTTCTTGATGTGGTTGGGCGCACGCCCTGCAGCAGAGCCCTATGCCACTCTCTCCTTGATTGGGGCAACATATTGGTTTGCCTACTTCCTGGTTATCCTACCTTTGTTGGGCGTGCTCGAAAAACCATTGACGCCACCCGCAACCATCGAAGATGACTTTAATGCCAAATATGGCAAATTGGGCGCAGCTGATGCTGCCAACCCGGCAGAGTGAGAAGGGAGCTAGATATGTTCAAGAAACTCACAACAGGCGTCGCACTGGCTTTGACAATTGCCGCTGGCGTAGCGCAAGGTGCCGGCAGTGAGGGTCACGTTAATGATCATGCGTTCTCATTTGAGGGCCCGTTCGGGTCATACGATCAAGAGCAACTTCGCCGTGGACTGAAAGTATATACTGAAATCTGCTCCGCGTGCCACGGTATGAAGTTTGTTGCCATTCGCTCCTTAGGGGATAGGGGCGGCCCACTTCTGAGCAAAGACGAGGTGCGCGCCTATGCATCCGAATTTGTTGAAGTTTGGGATCAGTCACTAAACGACGGCGAGGGGGATTACCGTGCAGCGTTGCCTGCCGATCACTTTCCAAAAGGCGGTAATGCAAATGCTCCTGACCTTTCGCTAATGGCGAAAGCCCGCGCAGGCTTTCACGGCCCAGCAGGCACAGGTATTAATCAATTGGTTAAAGGCATGGGTGGCGCTGAGTATATTTTGTCATTGCTGACGGGCTATACCGGCGAAGAAAAAACATCTGCCGGCGTCACACTATACGAAAATACTGCATATCCAGGCGGCTGGATATCGATGTCTCCACCACTTTACGGTGAGGATGTTGAATTTTCAGATGGACACAAGAATGATCTTGAACATCTTTCAGAAGACATAACTGCCTTCCTAATGTGGACCGCAGAGCCAAAACTCAATGACCGCAAACGTGCTGGCTTAGTCGGCGTCCTGATCTTGGGCTTCCTGACGCTTATGTTGTTCTTTGCAAATAAAGCTCTCTGGCGACCTATAAAGTATAAAAAGGCTTAGGCTTTTTCAGAAAAATAAAGAATACGCGCCTCACCAAGGTGCGTTTTTTTATGTTCTGTTACCAAGGTAGGCGGCCAATGCAGGCGGCGGCGCATCGAATAGCTGTTGGATCGGTTTTGGCCCATCTGCGTGGCCATCTGTCACTAACACCGCCTGATCAGCAAAAGCCAATGCATCTTTTGGGTCGTGAGTGACCATCAATGCCGTTGCACCCGTATCATCTAATATTTCACATAAGATATCCAACATTTCGTCCTTCAAGGCAGGCCCCAAAGCGGAGAACGGTTCATCCAGTAATAGTAGGGGTCGCTGCCGCAACAAAACCCGCGCCAAGCCCACCCGGCCCTGCTGACCACCAGACAAATCACGCGGAAAGGATGCTGACTTATCTGCCAATCCCACTTTATCCAAAGCCACACTGACGTCATGCCTTTGCGAATGTGAGAGCCGCATATTCGGGCTGATGCCAACCGCCACGTTGTCCATCACACTCAGATGTGGAAACAGGTTATGGTCTTGAAACAGAATACTGAGAGGACGCTGCCCCGGATGGTCAGGCATTGGCTTATCAGCCCAAAGCACCTGCCCCGCACCAGTTGCTATGAATCCTGCGATACCATTCAAAAAGGTCGACTTGCCTCCACCAGACGGCCCAATCACCGCCACGCGCGCGCCAGTTGGCACGGAAAAATCTGCAGTCAGTCTAAAATCACCTTGTTGAAAGCACACATTATTTAGATCTAACATATCCCTGCCCCCCTCGATCAAATATCCAGAAAAGTGCTAAGCTTTGTATCACCAGCACCACAGCAACAGCAGCCGCTTGATCCATTTGGTAGGCGCCCATCAGCCTATAGAGCATCAATGGCAATGTTTGCAGGTCAGGATCTGCAAATAAAGCAATCACCCCAAGATCCCCCATCGATAAGGCTACGGCAAGCCCCGCTGCAAAGCCAAGCGGGCGGCGCAGTCGCGGTAATACAATCCACGACAGCCAAACCCAGCGGGTAATATTGAGGCTAGACCGCAGTTGCAAATAATCAGCGTAGGTGTCACGGACCGCTGGCATCAAAACCCGTAGGGCAAACGGCAGCGCCATCATGGCGTTCACACTAGCAGTGATCGGCACTGCAAATGTCATAGGGTGGGCATAAGGAAAAATAATCAAAAATAATCCAGTACCCACAACCAGGGGGCTTGTAGCTAAACCTAAGACACCTATTCCCTCAGCCAGGCTACGGGCAAGTTTTCCCCGGCGGGCAAACGCCAGAGCAAGGCTCAGCGCCATAGTTATGCAAACGAGCGTAGAGGTTAAAGCGATAAGTATTGAGGTCAGACTGGCAGCAATCACTTGGTGCGGCAGGTCGGGTATATAGCCAACGCCACGAAGAAAAATGGCGCCTAATGGGAAAATTAAAAATGCAGCGGCAATGGCAATCCAGAAGGCGTCAGCTGCCCTATGCGCAGATGCATCCAACCTTTGTGGTAGGCGGTCAAGTCCAAGTCCATCAGTTTGTGGCAAGGGCACAAGGAACGCTAAAATTGCAAGACCACCGCAGAGGGAGAATTGCACCACAGCGAGGCTCGCAGCCTTACCCAAATCAAAGTCTAGCCTGAATGCTTGATAGATCGCTAACTCAATGGTTGTGCCCTTTGGTCCACCCCCCACCGCCAAAGCGACCGCAAAGCTTGTAAGACATAAAAGGAAAACCAACAAAAACGCACCTGGAATAACAGACCGTAATACAGGCCATTCAATAAGACGAAAATAGGCCCAAGGCGAAGCTGCCAAACTGTGCGCAACCCGAAATCGCTCTGTAGGTACACTGCCCCAACCCTGTAACAAGAATCGGGTTGCCAGCGGCAAGTTAAAAAAGACATGCGCAAGAATAACACCCGGCGCGCCGTAAATAGAAAGCTTTGCAAAGCCCGCCCACGTCAGCATACCACTAATCCAGCCAGCACGGCCAAAAACTGCTAGCAGGCCAAGAACCCCAACAATAACTGGTAAAATAAACGGCGCACCAAGCAGCGTAATTAGCGTCTGTCGACCAATGAAGCTCTGCCGCGCTAAGGCACGAGAGACTGGGATGGCAATTCCCACACTTAAGCCCGCGGAGAGACACGCTTGCCACAATGTGAAGCGAACAGCCGACCAGTCAGCCACACCCAATACTCCAAGCCCCTGCCCACGCATAGCCACAGCAGCGGCAGTACCGATCGAAAATATCAGTAGGGCGGCCAAAACCGCCCCACCTAAAATGTTACGTAAAGTTATTGTGATAATACTGCCTGCCATTCCGCCAGTGCAACGTTGCGCAGATCAGCAGCCTCTCTAGGCGAAAAGATTAAGGATTGCGCAGCGCTCAAGGCTTTTGGAAACTTTTCAGGTAGACCAGCAGCTGGAGTAACGGCTGGGAACATCCAGTTTGTGGTCGGAATGATACTTTGAAAAGTATCTGAAACCATAAACTGCAAAAACTGATCCGCCAACGCACTTTGGTCAGAGCTAGCAAGTTTGCCTGCAACTTCAATTTGCATGTAGTGACCTTCATCGAATACCGCAAAGCTTTTCGATGCATCACCTTCAGCGATCGTGTGATAGGCGGGTGATGTAGTGTATGATAAAACCATGTCAGCCTCACCTTCCAAGAACATCCCATAAGCTTCTGACCAACCCGCAGTTACTGTAACAATATTATCGCTCAAATCAGCCCAAATATCTGCTGCATCGTTGCCATAAGCTGCTTTTACCCACATCAGCAGGCCCAAACCAGGCGTGGAGGACCGAGGGTCTTGGATCACAATTTTGAGATCACTGTCAGCCAAAGCGCGGAAATTTTTAGGTGATTGAAGACCTACATTTTGGACAAAAGCAAAATAGCCCCAGTCAAATGGTACAAAAAGTGGATCGTCCCAGCCACCAGGGACTGCGTAATTCGCAGTAACAGAAATTGGATCAAACAATCCAGTATCCGCAGCAGCGGCTGTTAGATTGGTGTCCAGGCCCATTACAATATCGGCATCCGTACGGCTACCTTCCAACTTCAAGCGGGCTAAAAGTGCGGCGCCATCTCCAGTACCAACCATTTGGAGGTCACAGCCGCAGGTGGCTTCAAATGCAGCCTCAACAGCGGGACCAGGGCC
>LAQD01000003.1:47940-48836 GCA_000981705.1 Rhodobacteraceae bacterium ASP10-04a
CAGTGGTTGCCAAAAACAGTCCTGCGAATAAGGAAGTGATTCTCATAGTATTCTCCATATCGCCGAACGGGGTCAGGGATTGGATTATTCCAAACCTTCCCTCCGCCGGTGCTAGCCGGTTCAGGTTCTACGGGTTCGCTTGCGCGTCTCAGCCCAAATGGGCGCCCCGAGGTGCGTTTTAATTATGTCGAAGCATGTGTTAAATCAATCCCACAGCCACAAAAAAAGTTATTATGGTTCTGTGACTATGCTAGCCAATATATAATTATATTTAATTTCTGGACTGAGTTTTTATTGGCCAACCACTAGCCTACGAACCCAAAGGTCATATCAGCCTCCAGAGTGCAGGCTCTGTCGCTTCGTCAGTTATAAGATTACCTTAAGGCTTCTCAGCTAGCTCTTGCTCCGACGGCCGAGCAACGATATTGCAAAGTCAGAGGAGCTGTCACATGAGCCTGAATACTTTTGGACATTTGTTTCGAATTACTACCTGGGGTGAAAGTCACGGGCCAGCCTTAGGCGCCACCATTGACGGCTGCCCTCCAGGCGTAGACATTTCAGAAGATATGATTCAGCACTGGCTCAACAAGCGGAAACCAGGGCAGAACAAATATACTACCCAGCGACGCGAAGCAGATCAAGTAAAAATACTATCAGGCGTATTTGAAGGCAAAACAACAGGAACACCAGTTCAGTTAATGATCGAAAATACTGATCAACGCTCCAAAGATTATGGAGACATAATTGATAAATTCCGCCCAGGCCATGCAGATATAACTTATTGGCAGAAATACGGCATCCGCGACTATCGCGGTGGTGGACGTAGCTCAGCGCGTGAAACAGCAGCCCGTGTGGCAGCTGGTGGTTTGGCGCGGCAAGCGATAAAGATGCTTGCT
>LAQD01000003.1:49039-55547 GCA_000981705.1 Rhodobacteraceae bacterium ASP10-04a
CAGCAGGACTTGGCGCTCCAATCTATGGAAAATTAGACACAGATTTAGCCGCAGCCATGATGAGCATCAACGCCGTAAAAGGTGTGGAAATCGGAGATGGCATGGCGGCAGCAGAACTCACAGGTGAGGCCAACGCAGATGAAATCTCTATGGGTTCAGATGGGCCAGAGTACAGCTCCAATCACGCAGGGGGTATTCTGGGTGGCCTTAGTACAGGCCAAGATCTTGTGGTGCGCTTTGCAGTGAAGCCAACATCATCTATTCTGACCACGCGCAAAACTATAAACAAATCAGGCGAAAACACTGAAATCGTAACTAAGGGTCGTCATGACCCGTGCGTGGGCATCAGAGCGGTTCCTGTAGGCGAGGCTATGATGGCCTGCGTCATATTAGACCACCTGCTATTGCACAGGGGTCAAATTGGTGAGAATCAGGGTAAAATTGGTGTCTAATATTTAGCATTAAGGCCGCACAATCACTACGAATTTGATATCTAGCGCGCCTGCATTTTTAAACTGCAAGCTGGCCTCAATTTCGTCACCCTCTGCCCAACCCTCGTCAAGACCCATGAACATAACGTGGTAACCACCAGGTCCAAACTCGATTTCTCCCCGTTCCGGTACCTCAACTATCGTGCGGTGCTGCATGGTCATTACGCCATCCTGCATGAGGGATTCGTGTATCATGACCCTAGGAAAATCAGCCGTAACTGCCATCAAAATATCCGCGGGCCCATCATTAGTAAGAGTGAAGTAACCCGCACCACTGCGTCCATTAGTGGAGTAAGAAAATGGCTCTATTACTGTGATATCACCAAGCTTATAATCTTCAGCCCAAACCGAACTATAAATCATGACAAGTGCTACTACTAGATACTTCATTACTAACTCCATTTTGTACACGGTCCAATTATACACTCTAAGAGGAAATCCAAGGGTTTAGAATGTCGCAACTGCATGCTATCGGGATTTCATGGCTAAACTTCCCACTCAAGCGGATATTCTCGAATGGATTCGCGCGCACCCAGAAAAATCGTCCAAACGAGATGTAGCCAAAGCTTTTGGCCTAAAGGGCGCTGCCCGCATTGATCTCAAGCAAACGTTAAAGGAACTAGAGGCTGAAGGCCATATTTCACAACGTAGGCGGCGATTTAATGACCCAGATACGTTACCTTCAGTCTCAGTACTGCAAATGTTGGGACCTGACGATCAGGGCGACATGTTTGCTGTGCCTTTAGAATGGGAGGGTACCGGGATCTTGCCTAAAGTCTTAATGCAGATGCGCTCAGGAGAACCCGCACTGGGTCAAGGCGACCGAATTCTGGCCCGTGTGACCACCATCGCAGATAAAGAGGGCCATCAATATACTGGACAGATAATCCGGGCGATTGGCACCAACCCCAAAAGAGTACTCGGCATTTTCCGCTCTAACGCCGAGGGTGGCCGCATTGTTGCCATCGACAAAGGTGAGGGTAAGGAGTGGATTGTAGGTTCTGATGCCACAGGCGAAGCAAAAGACGGCGAGTTGGTTGAAGCTGAACAATCTGGTCCCAAAGGGCGACTAGGCCTCCCGCGCGCCCGCGTTGTTGCGCGCCTTGGAGACCCATCAGCCCCAAAGGCCGTGTCACTGATTGCCATTCACCAACACGGCATTCCTGATGCATTTCCAGATGCTGTAATGGCACAAGCAGATGCCACCAAACCAGCTAGTAGCAAAAATCGAGATGATTTGACCTCACTCCCGTTAATTACTATTGATCCCGCCGATGCCAGAGATCACGATGATGCCTGCTGTGCGATTATGGATGATGATCCCAAAAACTCAGGTGGATTTTTATTATGGGTCGCGATTGCGGATGTAGCACATTACGTCACACCCGGATCAGCCTTGGATACTGAGGCCAGACGCAGAGGTAATTCTACCTATTTCCCTGATCGGGTTGTCTCCATGCTGCCAGATCGCCTTTCAGGCGATTTGTGTTCCTTACACGAAGGCGTCACACGTCCTTGTATTGCAGTTGAGATGAAGCTTTCTGCCAAAGGCGAAAAACTGTCACATAGGTTCGTACGCGGCATGATGCGGTCACCAGCATCACTGTCCTATGAAGAGGCACAGGCTGCCATAGACGGCAATCCATCAGACCGCGCAGCACCCCTGCTAGGCACAGTGCTCAAACCCCTATTTGCCGCCTATGAAGCCCTAAAGATAGCGCGTGAAATCCGTCAGCCACTAGAATTAGACCTACCAGAGCGCAAAATCATCTTATCGGATACTGGCAAGGTCGCCTCTATTAATTTCAGCGAAAGATTGGATGCACATCGGCTGATCGAAGAATGTATGGTGCTTGCCAATGTGGCAGCGGCAGAAACTCTAATCGCCAAACAACAGCCACTTTTATTCCGTGTCCACGAGGAACCGAGCCCAGAAAAACTTGATGCTCTGAGAGAGACTGCCAAATCTGTTGGTTTAGTTCTGGCAAAGGGCCAAGTACTACAAACCAGGCACCTTAATCAGTTACTTCAAGGTGCGGCCGATAAAGATGAAGCAGAATTAATTAATCTTTCAACATTACGCTCTATGACGCAGGCGTACTATAGCCCACAAAATATGTCGCACTTTGGGTTAGCCCTTCAAAACTATGCACACTTTACATCCCCAATTCGGCGTTATGCAGATCTTTTGTTACACCGTGCTTTAGTTTCCGCACATAGTTGGGGCAAGGACGGTCTATCACCGCAAGATGTTGAGATAATAGATGAAACCGCCAAAAAAATTAGTGACACTGAGCGGCGGTCAATGGTTGCAGAGCGTGACACAACTGATCGTTACCTTGCCAGCTTTATGGCCGAGAGGGTCGGAAATGAATTTTCAGGCCGAATCTCTGGGATCGCCCGCTTTGGTATTTTTGTTAAGCTAGATGAAACAGGGGCCGATGGTCTTGTGCCTATCCGCTCATTAGGCCGTGAATACTTTCAGCATGACGCCGAAACCCAAACCCTGCGTGGCACAGAGAGTGGCACTGTGATCAGTTTGGGTCAGCGCGCAGTTGTTAGACTTTCCGAAGCAACCCCTGTGACTGGGGGTATTTTGCTAGAATTGTTGGAACTAGAAGATTCAAAGTTGCAAAAACATACAGGAAAACGCAGAAATGCACACTCAGGCAATAAACGAGGCTCCCAAAGGGGGAAATCTAGAAAGGTTACCCGAAAACGACAATGACGTTTAAAAACTGGAAATCTGACTTTTTAATACGTGCCGCGGATGACGGGGTTTCATCTATAATTTTAGATCAAATTTCTCCATTTTTGAAACCTTCGGATGAGGCCATGCAATCAGATATAGCGCAACCTGAGGCCCGAAAAACGCTACAACATTATGTCAACCTAACCGTCAGCGAAACACGCGTAACTCAGGGACGAATAGCTCTATCACAGCAGATGACAGTTTTTGATCAAATTGAATCAGAATATCAGGTAGATCGCCACATCGTGGCAGCCATTTGGGGAATGGAGACTAACTACGGAAGTATCCGCGGGAATGTACCAGTAATTTCAGCGCTATCCACACTAGCTTCACAGGGACGGCGCGCCTCGATGTTTGAAGCCCAGCTTTTAGCTGCCTTTGATATTGTCAAACGAGGCATAAAATCACCTGATCAAATGCTCGGTAGCTGGGCAGGGGCTATGGGGCACACTCAATTCATGCCAAGATCCTACATCGATTTTGCAGTATCAGCGAATACCGGTATACCAGATATTTGGACCGAAAATCCAGCAGATGCCTTGGTCTCGACAGCGCATTTTCTAGTTTGTCACGGCTGGAAGTCTGACACCACATGGGGGCAAGTGGCCTATGTACCGGACACTTCAGATTTACATTTTCTGCGCCACCACCCACCGCAAACACCCAAAAACTGGGAGGGTCTCGGTATTTTGACAGCCTCTAACTCCAGATCGGATTATCTTGGGCTGTTACTTTTGCCAGGTGGCGCAGCTTCATTAGGCTTTGTGGTGTCAGAAAATTTTAATACTTTACTGCATTATAACAACTCAGCAGCCTATGCGATTGCTGTTGGGCATTTGGCAGATCGGTTACAAGGCGGGGCGCCATTAACTTTTCCACTTGGCGGTGATACTCGTGGCTTGACCCAACCTGAAATGCAGTTTGTGCAATCTCGCCTAACTGAATTGGGTTTCGATACCATTAACGCAGATGGGTTTACTGGGCCTAATACTGAAATAGCCATCGAAGCTTTTCAGATAGCGCAAGGTTTGCCCGTGGATGCCTTTGCGGGTCTTGAATTGTTGAGTCATTTACAATCACTTTAAGGGTTAATGATGTTTGCACTCTGTAGACGACGCTGAAGGCTGTAATTTTCTGTGTCAGGTCGGCGAGAAACACTCTCCAACCCCACGGGTACCGCAGGTGCATGGCCCATCCCCGGGGTTAAACGGTGCCGAATTAACGCCACAGGATGCGAGCGTAGAGTTAAGCGCATAGAGACATAATCTTCTATCACCTCCTCACCCTCGGTCATCTCAGGCAAATGTACCTGTGCCTCCACAATACCTTCACCCCCAAGATCTTGGGAGAACAACGGTAGGGGACGATCCGCGGTGATCCCTTTGGAAGCCCAAAGCGCAGTACGACGCGACAAGCCAAGACCTTTAAACGCATCCGCTTCCGCCAATGCTTGGATCATTTTTGGGCTTAGCCCAGCCTTCTGCCAAACAGCTTCAACATCCCTATAACCATTTCCACGCGCTGCAGTCAGCCACGCCACCTCATCCTCAGACATACTCTTGATTTGTCTAAATCCTAGCCTTATGGCCAAGCCACCAGTGCCATCCGGCTCAATCACATTGTCCCAATAACTAGCATTGATACAGATTGGCCGTACCGGGACCCCATGGGTGCGGGCATCGCGCACAATTTGGGCAGGCGCATAAAACCCCATAGGCTGCGAATTCAATAAAGCGCACGCAAATATGCCAGGGTGATGATACTTGAGCCAACTTGAGGCATAGACCAATAGGGCAAAACTAGCAGCATGGCTTTCAGGAAAGCCATAGGCACCAAAACCCTCAATTTGCGCAAAACAACGCGCTGAAAATTCCTCCTCATAACCATTGCGCAGCATGCCGCGCATAAAAAGTGATTGGAATTCACTGACATTGCCGTGCTTTTTAAAAGTGGCTAGAGAGCGGCGGAGACGGTCGGCTTGATCTGGAGTGAAACCAGCGCCCACAATGGCAATTTGCATTGCTTGTTCCTGAAACAATGGTACCCCTAAAGTTTTTCCCAATACAGCTCCCAGCGCATCTGAGGGGAAACTCACCGCCTCTTCCCCATTTCGGCGGCGAATATAGGGATGAACCATGTCGCCTTGAATAGGGCCTGGTCGAATAATGGCCACTTCGATCACTAGATCATAAAAAGTACGGGGACGCATACGTGGTAAAAAATTCATCTGCGCCCGGCTCTCCACCTGGAACACTCCCAAAGTATCAGCTTGGCAAATCATGTCATAAACAGCTGGATCCTCAGGTGGCAGGGTGGCAAGGCTATAATTCACCCCATGATGTACAGCGATCAGATCAAAAGCTTTACGAATACAGGTCAGCATACCCAAGGCCAGAATATCCACTTTTAGAATGCCTAGGCTGTTAATATCATCCTTGTCCCAGCAGATGACAGTGCGACCTTCCATCGTAGCATTCTCTATTGGCACCAACTCATCCAGCCGGCCATCAGTCACAATAAATCCACCTACATGCTGGGATAAATGTCGCGGAAACCCAATCACCTCATAGATTAAGTCCATAGTTTGGCGAAGGTGAGGATCACTGGGATCCAAGCCAATTTCAACCATTCGGGTGGCCTCCCCTTTGGTTGAGAAAAAACTCCATAGCTGAGACGAGAGCGCGCCAATCGTATCTTCTGACAGGCCCATGGCCCGGCCCACTTCCCGAATTGCCCGCTTACCACGATAATGCACTACTGTGGCACAAAGCCCAGCACGATGCCTTCCATATCGCGCATATATGTACTGAATCACCTCCTCGCGGCGCTCATGCTCAAAATCCACATCAATGTCTGGTGGCTCATTGCGGGCCTCTGATACAAAGCGCTCAAACACCATGGTGCCCACCTCTGGGCTAACAGAGGTAACACCCAAACAGTAGCACACCACAGAATTGGCCGCCGACCCCCGGCCTTGGCATAAGATGCCACGCGACCGGGCGAAGGCAACGATATCGTGAACAGTCAAAAAGTAAGGCTCGAATTCCAGCTTACTGATCAACGAGAGCTCATGCCCAATAAGCCGTTTGACCTTCTCACTTGCTCCATTTGGGTAGCGCCACTCAAGCCCATCATAGGCCAAACGCCGAAGCCGATCTGCTGGGGTCTCATCTCCAGTCAGCTCGGAGGGGTATTCATATCGCAGGTCATCCAGTGAAAAATTGAGCCGCTCTAATATCCGTGCCGTTTGCATCAAAGCCTCAGG
>LAQD01000003.1:55614-64390 GCA_000981705.1 Rhodobacteraceae bacterium ASP10-04a
CGCACGGCCCAAATTATCCACCTGCACTCCAAGGCGGATTGCCGTCAGCACATCCGTCAACCGACGCCGTGATCCATGGTGCATCACTGGTGCAGCAGAAGCCACCAGTGGAGTAGAAAGCTCATGACTAAAGGCTGCCATATTAACGAAACGTGCCACATCTTGGCCATCATAGACTGGGGCCAAAAGTAACATCACATCTTGAGGGAAGCGACATATCAAGCGGCGTGCAAGTGAAAGCCACGCGTCCGGTACAACTGGCGCCTTCTGAGATGGTGGCGCATGCAGCAAAATCAGTTGGTCACCGCCAAACTCTAGCAGGTCTTCAAACCCGATATCACAAGTACCTTTCTCCACACGCAAACGCCCACGTGAAATCAAACGGCATAGCCGTCCCCAGCCTAAGCGACTTTTCGGTAAGAGCGTAGCCGTAAACCCATCACGCAGTACGATCTTAGCCGCTGGAAGCAAGCGCGGCATGTTGTAAATCTGCGCAGAAGGGCTGCGCTTAAGCCCAAGCGGTACAGGCGGGCCAATTAATCCTACTCTATGATCAAAGGCCTGCCGTTCGGCAACCAGACGCTCAATCTCACGGCCCCTAGTGTGCGCACGCACGATTCCCGCAACAGAGTTCACATCCGCAATCGCCACCGCAGATAGGCCTAAAAATGCAGCACGGTCCATATATTCCTCAGGATGCGATCCCCCTGTTAGAAAAGTGAAGTTCGAACAGGCTTGTAGCTCCGCCCAAGGGCGCTGGACTTGTGGCAGATTAATGACTTTAGAATGGGACATAAAACAGACCAGATAAGTGATTCCACCCACTATTTTGTTCATACTTTGTTCTCTAATTCAATTCCCATGTCGTTAGGTTTCGCTTTTCCTTGATTGCCAAGCCACTTAGAATAACCAAAACGGAGGAAAACATGACAGATATCGTAATTCTTGGCGGCGCTCGTACAGCAATTGGTGCATTTGGCGGCAGCTTAGCAACCGTAACCCCGATTGATTTGGGCGCCACAGTGGCCAAAGCGGCTTTGATGCGCGCACAAGTTGATGGCGGCCAAATTGGCCATGTGGCTTTTGGGCATGTCATCAACACAGAGCCCCGCGATATGTATTTGTCACGGGTCGCGGCCCTACAAGCGGGTATTGCTGACAGCGCCCCAGCCATGAATGTAAATCGACTTTGCGGCTCAGGTCTGCAAGCCATCGTATCAGTTGCGCAATCTCTGATGCTAGGCGATGCGGAGTTTGGCCTGGCCGGTGGTGCCGAGAATATGAGCCGATCCCCCTATATAATGCAGGCGCAAAGATGGGGCCAAAAGATGGGAGATGTCAAAGCGCTAGATATGATGCTCGGTTCGCTACATTGTCCATTCGGTACAGGCCATATGGGAATTACTGCTGAAAATGTGGCACAAGAAAATGCGGTGACGCGGACCGATCAAGATGACTTTGCGCTTGAAAGCCAAAACCGAGCTGCTGCAGCCATTACTGATGGCCGCTTTGTGGAGCAAATTACGCCAGTGTCGATTAAGGTCAAACGTGACATAGTGGATTTCATCACCGACGAGCACCCAAAGGCCACAACAGCCAAGGTTTTAGCTGGTCTGCGCACCGTATTTCAAAAAGATGGCACCGTGACCGCCGGAAATGCCTCTGGCATCAATGATGGGGCTGCAGCAATCGTTTTAGCCCGCGCTGATGCGGCCGAGCGCGCCGGATTAATACCTAAATTTCGCCTACTCGGCTATGGACATGCCGGCGTGCGTCCTGAAGTCATGGGGATTGGACCGGTTCCAGCTGTTTCGAATTTGATGGCTAAAACAGGCCTTTCAATTGGTGATTTCGATGTGGTTGAAAGCAATGAAGCTTTCGCAGCGCAAGCTATTGCTGTGAACCGAGGCCTGGGACTTGATCCAGCAAAGGTTAACCCCAATGGAGGCGCAATTGCTTTAGGCCATCCAGTGGGAGCTACAGGAGCTATTATCATGGTCAAGCTAATGGCTGAGCTAGAACGCAGCGGCGGCCAAAAGGGTCTGGCCACCATGTGTATCGGTGGCGGTCAAGGGATTGCTGTGGCGATTGAAAGAATCTAACGAAGATCAAGCGCCACCTCCCTTAAAGGGGTGGAACTTGAAACTTATTACTCAGCATACAGGCTGAACAAATACGCATAAATGTTGTGAGCATCTTCTTCGTTACGCACTTTGTAGCTCATCTTTGCACGGGCTTTTTTATCATTTAGGTATGTACGCAGAAAGCCCTTTGGATCTTGAACATAAGCTACAAAAGTAGCTTCGGTCCAAACCAAACCATTTCCTGCACCAGCAGCAACAATCGATTTACCGTAGCGGTAACCCTCAACCATACCGGCACCTGCCCCTGCTATATTATAGAGATTTGGCCCTGACTTCCCATTACGCCCAGCCAGCTTTTCACCATCATCATTCACAACAACATGGCAGGCAACGCATTGCTTGCTGTAGGCAATCTTACCAGCTACCACGTCACCAGTTGCAGAATGGCCACCAGCCAGAACCGGTGAAGCCAGCATAACTAATAGAGCAGAAATTAAAGTATGTCTCATCCTAGATCTTACCAATCGTTCTAATTATTGATGATTATATCATAGGTACAGACCATAAAGTCCCTAGTCACAAGCAGCATTATTTCACGCTAAGCAACCGCTCGCGAAAGCGCACATTGGTTCCACAACTCAGTAAGCGCAGCTACAAGATAATCTACATCAGCATCAGTGTGCAGTGGAGATGGAGTGAAGCGCAAGCGCTCTGTTCCTTTGGGGACAGTTGGATAGTTAATTGGTTGCACATAGATACCGAATACATCCATCAGGTAATCCGCAAGCATCTTAGTTTTAACCGCATCCTTAATCATGACAGGCACGATATGGCTGTCATTTTGCAAATATGGAATACCCGCCCGGTCCAGCCCAGCGCGGAGGCGAGCCACTTGGGCGCGCTGACCCAAACGTTCAACCTCACTGGTTTTAAGGTGCATAATCGAGGTGCGAGCCGCCGCAGCCACAGCCGGCGGCAATGCTGTAGTAAAAATAAAACCAGACCCAAAAGAACGGACGAAATCACAGATGGCTTCCGAACCTGTAATGTAACCCCCAACACAACCAAACGCTTTGCCCAAGGTGCCCTCAATAATATCGACTCGATGCGCCAAGCCTTCACGTTCGCTGATGCCACCGCCATGCGGGCCATACATGCCAACCGCATGAACTTCATCAAGATAAGTCAAGGCTCCATGCTTTTCACAAACGTCCAAAATTTCTGCCATGGGAGCAATATCCCCATCCATCGAGTAAACGCTCTCGAAAGCCACCAGCTTCGGACGGTCCCCACAAGCGGCCAGTTTGCGATCCAGATCTTCCACATCATTGTGTGCCCAGATCATTTTATCAGCTTTAGAGTGGCGAATGCCCTCAATCATCGAGGCATGGTTCTCACTGTCAGACAGGATCACAATATCAGGAATTTTAGCACCGAGAGTAGTAAGGGTGGTCCAGTTAGATACATATCCCGAAGTGAACAAAAGCGCTGCATCCTTGCCGTGCAAATCAGCCAACTCACGCTCAAGTAACAAATGGTCATGATTCGTGCCGCTAATGTTGCGCGTGCCACCAGCACCAGTACCGCAACGGCCCACAGCCTCTTGCATCGCGGCAATCACCTTTGGATGCTGGCCCATACCTAAATAATCGTTAGAGCACCAAACAGTCACATCGCGCGTACCACCGTCAAAGTGATTGGTTGCGCGCGGAAACTTTCCGGCAGAGCGCTCAAGATCCGCAAAGTAGCGATAATTGCCATCTTGTTTCAGTTGATCGAGCTGGTCTTTGAAAAAACTGTCAAACGACATCGCAAATTTCTTTCTGTTATCCTTTAGACTATCTGCATGGTCATAATACGTTTGATAATCATAATGTTTTACTTTTAGTTAAATCTTAGAGCCTATGTAAGGCTAATGGCGTAAGTTTCTGCGCTGATTCAACCAATTTTAACACTATTAGCCGCGACATTTCCGCCATCCACAGGCATGCCTTAGGTAATTTGTTTAATATAGAAGCAATATTTCCATATCTTCTACTTTTTCTTAAATTAATTTAACACTATAACTCAATCATAAAATTTAGGGCAGAGCCAATGGAAATTTTGATTCCTGCATGGGTGGATGGTACGTTGCAGCCTGTTGAAAAGCTGCAAACTCACTTACGTGGATTGCGCCATAAAGCAGTATCTGTCTTTGTAATGCAGGGTGATAAAACACTTTTGCAATGCCGCGCATTGTCGAAATACCACACACCTGGCCTTTGGGCTAATGCCTGCTGTACCCATCCAGAATGGAATGAATCTGGACTGCAGTGCGCGATCCGCAGGCTGGGTGAAGAGCTTGGAATTTTTGGACAAACTCCGGTATATCGCGACACTGTGGAATATCGTGCCGATGTGGGTGGCGGTATGATTGAGCATGAGGTTGTCGAGATATTTGTTGTTCAAGCAGCTGAGATTTCCATCCAACCCAACGTTGATGAGGTCATGGACTATCGCTGGGAAAGCCTAAAAGATTTAGCGTACCAAACTAGAGAGCGGCCACAAGAGTTCACCCCGTGGCTAAAAATATACTTAAACCAGCATTCCAAAACAATATTTGGTGATCAAATCGGATAATCACGCATAAAAACTGGCGCTTCAGGCGTGGACTGGCTCGGTTGATATTTGTATCCACCCACATCAAAATCAGCGATCTGTCCAGCGTCGGAAAGACGGTTTTGGACCACAAACCGTGCCATCGCTCCACGAGCTTTTTTAGCATAAAAGCTTATGATCTTTGCATTTCCATCTTTGGATTCTAAAAATTGCGGTGTGATGATGGGTAGACTGAGTGCTTTGATATCAACCGCACCAAAGTACTCTTGGCTCGCACAGTTAATCAAGGCTTTTGATCCCGTGACCTCAGCCTGCATATTTAGTGCTTTTGAAATCTCTTGGCCCCAATAGGCATAAAGCGATCCACCACGTTTGGTTTTCAGACGGCTACCCATTTCAAGCCGGTAAGCTTGGATTTGATCCAAGGGGCGCAATACGCCATAAAGCCCTGACAAAATTCGCAAATGATCCTGAGCCCAGCGCATATCGTCGCGACTAAGGCTTGCAGCTTCCAGCCCCCGGTAGGTGTCTCCCGCAAAGGCCAAGGCGGCGGGGCGCAACGCTTCGGCATCCGGTTCTGACGCGTAATCGCGAAACCGATCCCGGTTTAGGCTTGCCAGGCTTTTGCTTATTGACATCAGTTTTTGCAAATCCTCAACCGAAAGTGCACGGGCTGTTTTTACAAGGCTCAAAGCCTCCTGCGCAAAATCAGGTTGCGTGAAGTCAGTGCGCGCAACCTCAGACCAATCCAGCTTTTTCGCCGGTGAAATACATACCAACATAGTTCACTCTCCTATCGTAAGTAACTTAGCTCAGCTTACACAGACTGCAAGATTTTCAAAAATGCCGCACCAAAACGTTCTGTACGCGCGAGATTCATTCCACTAATTTTCTCAAGCTGCTCTAAACTTTTTGGCCGAGCCTTGGCTATATTTCGTAATGTCGCTGTGGAACACGTCAGGGGCTTCTCACCCTCAAATGCACCGCGCTCCAACTCTTGCTGTCGAGCCAAAAGCTGATCAAATATATAGCCCTCAGGCCGCCCCGCCATCTTACGGCGCGTGGGGTGCACATAAGTTTCAACCCCAGAAATCACTGCCAAAAAAGCCTGGCCATAGCTTTCCAACTTCTTAGCACCCACACCACCGACTGAGGCCATCTCATCAAGAGTTTCCGGGCGTCGTTCCGCCATCTCAATCAAAGTTTTATCGTTGAATACGATATAAGCCGGCACTTTTTGCTGTTCTGCCAAGGCCCGCCTTTTAGCTTTCAGCGCAGACAAAAGTGGTGCGTCTTCTTCAGATACAAGCGATTTAACCACAGGCCGGTGCTCATTGGCTGCCGCGTTAATGCTATCTTTACGCAATTGAATTTCAGCTTCACCCTTCAGCAAAGGTCGAGCGTTTTCAGTGAACCGCAACCCACCATGTCGCTCCGGGTCTGGACGGATCAAATCATAACCCATCATTTGCCGAAAAATAGCTTGCCACTGCGCCTTACTGATCCCTTTGCCCACACCAAAGGTTGGCAGCTCATTATGCGCTCGTTGCCGCACTTTCTCAGTATCATTACCGCGCAAAATATCAATCAAATGGCCAGTACCAAACCACTCACCAGTGCGCAAAATCGCAGACAGCGCCATGCGTACAGGCTGCGTGCCATCAAATAATTCTGGTGGGGAATCACAGAGATCACAGTTACCACATGTGGCACCACTTTCTCCAAAATACTTAAGCAACGTTGTACGGCGGCAGGTGAGCGCCTCCGCCAATCCCAATAAAGCATTTAATCGTGCATGATCTGCCATCTTACGGTCTGCTGGCGCCATGCCCTCATCAATCTGAGAGCGACGAAGACGAATATCATCTGCACCAAACAAAGTTAAAGTTTCAGCCGGTGCACCATCCCGACCACCACGGCCAATTTCTTGGTAATAAGATTCAATAGACTTGGGCAAATCTGCATGTGCTACCCAGCGGATATCCGGCTTATCAACACCCATGCCAAAAGCTACGGTAGCCACAACAATTAATCCATCCTCACGTTGGAAGCGTGTTTCCACTATCCGGCGATCATCAGCCTCCATGCCACCATGATAATGACAGGAAGAATGCCCAGCCTCGCGCAGGGCCTGCGCCAAGGTTTCAGTTTTGGCACGAGTACCACAATAGACAATACCCGACTGTCCCTGCCGTGCCCCCGCAAAATTCAAGATCTGTTTGCGTGGTTGATCCTTGGCCGCAAAAGCTAAATGGAGGTTAGGCCGATCAAACCCATGTAAAAAGCTGGACGGTGCCACACCATCAAACAGCTTATTGATAATTTCAGCTTGTGTCTCTTCATCCGCAGTGGCTGTAAAAGCTGCAAGTGGTACGCCCAGCGTCTTACGCAACTCACCAATTCGTAAATAATCAGGGCGAAAATCATGACCCCATTGTGAAACACAATGAGCCTCATCAACCGCGATCATACTTACTCCAATCCTTCGCAACATACCCATAGAGGAGCTTGTGGCCAATCGTTCTGGTGCGATGTACAGTAGCTTGAGCGTACCTTGCTCCAAAGCTTCCCAAACCGCATCAGTTTCTTCTGGCGTATTGCCCGACGTCAATGCCCCCGCGCTGACACCAACCGCCTGCAAGGCGCGCACTTGGTCACGCATCAATGCAATTAAAGGAGAAATTACAACAGTCACCCCCTCGCGGATCAGTGCTGGAAGTTGAAAGCAAAGCGATTTGCCGCCACCAGTTGGCATGATTGCCAACACATTTTGCCCCTCAGTCACAGCGCGAACTATATCTTCCTGTCCGGGTCTAAACGCATCGAATCCAAAGACGTCCCTCAGAAGGGCAGTGTGGGGCATGTGGTTTCCGATGGGTTATTGGCCGTAATAGGCCAGCGTATATTGGAGGGCGGCCACCATCAACAAAGCGATTAGTGGAGCAAGATCCAGCCCGCCCATATTCGGAATGAACTGGCGAATACGCCCATAGATTGGGTCTAAAATACGATTTAAACCCTGCCAAATTTGGCTGACGATTGGTTGATAAAGATTCAAAACATTGAAGGCGATCAACCAGCTCATGATGAAGTGGGCTATGATAAAGAACCAAATTACGTTCAGGATCATATAGGGTATCGCAAAAATAGGAGACATGGAAAACCTCAATATAATTTGTTTGTATTTACCTAAGCGCTTCCGCCGGTATCGGCAAGGGACATACCATTGGATTCCCAGCCTAGGGTCTTGACGTTAAGTCCCTAAAGGGCGAATTGGGATGAACCGGAGGCTTTTCATGTATCCTTTTGTCCGTTTGGCGTGGCAATTTTGTCTGCACCGCAACGCAGCATCACTTGGAGTGGGCGAAACCCACGATAGCACACATTATTGCCTACCTTGGGATTTAGACCTTTGGTTAGAGCTCAATAATGGCCTCACCCTTTCGATTTATGATATGGGTCGCCTACCGATGGCCAAGCGTTCCGGCTTAATCGCTGCACTGAAGCGCCGTCACTGGGGGCTGACAATTGCTGGTAGCTCCGTGCGCTATCGCAAACGCATACGATTGTTTGACAAAATTAAAATGCAAAGCCGCGCCATATGTGCCGATCAACGATTCATATATTTAGAGCAAAGCATGTGGGTGCGGGGAACCTGTGCAGGACATGCCCTCTATCGCACCGCTGTGACTAATTCAGATGGAATTGTATCTACTGATCAGGTTTTAGCGGAATTAGGCCCGGATATAACCTTGCCCCAAATCCCAGATTGGGTGGAGGCTTGGGTCGCCGCTGAAGATCTACGACCATGGCCGCCAATGCAAACTTAAGAAATCCTTGCGTTGATATTGACTGTCAGCCAATGTCGATGAAAAGTACCGGATAAAAATGGCAGATGCAATAATGCTGGATCAAAACCTCAGAAAACGCATACGCGGTTGGATGATGTTCGATTGGGCAACCCAGCCCTTTTATACACTTGGTCTCACCTTTATTTTTGGCCCCTATTTCGCTGGTGTGGCTGCAGAGTATTTCTTTAATAGCGGCCTCGATCAAGAAAGCGCTAATGCCAGCGCCCAAACCATGTGGTCTTG
>LAQD01000003.1:64587-79664 GCA_000981705.1 Rhodobacteraceae bacterium ASP10-04a
GCCGCCGAGCTAGCACTGGTATTCACAAACGCAGTGCTCCCTAGCCTTGGGAGCCGCCGCGAGGTAGGGGAAATTTCTGGTAGTGGCGCCGCTTTGGGCTATGCAGGCGGTATATTGAGCCTGTTTATTATGCTTTTTTTCTTCTTCGATGAGGGTGGAAAAACCTTCATGATCGGCCTTGATCCAGGGTTTGGGTTTCTTGATCCAGAGGCGCGCGAAGGCACGCGGGCGGTAGGTCCTCTGATTGCCATTTGGTTTGCGATCTTTATGGTGCCTTATTTCATGTGGGTCCGCGAAGGCGAAATTCCAAACAGCCAGGGCGGGTTTCGCCAATCTATGGCCACGTTAAAACTTTCCCTACAAGGAATGGTAAGGCGGCCTAGCCTATTTGCCTTCATGGGCGCGCAAATGTTTTACCGCGATGCGCTAAATGGGCTTTATGCCTTCGGAGGCGTTTACGCAGTTTTGGTGCTAGGTTGGGGACAAACTCAACTTGGTGTTTTTGGAATAATTAGTGGCATATCAGCGGCGCTAGTCACTTGGATTTCTGGGAAGTGTGATCAAAAATTGGGACCACTTCCAGTTATCTATTTCCACATTTCTGTACTAATAATCGTTTCACTTTGTATTATAGGCATGACACGCACGAGCTTTTACGGCTTAACCCTAGCCGAGGGGTCCATCCTTCCCGATAACGTTTTCTACATATGCGGAGCGGCCATTGGCGGATCGGGTGGTGGAATTTATGCGGCCAGCCGATCCATGATGGTACGCCATACCAATCCGAAACGCCCAACTGAGGCTTTTGGATTGTTTGCCTTAGCTGGCAAAGCAACAGCATTTTTGGCCCCACTTCTTATTGGGATATTCACTTATTGGCTGAATGATGCTCGTTTAGGCTTTACGCCAGTAGTGGGTCTGTTCATCTTGGGAATGCTCCTGCTACGCTGGGTGCATCCAAACGGAGATCAAGCAGAGTGGGACACCTCCTAAACACCTATGCCTTAGTATTCGCGCTTTTAATCGGCAACTCACCTGGAGTATCGATCGCCCAAACCCGGGACGACAAACCCCAGGCTCGCCCCAACCTCTCAGTACAAACCCCAGCTAAGGAATTTTTTGGTGCAGCAAGGCTGGGTTCTCTGCAGAAACCAGAATCTTTTGGTAGCTACGCCAAAGGCTGTTTGGCGGGTGGTTTAGCCTTGCCCGAAACCGGACCCACATGGCAGGCTATGCGACTCTCGCGCAATCGCAATTGGGGCCAGCCAATCACAGTTGGATACCTGCAAGATCTCTCTCACAATGTGGCCAAACACACCTCTTGGTCCGGCATATATATAGGAGATATTTCACAGCCTCGCGGAGGGCCAATGTTATCGGGCCATGCAAGCCATCAAATAGGACTAGACGCTGATATCTGGCTCCTGCCCAAAACAGATCAAGACCTATCGATAGCAGAGCGGGAAAAGACCTCCTCAATTTCCATGCGTCGCGCATATGGGGCATTTACCAACAAGCGTTGGACCAAAGATCATGAAAAAGTTTTAAAACTTGCTGCCTCTGATCCGCGAGTTGCTCGGATTTTCCTATTTCCAGGTGCCAAAGTTGCCATGTGTAAATCCGCCACCGGTAATAGGTCTTGGTTGCGCAAAATTCGGCCGTGGTATGGTCATCACTATCACTTTCACGTCCGCCTAAAATGTCCAAAAGGCCAAAAAGCCTGCATTAATCAAGCACCACCACCTCAGGGAGATGGCTGTAAAGAAGCGGCTAGTTGGGTTGACCGTATTCTCAATCCACCACCACCGAAACCAAATGCAAAGCCCAGTAAGACAAGACCGCCCATCACTATGGGCAGATTGCCACAACAATGTAGCATCGTATTACTAGACCTCTAATGTTTAGCAGTAATTCATAAGTCGCCGCATAAATGGAATTTAGCTTGTAAGATTGAATGAGGGCTCGTATGTGGGCGCGTCAAACCTGACCAAGTCGCCGCTACCTTGGCTAAAAAACGGAACTGAAAATATGAAAAATAATTACATCCCTGGCATTTTTGCCATGGCCACAGTCGTCGTGGCCTCTAATATTCTTGTACAATATCTCCTTGGTGATTGGCTGACATGGGGTGCCTTCACCTATCCAGTCGCCTTTTTAATAACTGATGTCATGAACCGTGTTTATGGCGTTTCAGCTGCTCGACGCGTTGTATTTGCTGGTTTTGTTGTGGGCATCCTTTGCTCTCTGATCGGTACACAAATTATGTTGCAAGGCGATGGCTACACGTTCCCAGCCGTCACATTGCGAGTGGCTATCGGCTCCGGCACTGCGTTTCTTGTTGCGCAACTGCTAGACGTACAAATTTTTGATCGTCTGCGGGATGGCTCATGGTGGCGTGCGCCACTTGCGTCCACCCTAATCGGTAGCGCACTTGATACGTTCTTGTTCTTTAGTATATCTTTTTCCACCGTGTTTAATGGACTGGAAACAGCCAATATCCCAGATTGGGCTCAGGGCGCCGTACCCCTACTCGGTGCAGGTCCTGAACTGCCACTTTGGGCCTCACTCGCAGTAGCTGACTGGATGGTAAAGCTAACTTTGGCGCTAATCGCTTTGGCACCATTCCGAATGCTGGTACTATATCTTGTAGGGCGCTCTACAAAAAATCATTGACTTTGTTTTTTCCTCTGGCAAGTTATGAGTATCTTTAACCAGTTGAAAGGAGGTGATCCAGTGTCAAGAAAGGTATTGGAGAATGGAGTCGTAACAGGTTTGGGGGGTACCCTCTGAGGCAACCCTTGGTGGATTACCACCAAACTTGGGCACAGCCGTCCTAAACGACTCGCCCTCCACACAACTTTCGAAGGGCCGCCCCATCTGGGCGGCCCTTTTTCTTTATGATATAGAGTACCCATGTTACAAATTAATGATGAAATAGTTATTCACGACTGGGAGCTGACTGAAAGCTTTACCCGCTCGCAAGGGCCGGGAGGGCAAAATGTCAATAAGGTTTCCACCGCCGTTGAGCTACGCTTTGAAGCGGCACGCAGCCCGAGCCTTCCAGGTTACGTAAAAACACGCCTTAAAAAGCTAGCTGGCCGAAAATGGACACTTGAGGGGGCTTTAATCTTGAGGGTTGAAGACACACGCTCGCAAGGCCGGAACCGTGAAATAGCCCGTGATCGGCTAAAAAAGCTGATCCTTCAATCTGTTGTCAGACCAAAGCGACGTATTGCAACCCGCCCAACTCTAGGGTCGCAAAAGCGCAGGCTAGCCAGCAAGGTCCAACGTGGCTCGATTAAATCTCTACGAGGTAAGGTAAAAGATGACGAATGATTTAATGGCGCGCCGCGAGTCGGTATTGGGCTCAAACGTACCCACCTTTTACGAGGTGCCCTTGCATTTAGTCAGAGGTCAGGGGGTTTGGGTTTGGGATGATAAGGGCCAAAAGTACCTGGATTGCTATAATAACGTACCCCATGTAGGTCATTGTCACCCCCATGTGGTCGCAGCGATTTCAGAACAAGCTGCTACTTTAAATATCCATACCCGATATTTGCATGACGGTATTATTGAATTCGCCGAACGCCTCACAGCCAAATTTCAATCACAACTAGATCAGGTGATTATGGTCTGCAGCGGATCTGAAGCTAATGATATCGCCCTTAGAATGGCGCAGGCCATGACTGGAAAAACTGGAATAATTTCCACTGATAATACTTATCATGGCAATACAATGGCCGTGTCACAGCTGTCATCACGCAAACCACCGATCGGTGGCTATGCCGCCAATATTCGCCACGTCCCCGCTCCAGATACACTGCGCCCCGTGGGCGGCAGTACTCAAGGTCAGGCAGAGGCTTTTGCACACGAAATTCAAATTGCAATTGATGATTTGGAAGTCTCCGGCCATGGCTTCTCAGGTTTTCTGTTTTGCCCAACATTCGCAAATGAAGGCCTTCCAGATTTGCCACAAAATTTTATGAAACCCGCAGCCAAGGTAATCCATGCAGCAGGTGGTATTTTGATTGCTGATGAAGTTCAGCCTGGGTTTGGCCGTAGTGGGGACACTTGGTGGGGTCATGATTGGCTTGGTCTCTCGCCAGATGTGGTAACCTTGGGCAAACCTATGGCAAATGGTCACCCTGTGGCAGCAGTAGTCGCCCGAGCCAAGGTCATGTCAGCGTTTCGAAATGCCTTTGGGTATTTCAATACATTTGGTGGAAATCCAGTGAGCTGCGCTGCAGCTGCCGCTACATTAGATGTGATCGAGCAGGACAATCTTGTAGAAAATGCCAAACTCGTTGGCGCTGAATTTTTACAAAACCTACACAGCTTAGACCATGAGAGTATCGCCAGCACCCGGGGGCGCGGTTTGTTTATAGCACTGGAGCTCGAAACCGATGGTGTTGCTGATGAAGCCCTAGCGGCCCATGTGGTGGAATATGCCCGCAACAACGGCATGCTGATGGGGCGAACTGGCCGCAATCGCAATGTGTTAAAGTTACGGCCCCCTATGCCTTTCAGCTCCAATAATGCGACATTGGCGCTCGATATTTTAAAACTCGCATTCCAGAATGCTAAATCATGAAAAACTTAAATGATATTGCCGCTAAATGGGGGGCAGGTGGCCCAGTTGAGTTAATAGCAGAGCGTGAAAATGCAGTTTACCGAATTATGCGTGATGGAGCACCTGCAGCCCTACGCTTGCATCGTGCAGGTTATCAAAGCGAGGCTTCGATTTTATCTGAACTGAGCTGGACTGCACGATTAGCCGATGCTGGCTTTGCCTGCCCCAAGCCCATTCCCAGCCAGAACGGCACATTCATCACACCGCTTCCAGATGGTAGATTTGCATCAGTGATCTCCTGGGTGACGGGAACGCCAATCGGTGCCGCTGATATGCCATTTGACGGCAGCGCAACTGCACACTGTGATCTTTATCACGGCCTAGGGCAGTTGCTTGCCCAGCTGCACAATACAAGCGACTCCATAAACACTACAGACATCGCCCGTCCCGCATGGGATCTGCAAGGCCTATTAGGAAAGTCACCATTTTGGGGTAGGTTTTGGGAAAATACAACACTATCAGCTGGAGAGAAAAAGTTCATAATATATGCTAGAGATGCAGCACATGACTATTTAAAGGCTATGAAAAGCGCAGATTTTGGCTTGATTCATGCGGATGCGGTGCAGGAAAATATCTTTACGAATGAAGCAGGCCTTACGTTGATAGACTTTGATGACGCGGGCTATGGCTATCGGGGCTACGATCTTGGCGTTGCCGTATCTCAGCATTATACCTTACGGTATTTGGACGATCTTCTTGCAGCAATTCAGTCAGGTTATGGAACATTGCGCAAAGCACCCAGTGTTGAGGATATTAAGTTTTTCCTTATGCTCCGCGGCTTTGCTTCTTCTGGTTGGGTGATCCAGCGCCAGCCCAAAAAGAGCCCCGCGCACCGCCGCTTCGCGGAACGCGCCTTGCATTTGGCCCACCAATGGCTGACTAACCCTTAAACGATGACCCGCTGTGCTGATTGTTGACCAAAATTGAACACCCGTTTGTAACGTTCAATTTCATCTAATGGACCCATCGATTTATTGGGATTATCTGATAGTTTGACTGTTGGTCGTCCATCTGCCGACACCGCCTTGCAGACTAAAGAAAAAGGCTGCAAGGCATCTTCCGGAACTAGCCCGCGAAAATCATTGGTGAGCAGCGTGCCCCACCCAAAAGATACCTTTATCCTACCATGAAACAGCGTATGCAATTCAGAAATCTTCGCAACATCCAAACCATCAGAGAAAATTATTAACTTCTGAGTTGGATCTTCGCCCCTACTTTTCCACCATTTTATTGCGTTTTCAGCACCTATAATAGGGTCCCCGGAATCGATACGAATTCCCGTCCATTTTGCCAGCCAGTTCGGCGCATTTCGTAAAAACTCCTCGGTCCCATAGGTATCAGGCAAGATGATCCGTAGATTGCCATCATGTTCTTCGTGCCAATCAGATAAAACATCATAGGGGGCCTGACGTAGTGCCTCATCCGATTGCGTCAGGGCAGAATAGATCATTGGCAATTCGTGGGCATTGGTGCCAATTGCTGCCAAATCACGATTTTTAGCGATTAGACAATTGGAAGTACCAACAAATTTATCCCCCAGCCCTTCAGTCATAGCCTGCACAGCCCAATCCTGCCAAAGAAACGAATGCCTCCGTCGCGTGCCGAAGTCTGCCAACCGCAAGTTTTCAATTGTGCGCAAATGCTCAATTTTTTCCCAAAGCTTGGTCATTCCGCGCGCATATAAAATTTGTAATTCGAAGCGCCTCATTTTACCCAAAACAGCACGCCCACGCAATTCCATTAACACTGACAACGCAGGGATTTCCCAAAGCATTACCTCGGGCCAACTACCTTCAAAAGTAAGTTCATACTGCCCATCTCGTTTTTCAAGATGATAGGGCGGCAAACGTATAGTTTCAAACCAATCCATAAATTCCGGTGTGAACATCTGGCGTTTGCCATAAAAAGTATTACCACGCATCCATGTACTTTCGCCACGAGCCAGGGACAATGATCGAACATGGTCAAGTTGCTCACGCAATTCGCCCTCATCGACCAGATCAGCCAAACGAATGTTGCTTGACCGGTTGATCAAACTAAAAGTCACTTGAATATTAGGTTTGTTACGAAACACTGATTGGCACATCAAAAGCTTGTAAAAATCAGTATCAATTAGTGATCGTACAATTGGATCAATTTTCCATTTATGATTCCAGACGCGTGTGGCGATATCAACCATTACACAAGCCTCGCTTTTGCTGATTTCATTTCAATTAATGCAAGATCAAGTGATCCGTCCTTATCGCTGGCACGACATAATTCTGTATCAACCGTCACTTGAAAACCAAGACTTGTCGTATCCAAGGCTGAATGTGCAACACAAAAATCATTTTGGACATCAATTACGATTAATGCGCGCATTAAGGTCTCCTGCCCTAGCTTCAGATCAGAAGTAAAGACCGCAGCCACTAAGGTCAATGTTGACAAGGGCAGCAACTGATCTTGCAGCATCGCCCACTTCCGACTATTCCCAAGTGCATGTTCATAGTCTCAGCATTTTATCACTTTACCCGTTTTGATGACTCCAAAGCCCTCCAGGGGCCAATGTTATCTTTGTGCGAACATGAGGGTATTAAAGGTACAATTTTAATCGCAGCTGAGGGGATAAATGGGACCGTTGCAGGCCCAAGCCAAGGTATTGTCCGGCTGTGGGAGCATATTACAGCTTTACCTGGATGCGAAAATTTGGAGCATAAGGAAAGCACCGCGCAATCTATGCCGTTTAAGCGGATGAAGGTACGCCTTAAAAAAGAGATCGTGACAATGGGGCAACCCAATGTCGATCCGCGCGCAAAGACAGGCCATTACGTAGAGGCTTTGGATTGGAATGTCCTGATCAGCTCGCCAGATGTGGCCGTGATCGACACGCGTAACGATTACGAGGTGGGAATTGGGACCTTTGAGGGTGCGATTGATCCACAAACCAAAACCTTTCGCGAATTCCCTGAGTGGTGGGCAAAAAATAAACACCGGTTACAAGACAAGAAAATAGCAATGTTTTGTACCGGGGGTATACGCTGTGAGAAATCTACTAATTTTTTATTAGGTGAGGGAGTTGATGAAGTTTACCATCTTAAGGGTGGTATTTTGAAATACTTAGAGCAAGTACCGAAAGAAGAGAGCACTTGGACTGGGGAGTGTTTCGTTTTTGATAACAGGGTCTCAGTAGGTCATGGTTTGGTCGAGGGCAATTACGATCAATGCTACGCTTGCCGGCGCCCCATAACCGGAGCTAACAAAGAGCGGGAAGAATACATCAAAGGTATGCAATGCCATCAATGTGTGGATGAATATACTGATGAAGATCGCGCGCGCTTTGGTGAACGCCAAAGGCAGATGGATGCAGCCAGAGAATAGGGGCTGCATAGCCACTTGAGCCATACCCTTAACCTTTGCAAGTAGCCACCCAAGCAATGGCTCCAGCGTTAGTTTGTATCAGAAATCCAAGTTAGACACATTTAATGCATTGGTTTGGATAAACTCACGGCGTGGCTCAACCACATCTCCCATCAGCTTAGTGAACAAATCATCCGCCTCGGCCAAATCATCAATCTTCACCTGCAACAATGTCCGCGCATCTGGATCAAGTGTTGTTTCCCAAAGCTGGTCGGGATTCATTTCTCCCAAACCCTTATATCGCTGAAGAGACAGGCCTTTTTCGCCCTCGTCCAAAATTGCGCTTAGCAATGTGAGGGGGCCATTTACTATCTCAACCCGGTCTTTGCGCACCAATGTGCAAGGACCGCCATAGGTATCTTGCAAGCTTTCAGTCAACTGACCAGTACGGCGGGCTTCACCAGAGCGGAGCATCGCCCCATCAAGATTGCGGACTTCTTCAACACCCCGCAAAATACGCGCCAAACGCATGCCACGATCTTGGGTCGGACGGCCTTGCCAGCCACGCTCATATTCTAAGGCTATTAGGTCTAGCCGGCGAGCCACAGCCTCTGCCATGCCCTGAAGATCACGGTCTACAGCGCCAGGTACAAAAGCACCTGCAATCGCAGCCTGCTCCAAGATGTGCCGAGGGTAGTGGGTTGGGAAGGCATCGACGATCCGTTTCAACTGCCGAGCTTCATCCACCACACGCATCAGATCGGCACCCAGAATTTCTTCACCATTGTTGAGGCGTAACAACGCACCTTCAATGCCTTGCTCAATCAAATACTCATCTAAAGCTGGCTGATCTTTGAGATACACCTCAGACCGGCCGCGACCCACCTTAAACAAAGGTGGCTGGGCAATATAGAGAAAACCACCCTCTATTAAAGCCGGCATTTGCCTAAAGAAGAACGTGAGGAGTAATGTTCTAATATGCGCCCCATCAACATCCGCATCAGTCATAATGACAATTTTATGGTAACGTAGTTTATCGATATTAAACTCATCGCGACCAATGCCTGTACCTAGCGCCATAACAAGATTACCGATTTCTTGGCTACCCAACATACGATCAAACCGCGCACGCTCTACATTGAGAATCTTACCACGTAACGGTAAAACCGCTTGGGTTAAACGATCTCGGCCAGTTTGGGCCGAGCCCCCAGCGCTGTCACCTTCCACCAAAAAGACTTCAGTTTTAGAGGGGTCTTTTTCTGAACAGTCTTTAAGTTTACCAGCCAAAAAGTTAACATCCATCGCAGTTTTGCGGCGGGTCAAATCACGGGCCTTACGGGCAGCTTCGCGGGCCATGGCAGCCTCCACGATCTTACCAACGATAATTTTTGCTTGTGCTGGGTTTTCTTCAAACCATTCCGAGAGCTTTTCACCTACCAAGCCCTCAACAGCCGGTCGGACCTCAGAGCTTACTAATTTGTCTTTAGTTTGACTAGAAAACTTTGGGTCAGGAACTTTGATCGACAGAACACAAGTCAGGCCTTCGCGGGCATCATCCCCAGTAAAATTAATCTTCTCTTTTTTCGCAATACCACTGGACTGCGCATAATTATTTATGGTCCGGGTCAAAGCGCCACGGAACCCAGCCATATGAGTGCCACCATCCCGCTGTGGGATATTGTTAGTAAAGGGCAGAACATTCTCATGATAGGTATCATTCCACCACATTGCCACTTCAACACCGATATCATCCCGCATAGCATTTACATAAATCGGCTCTGCCATAATTGAAGTCTTGGATCGGTCGAGATATTTTACAAATTCCCGTACACCACCATCATAGTACAGTTCGCTACGCAGAGGTTCAACCGGACGCAAGTCTTCTAAAATGATCCGCACACCAGAATTCAAAAACGCTAATTCGCGCAAACGCTTTTCCAGAACTTCAAATTTATATTCCAGATTGGAAAATGTACCCGTTGAAGCAAGGAAGCGAACTTCCGTACCCGTGCGGTCGCCACAATCGTCCACAACTTTTAGATGCTCCGCCGTATCGCCGTGCTCAAAACGCGCCACATGTTCTTTGCCATTGCGCCAAATCCGCAGCTCCAGCCAAACAGAAAGTGCATTGACTACAGAGACACCCACACCGTGCAAACCACCTGACACCTTGTAAGAGTTGCTATCAAACTTACCACCAGCATGCAGCTGGGTCATGATAACCTCAGCAGCAGAAACACCCTCTTCTTCATGAATACCAACCGGAATACCACGCCCATTATCCGCAACAGAAACAGAGCTGTCAGCGTTGATCCGTACCAGAACATGGTCTGCGTGACCGGCCAAGGCCTCGTCAATACCATTGTCTACAACCTCATAAACCATATGGTGCAAACCCGAACCATCGTCGGTATCGCCAATATACATGCCCGGACGCTTGCGGACCGCCTCTAAGCCCCTGAGAACCTTGATAGAATCAGCGCCGTATTCTTCTACAACTGGGGTTTGCTCGGCCATACTGTTTACCTTTTATTAGTTGCACAACAAATAGCGTATTTGGAAGTGCTTGTCACGCAAATGACACAACAGATAGTGGTCAAAGAGGGTATTTTTTTCCACAATGTACATGGTTAAATTTTTCAGTAGGCATAGACTTAGATTTCGCGGTCATAGCAGCAATATTGGCAAGTGAATTCAGAATGTTTAGGGCTAGTTTCCCACAAGAAAGTTGCTGAATCCTTCCCATCCCAAAAAGACTCAAAGCCCCCAAGCGCCTAAACAGCAAGATGACCACCTGGCTGCAGACAACTGTGCTAAGGACTACGTGTGGTCAGCCCTCACTTACAGGCCGCAGGCAATTGGCATAGACATTCTAAATCTGTAGACATCTCAGACAAATGGGATCACCAAACCCACAGCCATCAGGAGCCCACCAGATACCTTATTGATCCGCCGCACAGCACTAGGCAATTGTAAAAATGCCCACACCTTGCTTACAAAGATTGCCAGAGCGAGATTGCCCAAAAGTGGGGTTGTGATTGAGACCATAACAATTGCAGTAATATCCACGAACGTCACTTGAGTAAGGTCAAAAAATCCAGGCAACACACCCATATAAAACAAAATAGCCTTTGGATTGCCCAAATTTACCACAATCCCTGCCATAAAGCCTGCCCACATACCCGGACGGGTGAGGCGGCTGTCGTTACCAAGAGCATTGCCGGCCCTCCAAATAAGCAAGGCTCCCATTGCCAGAAAAACTAAAGCAGCCAAATATCGCAGTATTGTCATAAAGCCATCAATTTCATTCACAATCCAACTCACTCCTAGGATTGCAAGGATTGGCCAAACTGCGTCACCAATTGCTACCCCCAAAGCTAAAGGCCAGGACGCCTGAAAACCTCCAGATATCGCACGAGCCGAAAGCGCCACCCAAACAGGGCCCGGGGTTAGAAGCAAAATCAAAACAGCAAGCGAATAAAGTATCAAGTCTGAGGCCGCTAATGTCATGCTCGCTGTATTTCTACCTGTGATTTTCCCTCAATTTCAGATACGAAGAGATGCTGAGCGCGCCCGCCCAGCTCCTCAAACAATTCCAGCCCGGTGCCAGTCATCCATGCCTGCGCCCCAAGCGCGCAAATTTCCTCATAAAGTGCTGCCCTTCGGCTAGCATCCAAATGCGCAGCAACCTCATCTAGAAGCAACACCGGCGTAAGACCAGTTTGTTCTTTTAACGCTCGACTATTGGCTAGTATCAAAGAAATTAAAAGTGCCTTTTGCTCACCTGTCGAGCTGTCTTTTGCTGGTACATTTTTAGCTGCGAAAACTCCATACAGGTCATCACGATGTGGCCCTATCAAGGTCCTACCAGCATCAATATCGCGGTTACGATAGTCCGCGAACAACACTGCCAATTCATCACTATTATTCGGAATATCAATACTTTCAGCGTTAGTAAGGGTTAGATTTGCGGTTGGAAAAGCTGTCTCTGCTTGCTCTTGTGAGGCGTGGATATGGGCCAAGGCCTCCTCACGCGCAGCTCGAATTTTGACACCTGCTTCTGCCATTTGGCTTTCGATTGCCCGATACCAATGTGCATCTTTCACCCGATCTTTTAACAAGCGGTTTCGTTCACGCATATTTTTTTCATAGATCAAAACATTGTCAGCATGGCTTGGGTGAAACGATAGCGTCATCCGGTCCAAAAACCTCCGCCGTCCATCCGCGCCCTCGATCCAGAGGCGATCCATAGCCGGGATCAACCATAACACCCGCGCAATCCGCCCCAGCATCACCTGAGTAGCAGCCTTGCTGTCGATACGTACCTGTCGTGCGGCACCATTCTCAGACCATGTCTCAACTTCATGTAACCGGCCTTGAGAGCGTAGTATTGCTTTAACTTTCCAGCCCAGCGCCTCTGGCCTACGTGTCATCTCCTCTGCGCTAGCACGACGCACACCGCGCCCAGGGGACAATAATGACACAGCTTCCAGAATATTGGTTTTGCCCGCTCCATTCGCCCCATAAATAGCAATAGGTCGAGCGTCACATTCGATCTGCACAACGTGGTGCGACCTGAAATGAGATAGAGTTAAGGATTCAACGGCAAGATTGGGCATCTGCGCCCTTCACATTTGGTCCAGCTTAAACGCGCATGGGCATAACAACATAAATCGCAGATGTGTCATTGCCTTCCCGCATCAAGGTAGGGTCACCCGCAGTGTTGAACAGGAAAACAGCATTTTCTCGGTCAACTTGGCTAGCAATTTCAAGAAGATATTTAGCATTAAAGCCAATTTCTAATTTTTCATCGCCATAAGCCACGGCCAGTTCTTCCTCAGCAGCACCACTATCAGGTGCATTTACTGATAGGATCAAACGATCTTCATCTAAAGACATTTTAACAGCGCGTGACCGCTCAGACGATACAGTAGCCACACGATCAACCGCTTTGGCAAATTCAGAGGCATCCACCTCCAGCTTGCGCGTATTACCCGATGGAATGACCCGGGTGTAATCGGGGAAAGTGCCATCAATAACCTTGGAGGTCAGCGTCACACTCGGAGTCGCAAATCGTACTTTGGTTTCAGACACAGACACAGCAATTTGCGCCTCATCATCATCCAACAGCTTACGCATCTCGCCAACTGTTTTGCGCGGTACGATAACCCCCGGCATATCTTCAGCACTTGTCGGCAAATCAGCATCAATCCTCGCTAAGCGGTGACCATCTGTAGCAACACAGCGTAGCTTTTTACCACCATCGCCCTCAGCGACGTGCATGTACACGCCGTTCAAATAATATCGGGTTTCTTCTGTAGAAATCGCAAATTTTGATTTATCAAATAATCGACGCAGCATCATGGCAGGAGCTGTAAAATTTGATGTATACTCAGAAGAGGCCATCACTGGGAAATCTTCTTTTGGCAACGTGGCCAATGAAAAGTTGGACCGGCCAGCTTCTACAGTGAGACGGCCAGACGCACCATCGTCAACTAATGTCACAAGCGCACCGTCTGGCAACTTTCTAACGATCTCATGCAGGGTAACAGCAGATACCGTACTGGCACCGGCGCGTTCCACCATCGCAGTCACACGATCAACAATTTCGATATCAAGATCAGTAGCCCGGAAAGAGACATGGTCTCCACTCGCCTCTATCAGGACATTTGCTAATATTGGGATCGTATTTCGGCGCTCCACAACAGACTGTGTTTGGGATACAGCCTTCAGCAAAGTCGCGCGTTCAATAGACAGTTTCATTGCCGCTCTCCGTCACGTATTTCGATGATAAACCGTAAAGACTTTTCCACAGGACACAAGGCTTTGTCGTTGGACTATGACAGCTATGGCCTTTGGTGTGGCTTTAGCCCTCCAAAGAGCGCCGCAGCAGATCAAGATCATCAGACATTTGGCTGTCTTGGTTACGCAGTCCCTCGATGCGACGCACCCCATGCATGACCGTTGTATGATCACGACCACCAAATCGGCGACCTATTTCAGGCAAAGATCGGCTAGTAAGCTGCTTACACAGATACATCGCGATTTGCCGAGGTCGTGCAAAGCTACGCAGCCGTTTAGGGCCTAGCATATCAGATAAGCGGATATTGTAATGATCGCTGACCTTACGTTGAATTTCCTCAACAGTGACCCTCCGGTCTGAAGCCCGTAGGATATCAGACAAACAATCTTGAGTTAGCTCAACAGTAATCTCGCGACCAACCAGTGACGCAAACGCAAATAAACGCGTCAAAGCACCCTCCAGCACACGCACATTGGTGGAGATACGATGCGCTAGAAATTCAACCACTTCCTGGCGCACTATTATGCCTGGGTAGCTAGATTGATATAATTCGATTTTCGACTGCAAAATACCCAATCTGAGCTCATATGTCGTGGGATGAAGATCAACCACTAGTCCACACTGCAAACGGCTGGCGATTCGATCTTCCAATAGCTTAATCTCACCAGGCGCACGATCTGCTGAAATAATGATCTGCTTATTTTGATCAACCAAGGCGTTGAACGTATGGAAAAACTCTTCTTGCGTACTGTCTTTACCGGCAATGAATTGCACATCGTCAACCATCAACACATCAACCGACCGGAACAATTCTTTAAAATCCATCATTTTTCGTTCGCGCAGAGCTTGCACAAAACGATACATGAATTGCTCAGCCGACAAATACATCACATTAATATCAGGTCGATTTGACTGTAATTCCCAGGCGATAGCGTGCATCAGATGGGTCTTACCCAAACCAACACCACCATATAAAAACAATGGATTAAATGTTACTGGACCCGCCTCAGCCACCCGCTTGGCAGCAGCATGCGCCAGCTCGTTGGGCTTTCCAACTACAAAGTTTTCAAACAAAAATCGTGGGTCCAGTTTAGCACCTTGAACCTCACGCAGCTTCATAGGAGCTATGGCCGTAGGGGCTGCAGGGCGCGCCAAAGCCTCTTGGTCCGCACGGCCAACCGTAAAGTTGATACGTGTGACTGAAAGGCCTGATTCACGCATTTGATACAAAATTTGATCTTCGAAATGCTGCCGAACGTAATTCCCAAAAAAACTTGTAGGGACAGAAAACTCAGCAATACCAGAAGT
>LAQD01000003.1:79792-81485 GCA_000981705.1 Rhodobacteraceae bacterium ASP10-04a
GGCCCAAAAACCACTGCAGAGTTTACCACTCATACGTTACAGTTACTAATCACATCACCCACCAAAAAAATGGCGTAATTATTTTCCTGAGAATGGGTTACCAATTTAAGTATTGAACTAAGGTCATGTCGCCGTGCAGCAGCAGCAATCCCCATAATCCATCATTCCCCGGAGCAGCTTGTGTGACTCGCACTTAGTTTTTATCCTTGGAGGAAGTGACTCTGCAACAGAACTTAATTCTTGACTCGGTGTTTTTTGAAAAAGAATCTCTTAGTCACAAACTAGCTTAATAAAATTCACAGAATAATTTTTATTATTTCCGACACTTAAATAAAAAAATGCGCAGAAATTAATCTGCGCATTTCTATTTTTAATTTTGTAATACCGTACTCGGTATTTTACGAAAAATAGCCCCCTAATCACAGATCAGCCTAATAAAATTCACAGAATAGTTCTTATTGTTTCTGATACTTGAATAAAAAAGTGCAGAAATTAATTAGCATTTTCTTATTCGTAAAATTTTAATACTGATTAAGAAATAGCTTTAACCCTTGAGGCCAAGCGAGAAACTTTGCGTGAAGCTGTGTTTTTATGGAAAAGGCCTTTGGTTACACCGCGCATCAGCTCAGGTTGCGCCGCACGCAAAGCGGCGGTTGCCGCATCTTTATCACCAGAATCAATTGCTTCTTCGACTTTGCGGAGGAATGTCCGGATACGTGATTTGCGGGTTTTGTTTACGGCTGTACGACGCTCAATTTGACGCGCGCGTTTTTTAGCCTGTGGGGAATTTGCCATGGTATCATGTCCTATTTTAATCTTGTGCCACACGTATTACCGCTAGGCCCATACCGAATTGGACCGGATTATCTAAAGCCAAGCGGGCCACACGCGCATGTTCTGAACGAGCCTATAAAGGGTTTCTAGTGGAATGCAAAGTGATTCTAAATCTACTTATCGCGGAATTGCGGTTCACGCTTCTCAACAAATGCAGACATGCCCTCTTTTTGATCCTCAGTCGCAAACATTGAATGAAACACCCTGCGCTCAAACAACAGGCCTTCAGCCAGTGTGGTCTCATAAGATCGGTTTACTGCATCTTTCACAGCCTTAGTTGAAATTTGTGATTTCTCAGCTATTTTGGCAGCCACCTCCAAAGTGACCTCCATCAAGCGTTTAACTGGAACAACTCGGCTAACCAGCCCCGAACGCTCTGCTTCTTCGGCATCCATAAAGCGCCCAGTCAAATTCATGTCCATCGCTTTAGACTTGCCTACAAACCGCGTGAGTCGCTGCGTACCACCAATGCCAGCAATCACTCCAAGATTAATTTCAGGCTGACCAAACTTAGCATTATCTGCACATATGATAAAATCGCACATCATTGCCAACTCACAACCACCACCCAGCGCATAGCCAGACACAGCCGCAATAATAGGCTTTTTGGCGTCTTGAACAGGCATCATACTAGCACCAAATAAATCGCCAGACACAACATCAACAAAACTTTTCTCAGCCATTTCAGTAATATCAGCACCAGCGGCAAAAGCTTTTTCAGACCCAGAGATGACCATACAACGGACTTTGTCGTTTTCATCAGCCTGAGCCACGGCGTCACCCAGTTCAGCCACCAACTGTCTGTTCAGCGCGTTAAGGGCCGTTGGACGATTTAGTTTTATGACGCAGATATGATCAG
>LAQD01000003.1:81621-91213 GCA_000981705.1 Rhodobacteraceae bacterium ASP10-04a
ACGCACTATGACACCTGTGCAGCCCACAGATGAACAGAGTTGATTTTCTTGGTCATAAACTTGAAAATTGTGTTGAAAATAACCAAGTTCACCGCCAGTTTGACGGTAGTCTTTAAGGCTCGATCCGCCTGCCAAAATAGCCTCCTCAAGCACTTCTCGTATGATGGGCACAATCTTGCCAATTCGCAATTTCGACAACTCACTCGCTTTCGTTATTGGCGAAATTTTTGCACGAAAAAGCACTTCACAGACATAAATGTTACCCAAGCCTGCAATGATTCTTTGATCTAAGAGGGTCGATTTGATTGGGGAGTTTTTCCCAGAAAGCGCTCCTATGAGGTAGGTTTCGTCAAACGAATTACCCAAAGGCTCCGGCCCCAGTGAGGCCAAGAGCTTATGCTGCTCCACCGCAGCGGTCGACGCAAGATCCATCGCCCCAAAGCGGCGGGCATCATTGAAGGTCACCCTTGCACCATTTTCCATGTGAAAAACAACATGGTCATGTTTTTTAGGTGCCGGATGCTCTTGATGAAATTGACCAACCTGAATACCAGAGACCAACATACGGCCAGACATGCCAAGATGAACAATCAATGTTTCATCTGAATCAAGATCAACAAGTATGTATTTTGACCGGCGTCGCAGTCCAACGACACGCGCGCCAGATAAGCGCTTGGCCATATTTGGGGGAAAGGGCCAGCGCAAATCAGGGCGATTCACCTCGGCGCTTGTGATTACTTGGTCTTGCATGGCGGATTCGATTCCGCGACGGACTGTCTCAACCTCTGGTAATTCGGGCATCTTGGGCTTCCTTATGGTAGTTCACATTGTAACAGCCGTTCCGCACATTATAAGGGGGGCTGTACACACAAAAGGCCCGTCCCATGCAAGACAACGCTGAGCAAACAACGCACTTTGGTTTTGAAACCGTGCCCGAGGCTGAAAAGGCTATTAAAGTACAGAGTGTTTTCAACTCTGTAGCAGGAAAATATGACATCATGAATGACGTCATGAGCATGGGTATTCATCGCATCTGGAAAGAAGCCATGATGGATTGGCTGGCCCCAAGTCCCGGACAAAAGCTCCTAGACGTCGCAGGTGGGACCGGTGATATCAGCTTTAAATTTCTCAACCGTGCCGGTTCTGGTCATGCTACAGTGCTCGATATAACGGAGAATATGCTAATTGCGGGTCGTAAACGCGCCGAAGCAGATAAAATGTTAAATAGTATAGATTGGGTCGTAGGCGATGCAATGGCACTGCCTTTTGCCGACAACAGCTTTGACGTTTACACAATCAGCTTTGGCATCCGCAACGTGACTCGACCACAAGAAGCGCTGAATGAAGCTTTTCGCGTGTTGCGACCCGGTGGCCGCTTGATGGTTTTGGAGTTTAACCAAATTCCAGTTCCTTTGGTACAAAAAGCCTATGATATTTACTCATTCAATGTGATTCCACGGATGGGAAAACTCATCGCAAACGATCGTGAGAGCTATCAATATTTGGTCGAATCGATTCGAAATTTCCCGGATCAGGAGACTTTTCTGAGCATGGTCCGGGAAGCTGGTTTTGAAAATACTAACTATCGCAATCTTTCGCTCGGGATTGCCGCCCTACATTCCGGTTGGAAAATTTAGATGCGGGGTCCACATAATATTTTCCGACTTATTCGAACAGGTGCCACGCTAGAGCGCACAGGTGCAATGAATGTGATTTTGGATGCCTATAGTGCCCCTTGGGGCGTACGTTTCGGCGCTAAAGTCTTAGGTTGGCCGTTTCAGTGGCTCGGTTATAAGGGCGACCCAAGTATGCCGCCCGCCACTCGGGCACTGACAGCTTTGGGACCTGCATATATCAAATTTGGGCAAATTCTTTCAACCCGCCCTGATGTTGTGGGCGATGAACTAGCCATTCAAATGCGCGTTTTGCAGGATAAATTACCCGCCTTCCCCATGGAAGACGCCGAACGGATGATTGAGGCTGAATTTGAACAGCCCTTGAATGCTGTGTTCAGTGAGTTCAGCGCACCCGTCGCAGCGGCCTCCATTGCGCAGGTACACCGCGGAAAGCTAGTTTCGGACGGTTCAGATGTCGCTATCAAAGTGCTCCGACCAGGGATTGAGAAGGCTTTTCGTCGCGATATCGACGCTTTTTATTTTGCCGCCAGAATGATTGAAATACTGGCTCCTGGGGCGCGCCGCCTGCGACCTTTGGATGTAATTGCTCACTTTGAGGGTGTAGTGATGGGCGAACTGGATCTCAGGCTTGAAAGTAGTGCTGCAAGCGAGTTTGCATCAAACACCGAATCCGACAAGGGCTTTCAACTGCCAAGAATAAATTGGAGCCTCTCCGGCAAGAACGTCATGACAATGGACTGGGCTGAAGGCATCTCGGCAGGAGACAATACCGCATTGGACGCGGCAGGCCATAATCGAAAAGAAATTGGTGAGCGACTATTACAATTGTTTTTATCCCACGCCCTGCGTGATGGATTTTTCCACGCAGATTTGCATCAAGGCAATATCAAGGTCGCAGCTAATGGTAATATCATTGCATATGATTTTGGCATCATGGGGCGAATCGATGAATACACCCGTCGAGTCTATGCAGAAATTTTGTTTGGCTTTATCCGTCGAGATTACAGACGCGTAGCCGAGGTGCATTTTGAAGCCGGGTACGTTCCAGCTGACAAAGATATCGATGAATTCGCCCGCGCATTACGCGCGGTAGGTGAGCCCATTTTCGGTATGGACGCCACCCAAATTAGCATGGGGAGGGTCCTAACGTATCTGTTCGGTGTCACAGAGCAATTTGGAATGGAAACCCGTACGGAGCTGATCCTTTTGCAGCGAACCATGGTTGTGGTGGAAGGCGTAGCGCGCAGCTTACATCCACAAATTAATATCTGGGAAGTGGCACATCCAATTGTAGAAGAATACATCAAGCAAAGCATCGGCCCCAAAGCACTACTAAATGACTTATTGAAAACTGCACGTGTGTTGTCGCGCTTTGGACCAAAACTACCAGAGATGGCTGAAGCAGCATTAATCCGAACCTACAATACGTCCCAGCAAGGCTCAGCAGTGCGTGACTTCAAAAAAGGTTGGATTCTGCTCGCTATTATCGGCGCAGCCACGTTTGGTTGGGTTGCAGCGCATTTGACCCAAATTTGATGTATTTGAGAAAAAGTTTGATACAGCAGGGCGGATAGCATTTGTCACACGTCGCATGTATCATTCCAAAAGTGGGAATAGACCCTAGTTGGTCTGAGAGGAATAAATATGAAACGTACCCTATTCGGAACTGATGGCGTGCGCGGAACCGCAAATACTTATCCGATGACAGCTGAAGCCGCATTGCGGCTAGCCACGGCCGCCGGGCAATATTTTAGACACGGTAAGGCAAGGGTTCATAGGGTTGTTATAGGCAAGGACACAAGACGATCAGGTTATATGATTGAAAACGCACTTACAGCTGGTTTTTTATCTACCGGTATGGACGTAGTGCTTTTGGGCCCGATCCCAACCCCCGCAGTTGGCATGCTCACCCACTCAATGCGCGCAGATGTCGGCGTGATGATTTCTGCCAGTCACAATCCACATCATGATAATGGAATAAAATTTTTTGGACCAGATGGCTACAAACTTTCAGACGCTGCAGAGGCAGAGATTGAGGCTTTATTTAATAGTGGAGTTGATCTGTGCCTACCTGATAATATTGGCCGCGCCAATAGAATCGAAAGTGCGACCGGACGCTATGTTGAAGCAACTAAGGCCACCTTTCCCAACGGCAAGCGCTTGGATGGACTCAAGGTTGTTATCGATTGCGCCAACGGAGCTGCATATCGCGCGGCACCGGAAGTGCTCTGGGAGTTAGGGGCAGAAGTTATTCCTATTGGTGTGCGGCCTAATGGCTACAATATCAATAATGGCGTCGGTTCTACGGCTCCCGAAACAGCCGTAGCTACAGTCTTAGAGCATGGGGCTGATATGGGTATTTGCCTCGATGGCGATGCTGACCGCATTGCGATTATAGATGAAAAAGGCAATATTGCCGATGGGGATCAAATCATGGGTTTGATTGCTGCGCGCTGGGCCAAGTCTGGTGTTTTGCGCGGCGGGGCTTTAGTCGCTACGGTTATGTCAAATTTGGGCTTAGAGCGTTGGCTTGGAACTCAGGGCATCGGGCTACATCGGACAGATGTAGGAGATCGTTACGTAGTGGATGCAATGCGCCGCGGCGGTTTCAACCTTGGTGGTGAACAATCTGGCCATATCGTCATGAGTGACTACGCCACCACTGGTGATGGCCTACTTGCCGGGCTCCAGTTTCTAGCAGCCATGGTTGAGGTCGGTAAGCCAGCAAGTGAACTAGCCAAGGTGTTCACTCCCTACCCACAAGTTTTAAAGAATATCAGGTTCACGGCAGATAAACCTCCACTAGAAACGGTAACAGTTCAAGCAGCAATCAAGGACGCTGAAGCCTCTTTGTTAGGAAAAGGCCGGCTTCTAATCCGAAAATCAGGTACAGAGCCGCTTATTCGAGTAATGGTTGAGGCAGAGGATCAAACTTTACTCCGGCAGGTAATTGACGATATGACTCGGGCCGTAAGGGATGTCGCGTAAGTTAGTACACATTTTGTAACAAAACTTTGTTGAGTTGCGTTGATTCGACATAGTGGTTATCAATTAATCATCTGAAATATATAAATGGATATAAATTATGCGGAAACTTGGAACTGTTCTTTTAATCTGTAGCGCTCTAACAATTTCAGCGTGTACAACACCGGCTGCTACTGTAGTAGAACCAGTCGTTGCATCAGAACCCACAATGAGCAAACTCTAAAAGTATCAATTTCTTCAAATAATGTTTGGAAGAACTCAACCCGCGCTGACTATTCAGCGCGGGTTATATAATGTCAAAATTGTGTCAGTTTATAAACATCTATTTTACTGAATTATAAATTCATGTCTTTAAAAAATATATTATCTAGCTTTATGTAAGCTACATTCGGAAACAGCAGTGTATAAAATACTAATTAAATCGGCTAATTATTTACTCATGCCATCATAAATTGTAATTTAAAATACTATTAAATCTTCCCGTGACACTGCTTGAATTTTTTACCTGAACCGCAAGGACAACTTTCATTGCGACCAGGATTACCCCATGTAGAACGATCGTTTTCATCAAAGCTTCCAAGCTCCTCAGGTATCTGCGTTTGCTGTTTTAGAGCCGCCTGCTGACGCATCATTATGGCCTGCTGTTCGTCCATTGAGCGCATCCGCACATTGCCAAGCACCTGCGTAACCTGTTCACGCAAACTATCCAACAAGCTTTCAAAAAGTTGAAAAGACTCAGATTTATACTCATTCAACGGGTCACGTTGGGCGTAACTACGAAAGCCTACCACAGCACGTAAATGCTCCAAGGTCACCAAGTGCTCGCGCCATTTGCCATCAATAGTTTCGAGCAATACTTGCTTTTCGATCATCCTCATGTTTTCAGGTCCAAAATCAACAGCTTTTTTAGCCATAAATTTATCACCAAAATCTTCCAGTTTTTCGCGGATTATGTCATCGTCAACGCCCTCCTCAGCAGCCCAGTCGACGACAGGAGCCTCCAGACCCACACTCTCAAAAAGAGCGGCCTGTAAGCCTTCAGTATTCCATTGATCAGCATAAGATTTGGGTGGCATGAACTGCGTAACCAGATCATCAATCACCTGATAGCGCATATCTTGCGTGATTTCGGCCAAATCTTCGGCTTCCATGATTTCACGACGCTGGCCAAAAATTACTTTGCGCTGATCGTTCATTACATCATCAAATTTTAAAAGTTGTTTGCGTATGTCAAAGTTACGACCTTCAACTTTTGATTGCGCACGCTCCAAAGACTTATTGACCCAAGAATGTACAATAGCCTCACCCTCTTTCATACCCAACGTATTTAAAACTTTTTCAAGACGTTCTGACCCAAAAATCCGCATTAAATCATCATCGAGTGACAAAAAGAAAGAACTGCGCCCTGGGTCACCTTGCCGGCCCGAACGACCACGTAACTGGTTATCAATACGCCGTGATTCGTGTCGTTCCGTCGCCAGAACATACAGGCCGCCAGCCACTTTAACGGCTTGCTCATCAGTTATGTGCTCTGACTCAATTCGGTTGCGGATTTCGTCTGGATCTGCGCTCGGATCTGCTGCAACTGCTTCCATTATTGTAAATTCAACGTTGCCTCCCAGTTTAATGTCTGTACCACGGCCAGCCATATTTGTAGCAATTGTGACAGCTCCAAGCTTACCTGCATCGGCCACAATTTTCGCTTCTTTTTCATGCTGGCGGGCATTCAGAACATTATGGATCACTCCTGCCTCTGTCAAAAGACCAGACAAAAACTCCGATTTCTCAATTGAAGTTGTCCCAACCAACACAGGTTGTTTTTGTTCATAAGACACCTTAATGGCCTCAACAACAGCATTGTATTTTTCAGCAGCTGTACGGTAAACTTGGTCGTCTTCATCTAAGCGTGACACGGGTTGGTTGGTTGGAACCTCAACAACACCCAAACCATAAATCTCAGAAAATTCATCGGCCTCTGTCAGAGCAGTACCAGTCATACCGCTCAATTTATCATATAAGCGAAAATAGTTTTGGAATGTCACGGAAGCTAGTGTCACATTTTCTGGCTGAATCTGACAACCTTCTTTGGCCTCAATCGCCTGATGCAAACCATCTGACAAACGGCGGCCAGTCATCATACGGCCTGTGAATTCATCGATCAGGACAACCTCATTATCCCGTACGATATAATCCTTGTCACGGTAAAATAGTTTATGTGCCCGCAGCGCTTGATTTACGTGATGCACGATTGTCGTGCTTTCAGGATCATACAGGGACTGACCTTCCGGCAATATACCCTTTTGGCTCAAAATTTCTTCTAGCCAATCATTACCCTGATCTGAGAACGTCACACTCTTAGTCTTTTCATCTAAGGTAAAATACTCATCCAACACTTCTGGAATCAAAACATCAATTGTTTGATATAGCTCTGAACGATCCTCTGATTGACCCGAAATGATTAGAGGTGTTCGAGCTTCATCGATCAAAATCGAATCTACCTCATCCACAACTGCGAAATTGTGGGACCGCTGATGCATTTGGCTCAACTCAGATTTCATATTATCACGAAGGTAGTCAAACCCCAGCTCATTGTTTGTGGCATAGGTCACATCACACGCATAGGCTTCAGCTTTTTCAGCGTCTGGTTGCTGTGGGTACACCACGCCAGTAGTCAGACCTAAGGCGCCGTAGACTTTAGACATCCAATCCGCATCACGACGCGCCAGATAATCGTTGACCGTAACAATATGTACACCCTCACCAGTCAAAGCATTCAGGTAGGCTGGGAATGTAGCCACCAAAGTTTTACCTTCGCCAGTTTTCATCTCGGAAATATTACCTTGATGCAGGAATATCCCACCCATCAGCTGCACATCGAAAGCTCTAAGGCCCAATGCGCGCTTGGCAGCTTCGCGACAATTAGCGAAAGCTTCTGGCAAAATCTTATCCAAAGGCTCGCCCACTTTCGCGCGATCTCTCAACTCGTTGGTTTTCTCGATCAAGCCTTGGTCGCTTAGGGCTACGAATTGTGCCTCTAGTGCATTTATTTGATCAACCACAGGTCTGGTCGCTTTGATCTTACGATCATTTGGTGTGCCAAAAACTTTTTTAGCAATTGTTCCTAAACCCAGCATGTCCACTCCGCATGGTTATTCAAATCATATGAGGGATATACTTGCCCACTGCCCCACCTCAGCTTATAAAAGTGAAAGGCTTGTACTATTGCAGGCTGGTCCCCTCAGGGCCACCTGATTGATGTATGTGTCCAGCATTACGGTGTCAACGGCGCGGACTATTCCGTGCGCTTTAAAGGAAGAAACAATGTTAAAATCACACTCTATTTTGCAGGGAATGGCTATCGCACTACTGCTTTCGTCTTCCTTGGCTGCTCAGGACCGAAATCTAAGTACCGTTGTGGCCACGGTTGGTGAAACAGAGTTGACTTTAGGGCATATGCTTGACGTAAAGCGCCAGTTGCCAGATCAATACCAAAGCCTGGATGACAATACATTATTCAACGGTATTATCGAGCAATTGATCCAACAAGAACTGCTAGCCAGTTCTATGACAAAAGACCCAAGCTGGCTCGCCATAGCAATGCAAAACCAGCGTCGTAATATTTTATCCTCTGTTGTAATAAATGAACTGCGCACCAATGCCGTCACAGAAAGGGCCCTGCAAGCCGCCTATGCCGCTAAATTTCCAGTAGGGTCGGGTGAGCAAGAGTATAAAGCCTCCCATATCTTAGTTGAAACAGAGCAGAAAGCGAGAGAACTTTTAGCTTTGCTAGATGGTGGAGCTGATTTTAGTGGATTAGCAACTGAGCATTCAACAGGCCCTTCAGGTCCACGCGGCGGTGATCTAGGCTGGTTTGGGAAGGGGCAAATGGTTGCCCCATTTGAAAAGGCGGTCATGGGTATGGAGGCAGGTACCTATACCGGCCCAGTACAAACGCAATTTGGCTATCATTTGATTTTTTTAAACGACCGCCGAGAAACATCTTCACCAGCCTTTGAAGATGTACGCAGTGAATTAGAAGTGGAAATACAAAATGCCGCCGTTGAGGAACACCTACGCGGCCTAATGGCTACGGCGAATGTCATAATGCCAACAGAATGGATTGATCCATCCATTCTCTCTACCTTGGATCTAATTGTGAAATGATAAAAATATCGCCCTTGGCCCCAGACGTTTTCCCCAACCTACCAGTAATTGAGGGGGTAAAGTTTGCAGCAGCCGCAGCAGGTGTAAAATACCTCGGTCGTACAGATGTTATGCTTGCCTCAATTTCTGCAGGGTCGGCAATTGCAGGTGTATTTACACGCTCCGCCACCCGCGCAGCATGTGTGCTGGACTGCCAGGCTAAAATGAATGGGGATATGTCACAGGGCGCTGCAATACTGGTAAACTCTGGCAATGCCAACGCCTTCACGGGTACTGCGGGACAAGAATCTGTAGATCGTATTTGCACCGCTGTAGCTGCCAGCCTCAACTTGCCAACCAGTGCAGTATTAACTTCTTCAACAGGGGTCATTGGCGAGGTCCTACCAGACCATAAGATCATAGGATGTATAAGCGCCTTAACCGCATCTTTAAGCAGTGATGCGCTTGAAGATGCTGCCAAAGCGATTATGACAACAGATACTTTTTCAAAGGGCTCAACAGTCTCGTTAGAAATCAACGGCAAGACTGTGCAGATCAGTGGGATCGCCAAAGGCTCGGGTATGATCGCCCCGGATATGGCCACGATGCTGGTCTATATCTTCACTGATGCCAAAATTGCACAGGCTAGTCTGCAAACTCTGCTAACAGACTTGACCGACAACACCTTCAACTGCATCACTGTGGATAGCGATACCTCTACTTCTGATACTTTAATCTGCGCTGCTACTGGGGCCTCCGGCATCGATGTGTCTGGTGATGCAAGCTTTGCCAAAGCCCTAGAGTGCCTTATGTTAGATTTGGCACAT
>LAQD01000027.1:0-27119 GCA_000981705.1 Rhodobacteraceae bacterium ASP10-04a
TCCAGTTAATGAAATCTTCAATATCTGGGTGGTCAGCATCACAAATTACCATCTTAGCAGCACGGCGCGTTGTCCCTCCAGACTTGATAGCGCCGGCAGCCCTATCGCCAATCTTTAAAAAGCCCATCAAACCAGATGACTTACCACCACCCGATAAGGATTCACCCGAACCGCGTAGGGAGGAAAAGTTTGTTCCAGTACCTGACCCATATTTAAACAGGCGGGCTTCACGCACCCAGAGATCCATGATGCCGCCCTCATTGACCAAATCATCAGACACAGACTGAATGAAACACGCGTGCGGCTGTGGGTGTTCGTAGCTGGACTCTGATTTTGTCAGCTTGCCAGTTTTAAAATCAACATAATGATGGCCCTGAGCCGGACCATCTATGCCGTAAGACCAGTGAAGGCCTGTGTTAAACCACTGCGGTGAATTTGGGGCCGCACGTTGTGTGGCCAGCATGTAGCGCATTTCATCGAAGTATGCGCTGGCATCTTCCTCTGTGGAAAAATATCCACCCTTCCAGCCCCAATAAGCCCAAGCGCCAGCTAAACGATCAAAAACTTGCTTAGCAGAAGTCTCCCCGCCGAAAGTCGCTTCATCAGTTGGAACATGGCGCCGAAGAAAGCTTGGAATGCCTGATTCTTTGATAGCCTTAGTGGCGGACGGCACGCCAGCTTTACGAAAGTATTTTTGCGCCAAAACATCGGCAGCAACTTGGGACCAATCTGATGGAACTTCAAGGTCGGCCAAATGAAATACTATTGTTCCATCAGGATTGCGAATCTCACTAGTAGTTTTTTGGAATTCTATAGAGCTGTATGCGTCCTCGTTGGGACTTGTAAAACGCCGTTCAATTTTCATTTTTGCCTCATTTGCCGTTTAAATACGGCTTTATTTACATCTAATCAGCACACTCATGACTGAACCTTGCGAAGGTCCAGCGGCCTCACCGCCTAGTTTGAAGCACTACATCTAGTGTGTCCCTCAGCTGCATGTACTAATTGATCCGTATTTTACTATGGGGTCAACGATTTTTTGATAGTTTTCTATTGAAAAATTCCTTGACGCATAATTTATAATAGATTCGGCCCTTAAATAATTCAAATTCTGCGTGCCAAAAAATCAGAGTATAAGATATCTAACTTTTTCTTATTAAATTTTGTTTAATTTTGAAATAAGGGTCACTATAAAAGTCACCAAGTGGCCTGTGAGTTCACGTCCAAGAACCTTGCTTAGGAAGGGACTCTCCTGGACTGGTAAAGGTCAAATATTTTTACAAAAGTGGTCGGGGCGGCGAGATTCGAACTCACGACCCCCTGTACCCAAAACAGGTGCGCTACCAGACTGCGCCACGCCCCGACACTGAAGCTTCTTTAGGCAATTGGATTAGAAATGAAAAGGGTCTTTTCACTTACAGCCGTTGGTTTTTTCGCCGTGGCCCAAGCTGGAGTGGTTTAATATAGTATCTGAGCCGAATTTTAAAGTTTTTGCCATACCGGCATTGATCTCGAGAACGTATTGCACTGGGCCGGAGCTATGCAGAGGAGTAAGATCCCCGGGTATTGTGTTTGCGTAGATGTCTAGAAGGCGGCCCTGCGAAGTAAAATAAAGTATATCTAAATATATCAGTGTATTTTTCATCCAAAATGCAACTTCTTGCGGTTGATCATAGACGAACAACATACCAGAAAATTTTCCCATAACGTCCCGGTACATCAATCCTCTAGCGCGCTCAGCATCGTCATCGGCAACCTCAACCGCAAATTGCGCTGTGCCCCACGTACCAGAAAGGTGAGCATGACTAATAACACAATCTGCTAAAGCAATCGTGGTGTTGAACAAAACACTTACAGCCGAAGCCCATACCAAACGCATTATTACTCGCTTTTTTCTTAGTACATTTTCTAAAATAAATAATTATCCGGCAAACCTTTAATATCGCATCATAAAGTCTAAACCTTTACCCAAAAAATTACGACAGTAATGACACCGCACCCATAACTTTATTATAAGATAAACTTAAGGATATAGCCTATCAACAGTCCAGTCCGCGTCCTGACTGCTTCGCACCCAGCGGAACCGATCATGCAAACGAGCTTCACCGTCGGCCCAAAACTCCAGTTCTAGAGGACGTATCCGGACCCCCCCCCAAAAGTCAGGACGGGTCATAGTCTCACCGTATTCTGCCTTCAGGGCAGCCACCCGATCCATCAAAACACTGCGCGCAACTAGAACTTTGGATTGTTCCGAGGCCACAGCTCCAACTCGGGACAAAGGCGATCTACTCATGAAATATTTATCAGCAAGAGGCCCATCCTCACGCTCCACTACACCCCGACAGCGGATTTGGCGGCGCAAAGATTTCCAATGAATTACAAAGGCGGCCTTGCCAGCTCCGAAAGCCTCGTTTGCCTTCTTACTTTCATAATTTGTATAAAAAACAAATGCGTTGTCCTCAATGGACTTTAACAAAACAATGCGCGCATTGGGCATACCGTCGCCATCGACCGTCGACAAAGCCATTGCATTAGGATCGTTCAATTCACCAGCCACAGCCTCACTCATCCACCTGCGTGCAAGTTCAAAGGGGTCATTGCCTTCAAATATACCAGTTCTTTTTTCCATATCAGATGTACCCTTTAGGTTGATGCATGGTAGTTCTTCGCTTAGACGCATACAAACTAAACTTTGATGGGGGAAAGTCCATGGGACTTATGACCGGAAAACGCGGCCTTATAATGGGACTGGCAAATGACAAATCGATTGCCTGGGGCATAGCAGAGTCTTTGCATGCTGAAGGCGCTGACATTGGTGTAACCTATGTAGGCGACGCTATGAAAAAGCGGGTCCTGCCCCTCGCAGCACAAATTGATGCATCAATTATAGAGGAGTGCGATGTGGGCGATCCCACATCAATAGCAGAGCTCATGGCTGTAGCTAAAGAAAAGTGGGATAAAATTGACTTCATCGTTCATGCTATTGGTTTTTCGGACAAATCAGAGTTGCGCGGTCAGTACATCAACACCTCACGTGATAACTTTTTGATGACGCTCGATATCTCAGCTTATTCTTTTACCGCTATTCTCCAAGCCGCTCAGGGACTTTTAGCCCCAGGCGCATCCTGCTTGACACTCACTTACTACGGAGCCGAAAAAGTGATGCCAAACTACAATGTAATGGGCGTTGCGAAAGCAGCTTTAGAGGCATCAGTACGATATTTGGCTGAAGATTTGGGTCGTAACAACATCCGCGTTAATGCCATCAGCGCAGGCACAATTAAAACCCTAGCAGCCTCAGGCATCGGTGATTTTCGCGAAATTATGAAATGGAATGAAACCAACAGCCCACTGCGTCGCACTGTAACGCAGGCTGAGGTGGGAAAGTCTGCCCTATATCTATTATCAGATCTTGGGTCAGGTGTTACCGGCGAAATACTGCATGTAGATGCAGGTTATCACGTTATAGGAATGAAAGGTCTCGATTTGCCAGAATAGGTAGTATCAAGATTAATTAGAGTTAGGAAAATCCATGCCAGACATACTACCACATGAAAAGGGATTTCACGTAAGCTGGGATCAAATGCACCGTGACGCGCGAGCTCTGGCGTGGCGTCTCGATGGTAAGGGTCCGGAAGATGGCTCATGGCGTGCGATCGTAGCCATTACACGGGGCGGCATGGCGCCGGCAATGATCGTGGCACGAGAATTAGATGTTCGCACTGTGGATACCGTCAGCGTGAAAAGCTACCACCATCAGGATAGAGCCGAGGCAGTCATTCTAAAGGCCCCTGACGCAGATTTAATGGGTGATGGCATTGGTATATTGATTATTGATGATCTGGTCGACAGCGGCAAAACCATAGAATTGGTAAGAGCCAATTATCCCAAAGCCCATTTTGCCACAGTGTACGCCAAACCAAAGGGTCGCCCCATGGTCGACACATTCATCACAGAAGTTAGTCAAGATACCTGGATTTTTTTCCCTTGGGATATGGCTTTGCAATATGTACAGCCTTACCGTGGGACTGATTAATCCCACTGCAAAGTAAAAATTAGAATATCAATTCTTTTAGGATAAAGTTTATGAGCCGTGACATAATAATAGATACAGACCCCGGCCAAGACGATGCGGTCGCTATTTTACTGGCCTTGGCTTCGCCAGAGCTTAACGTTTTGGGCATCACATGTGTGGCAGGCAATGTCCCGCTGGCGCGCACCACTTATAACGCGCGCCAAATTTGTGAGCTTGCCGGCCGAGCTGATCTAAATGTTTTTGCCGGCTGTGACAGCCCAATGGGCCGTGGATTGGTCACAGCCGAACATGTTCATGGTGAAACCGGGTTAGATGGAGCCTTTTTACCCGAACCGCATATGCCGCTTCAATCTCAACATGCAGTAGATTATATAATAGAGACCCTGCGCCAAGCAGCTCCAAAATCCATAACACTCTGTCCGCTTGGCCCACTCACCAATATTGGCACCGCTTTGCAAAATGCCCCCGATATAGCTAAGAATATCGCACAGATTGTCTTGATGGGCGGCGCTTATTTTGAGGTAGGCAACATTACCCCTGCCGCAGAGTTTAATATTTTTGTGGATCCTGAGGCCGCGCAAATTGTATTTAACTCAGGAATAGATCTCGTGGTGGCCCCGTTAGATGTGACCCATAAAGCACTGACCAGTAAAGCTTGGATTGCGGATTTACGTGCTGAAAATAGTCAGGCATGTAGTACAATTGCCGGCTGGGTAGACTTTTTTGAGCGTTTTGACAGTGACAAATATGGGAGCCAAGGTGCTCCGTTACATGATCCCTGCGTCATCGCCTATTTAATAGCGCCTGAGTTATTTAGCGGGCGACATATCAATGTCGAAATTGAGACCCAATCTGAGCTCACCCGCGGCATGACAGTTGCCGATTGGTGGGGTGTGACTGACCGAACTGCCAATGCTCTATTTCTAGAAAATATTGATGCTCCTGGCTATTTTAACTTGATCACCCAAAGGGTAGCTAGCCTATAATGGGAGCAGTCCTGACCTGGCAGAAATAAATAATTTGATGGGAGTTGCGCTATTAGTTACGGCATTCCACTCAGAGGTATCCATAGCCACGTCAGGACCATGCCGTGTGGCAGCCACCACAAAACCGCTGGATGGAACTCCCATGGCAGCCGAATATATGATTGGACATAGGGTAGACCTGTCGATTACATCTTTATTTTATAAAGGTTTTTTATCAAGTTTGGTGACGCATATTCCTTTATCGATGAGTTTTTTATTCATACGCCAACTCGTGGCAAAGACCTTGGTACAAAAGCCTACTGACAATCTATAGATCATTCGATGCCAACGCATACTAGATCGGTGAATCTAGAAGTTGCAAACACAAACAAAACGGCGCAACGGTTGTATAGTCGGGGTGGCTTTCCTCTGCGCGCAAACTATAAGCTAATGAGTAAAGAGATAAACTAATGCATGCCACATGGAACAACAGCTATGCCCTTCTACCGGAGCAAATGTTTGCACGACAAACACCTACACCCGTAAAGGCCCCAGCCAGTCTGGTTCTTAATACTGAGCTTGCGGAAGCATTGGGTATAACGTTTGATGAAAATTGGCCAGAGTTTATTGCTGGAAATCAAGTGCCGGAAGGTGCATATCCTATCGCACAAGCATATGCGGGACATCAATTCGGACATTGGAATCCACAATTAGGCGACGGACGCGCAGTACTTTTAGGCGAAGTATTAAGTGATTTGGGCAGGGTAGATATACAACTCAAAGGTTCTGGCCGCACCCCTTGGTCTCGTGGTGGCGATGGACGCGCCTGGTACGGCCCAGTTTTACGAGAATACCTGATATCAGAATCCATGCATGCTCTAGGCATTCCTACAACCCGCGCGCTAGCCGCCGCCGCTACAGGAGAAAACATTCAACGCGAGCCCGGCCCCCTGCCCGGCGCAGTGATTTGCCGAACCGCCAGTAGCCACATTCGTGTTGGCACCTTTCAATATTTCGCATCCCGTGACGATATAGAAGCATTACAAGCACTTTTGGATCATGCCATTTTTCGCCACTATCCAGATGTTAAAAATACAGAAGATTTTTTAAAAGCATCTGTGTCCGCGCAGGCCCACCTAATTGCCCAATGGATGGGAGTTGGATTTATTCATGGTGTGATGAACACCGATAATAGCCATGTGGGTGGCATCACCATTGATTACGGTCCCTGCGCTTTTATGGATGATTATGTGCCCGCAAAGGTGTTTAGCTCGATTGATCGCCAAGGGCGCTACGGCTATAATAATCAGCCTAATTTAGCAGCGTGGAATATGGCACAATTGGCTACGGCGTTATTACCACTGGCGAATGACACTGACGCCGCAATTGAACAATATACTAACATTGTGCAGGAATTTTCTGATCTATTTAAAGAAGAGTATACTAAGATTTTTTCACAGAAAATTGGCTTAAAACCTAGTTCTGAAAGCGCAATACTCATAAAAAAAATGCTTGAAATGATGGAGCAGACAGGAGCTGATTTTACTCAAAGTTTCCGCGCGCTTGGATCTGATGAAATTTCACTCCATATTGGCGAACATCCCGAATTTAGGAGTTGGCATGACACTTGGTCGCAAACTGCCAATTTGGAAAACCTGAACCAAATTAACCCTGCGTTGATTGCCCGCAACCATACGGTTGAATCTATGATTACGAAATCTGTAGCTGGAGACATGCAGCTTTTTCATGATTTTCATATGGCCCTAAAATCACCTTTTGTAACGCCACAAAACTTGGATTTTACTGCTGCTCCAAAGGCTAATGAGGTTATTCATCAAACTTTTTGCGGTACTTAATAATACCTGTGTGGAAACAGCCGCCAGCCTATGTAACAAGTAACTATGACATTTTTACAAATCACTTCCACTCTTATTGTTTTGGCCGCTGTTTTTGCGTCTGTAAACACTATTTTCCTACGGCTACCCTCAGCCATTGGCATTTTAATCGTGTCTTTAAGCGTATCACTATGCTCAATCGGGGTTAATTTTATTTGGCCCAGCTTAGAACTTTCTTCCACTATGCACCAAGCAGTTGAAGGCTTTGAATTTTCTAACGCCTTGTTGGAGGGTATGCTGGGTTTATTGTTATTTGCCGGCGCGCTGCATGTGAAGCTTGCGGATCTTAAGGCAAATTGGCGAGTGGTACTATTGATGGCCACAATTGGCGTCGCGCTATCGACGATTGTAGCAGGGGTTGGGTTTAGCTGGATTACTGGCGCGCCCCTAATGATAGCCTTAGTGTTTGGCGCTTTGATTTCCCCTACTGACCCCGTGGCGGTTTTAGGCGTACTGCGTGGCGCCAAACTAGAAAAGTCTCTCGAAACCAAAATTGCCGGTGAGAGCCTCTTCAACGATGGCATTGGCTATGTAGTATTTTTAGTTTTGGTAAGCATGGCATTTCCTACTGCAGATGCTCATGGCGGTGGCTTCGCAGATGCTATCACTTTGTTCGTGCAAGAGGCCTTCGGTGGAGCTATTTTAGGTCTTGTTCTTGGCTGGAGTACTTACAAAGTAATGACAAGAATTGATGATTACTCAGTTGAAGTACTTCTAACCTTAGCGCTAGCTTTTGGTGGTTACCAACTGGCCATTTGGTTGCACGTCTCTGCACCCATTATGGCAGTCTGCGCGGGGTTACTGATCGGTGATGAACTGACATCACACGCCATGACCCAAAAGACCCGTGATTATGTGGATGCATTTTGGAAGTTGATTGACGATATTTTGAACGCCGTATTATTTCTAATGATCGGCCTCGAAGTCTTCGCCATTGCATTCTCGGTGGATGCGGTTTTGGCTGGCATGTTGTCGATTGGCCTGTCTCTTTTGGCGCGGTTGGTTGCGGTGTTTGTGCCGATAGCCCTCCTTTACCCATTTCGCAGATTTTCTAAGGGAATTGTTCCCATCATGACTTGGGGTGGCTTGAAAGGTGGTATATCTGTGGCTTTGGCACTTTCCTTGCCCGATTCAGAGTGGAAACCGCTTATTTTGACCGTCACCTATATTGTGGTTTTGTTCTCAATCATCGTACAAGGCCTAACTGTCGCTTCACTCGCACAGCGAGTTGGGCGTTAGTCCAATGTGATGCAGTAAAGTTATAGAGTATTAAGCAGGTGCGAATATGGTTAAAAATATAATTCAGAGGTGCACGCAAAGTGGTTTGCGTATGACAGAGCAGCGACGCACCGTAGCCCAGGTACTCGAAACCTCTCAAGACCACCCTGACGTAGAAGAACTTTATGCACGAGCCTCTAAGCTGGACCCACGAATCTCGATTGCAACAGTATATCGCTCCGTAAAGTTGTTTGAAGAATCTGGTATTCTTGAAAAGCTCGAATTTGGTGATGGCCGTGCGCGTTATGAAGACGCTGACAGAGACCACCATGATCATTTGATTGATATGCAAAGCGGTAAGGTGATCGAGTTTATAGATCCAGACATTGAAGCTCTCCAAGAAAAAATTGCTCAACGCTTAGGGTATAGGCTCAAAGGCCATCGTTTGGAGCTGTACGGCGTGCCTATAAAGCGCCCCATAGATGAGTAACAATAATGTCCGTGAAAATATACTCGGCATAGGCTTTATAATAGCTGCGATGGCAGGCTTCGCCGTTGAAGATGCAATAATTAAATTTCTAACGTCGCGACTGTCACCAGGTCAGATAATGATTATGATCGGTTTGGGTGGCACCTCATGCTTTTATCTGTTGGCCCGCCTAAATGGCCAAGCGGTGACAAAAGAGGTTGCGCTCAACACTTGGGTCATAGGCCGCACGTTAGCCGAGCTGTTTGGCACAGCATTTTTTGTACTATCCTTGGCACTGGTGCCAATCACTACTATTTCAGCAATTATTCAAGTGAGCCCATTACTGGTAACTTTAGGCGCCGCAGTGTTGCTACGTGAGAAGGTTGGTATTAGACGTTGGTCCGCAATTTTAATAGGTCTTTTCGGGGTGGCAGTCATTCTGCGCCCTTGGACAGCTAACTTTGATGCTGCAGCCCTGCTCGCCTTGCTTGGAGTTATTGGGCTGTCAGCACGCGATGTAGCCACGCGGCGAGTACCAAAGCAGACGCCAAGTTTGGTCTTAGCCATATTTGGCTTTGGTTCCACCATTCCCGCCGGTTTGATATTACTTGCCTTTAATCCTGGTTTGCTAATGCCAACCACGCAAGAGACCCTATTGGTTGTGGCGGGGATCTTCATCGGTGTAGGAGCGTATTACTGTATTGTTACCGCGATGCGCCTGGGCGATGTCTCAGCTGTGGTGCCCTTTCGTTACTCACGATTAGTTTTTGGTGTAGCCATTGGCGTCTGGTATTTTGGCGAGACTTTAGATCACTGGACCTTAATAGGTTCAACAATCGTTGTCTGCTCTGGACTTTACGCGCTATGGCGTGAAACTCGACGACGATGAGCAATTAAGCTAAACACTCTTCCAACTAAGTGCGAACACCATTAAACGTCGCGCAATACAATTTACTGGAGCGCTTTTCATGTCTACCATAATCGATATCCATGCACGCGAAATTCTTGATAGCCGGGGCAACCCAACTGTTGAGGTCGATGTAACCCTTGAAGACGGCACAATGGGCCGTGCGGCCGTGCCATCGGGCGCATCAACTGGAGCTTATGAAGCCGTAGAAATTCGTGATGGGGATAAGTCGCGTTATATGGGTAAGGGTGTCCTAAATGCGATTGAGAACGTAAACGGAGAGATTGCAGACTCTCTGATTGGGTTCGAGGCTGATGAGCAAGTAGCAATTGATGAAGCCATGATCGAAATGGATGGTACGGAAAACAAAGCCCGCTTGGGTGCAAACGCTATTTTAGGCGTATCTCTTGCTGTGGCCAAAGCAGCTGCCAGTTATTGCGGCCAACCATTGTATCGTTACGTGGGCGGCACATCCGCGCGAGTTTTGCCAGTACCAATGATGAATATTCTTAACGGTGGCGAGCATGCGGACAACCCAATTGATATCCAAGAGTTTATGATCATGCCGGTTGCAGCTGAAAACATTCGTGATGCGGTGCGCATGGGTTCAGAAGTATTTCACACACTAAAAGGTGAATTAACAGCAGCGGGCCTGTCCACCGGCATAGGTGATGAGGGTGGCTTTGCACCTAATATTTCTTCGTCGCGCGCCGCATTAGATTTTATAATGCATGCCATCGAAAAAGCGGGCTACAAACCGGGCGAAGATATTTATCTAGCATTAGATTGTGCGGCCACCGAGTATTACAAAAACGGCAACTATCAAATGAGGGGCGAAGGCAAATCTCTCACCAGTGCTCAAAACGTCGCCTATCTAGCCGCGTTAGCAGATGATTATCCAATAATTAGCATAGAAGACGGCTGTGACGAAGACGACTGGGACGGCTGGAAACTTTTGACTGATACCCTCGGAAATCGTTGTCAGTTAGTAGGGGATGATCTTTTTGTCACCAACCCTGAACGTTTGGCAATGGGCATTGAGCGTGGTTCTGCCAATTCAATGCTGGTGAAGGTTAATCAGATTGGCTCATTAACTGAAACTATGCGAGCTGTAGAGATGGCACATCGTGCGGGCTTTACAAATGTGATGAGCCACCGCTCTGGCGAAACCGAAGATGCCACAATTGCAGATTTGGCCGTTGCTACAAATTGCGGTCAAATCAAAACTGGCTCTTTGGCACGGTCCGACAGGTTGGCTAAATATAACCAGTTGATACGCATCGAGGAAGCGTTAGGCGATACTGCAATTTATGCTGGCCGCTCTATCCTCAAACAATGAATGCTGATCAGATCATAGCCCATCTCAAGTTGGAACCACATCCCGAAGGGGGCTGGTTTCGGCAAACTTGGGCAGCTGATACCCCCGGGCGCCCATCAGGAACTTGCATATATTTCCTTTTAAAAGCAGGGGTTTCCTCAGCTTGGCATAGGGTGGATGCCGGTGAAGTTTGGCACTATTACTCAGGCTCACCACTGATCTTACGCCGCGCTGCAACCCTCGATGGCCCAGCCTATGACTCAGTTTTGGGACCAGATTTAGCAGCTGGGCAATTTCCACAATTATTAGTTGAAGCAGGATACTGGCAAGCTGCACACAGCACGGGCGAATATACGCTTGTGGGGTGTACCGTCAGCCCTGGATTCGAGTTTGCAGGGTTTGAGTTGATCACACCAGGTTTCGAAATCCCAATATAAGCAGTTAAGCGGGACTGATTGTACCACCGTATAGTGGCTGGGACACGCCTGTCGTGCGTGGAAATGAGGTCGGAAAACCCCGTGCGACCCTAGCGGCTAGATATGCAAAAGCTTGCGCCTCAACCATATCTCCATCGAACCCCATATCGTCGATATCTTGAACGGTCATGGGCAAAGCGACTTTCAGCAATCGCATCAGCTCGCAGTTTTTGCGCCCACCACCCGTTATCCACATTTGCTGTGGTACCACTGGCATATGGTCAAGTGCTGCCACCACACCGGCCACAATGATGGCCGTCAGCGTTGCAGCTGCATCCTGCGCACTCAATTCCGCCACCAAACCAGCAATATAGGGGAAATCCCCCCTATCCAAAGATTTGGGAACAGGCTGTATAAAATAATTATCACGTAAAAACTGATCCAAGATTGTCAAATCAGGGCAGCCTTGTGCTGCAAGCGATCCACAATCATCATATGCCAGTCCCATTTTGAAAGTCATATAATCATTCAAAGGTGCATTGGCTGGACCTGTATCAAAGGCCAAAATTCCCATTTCGGGTGGCTGTTGAGGATCTACCAGTGTTAAATTGCCTATTCCACCCAAGTTTACTACAGCCACGGGTGCAGATATCTTAGCATATCGCACCATCGCCCAATGGTAGATTGGGGCCAATGGTGCACCCTGCCCTCCACATACCACATCCTCAAGACGAAAATTCCAAACCACTGGCACACCCACCAATCTTGCCAATTCTGCACCATCACCCAACTGATGTGTGCGACCAAATTGCGGTTCATGAGCTAGAGTTTGCCCATGAAACCCAATCAAGTCCGCCTTGGGAAGCTGTTGCAGGGCTTTATAATGCACGTCCTTAACCAAAGTGGTAACGGCATCCAAGCCCGGGTCCAAAGGCCATTTTCCAAGAGCACTACGCAGTACCTCACGTTCCTCCGGCGTGTAGGGTTGATAGCATGAGGGGCCAAACTCCAGAATATCCATTCCATCGGTCAGCACGCAAGCTGCATCTACGCCGTCGAGTGAGGTACCAGACATCAAACCTGTCACCCAAATTGGCTTATTCTGACTCATGGTCTTCCCCTACATAAAGCCTTTCACTATACACTGAACTGAGGCCTTTCAAGGAACAAGAAATCAATGACATATCATCCAAAATCAGAGTTTATGGCAGTAATGATGCAACGTGGCTTTCTGGCTGATTGCACAGACTATCAAGGCCTCGACGATGCGCTTAGTAAAGGTGTAACTCCCGCATATATAGGCTTTGATGCTACGGCAAAATCTTTACATGTTGGTAGCTTAATCCAGATCATGATGTTGCGGTGGTTGCAAAAGACTGGACATAAACCGATTACATTGATGGGTGGCGGCACAACCAAAGTCGGTGACCCCTCCTTCAGAGCTGATGAAAGGCCGTTACTGACCGACAATCAGATTAATGATAACATAGCAGGAATAAAACGGGTTTTTGAAAATTATATAAACTATGATGATGAACCCAATGGCGCTTTGATGCTGAACAATTCAGAATGGTTGGATAACCTTAATTACCTCGAGTTTTTGCGTGATATTGGCCGCCATTTTTCTGTTAATAGGATGTTAAGCTTTGAATCCGTAAAATCACGCATTGATCGTGAGCAGTCCTTAAGCTTTCTTGAATTCAACTACATGATCCTTCAAGCATATGATTTTTTGGAGCTAAACCGGCGCTACGGTTGTCTGTTTCAGATGGGAGGTTCAGATCAATGGGGAAACATAGTTAACGGTATTGATCTCACCCGCCGAGTTTTGGACCACGAAATTTATGGGTTAACCTCACAATTGCTGACTACTTCGGACGGCAAAAAAATGGGGAAATCGCTGAATGGCGCAATTTGGCTGAATGCGGATATGTTATCACCATATGAGTTTTGGCAGTTTTGGCGCAACACGACAGATGAAGATACTGGACGGTTCCTTAAGCTCTATACCGAATTGCCAATCGAAGATTGTGACCTTCTTGGAGCGTTGCAAGGTTCCGACATCAACAGTGCTAAAATCATATTGGCCAATGAAGTCACCACACTGTTACATGGCGCTGAAGCCGCCAAAGCAGCAGAGGCCACAGCGCGAGCAGTGTTCGAGAATGGCGGGGTGGGCGATGATCTCCCTACCCTGAATCTCAGCACTCAAGATGTGGGAGACGGCATCTCTGTTGTCCAGCTTTTGATAAAATCTGGACTGGTAAATACCGGCAAAGAGGCAAAACGTTTAATTGCCGAAGATGGTGCAAAATTAAACGATGCGCCACTAAATGATGCAGGTTTAATATTGCAAGTTTCAGATTTTGAAAAGCCAATCAAGTTATCCAAGGGTAAAAAGAAACACACATTGGTACAGGTTACATGACATCGCGGACAGCAAAGACCTTCGCACCACCAGTAATGGAGGCCTATAGCTGGCTAATAGATAAAAACTTTTCTGACATTCCACTAATTAATGTCAGCCAAGCTGCACCTGTGGATCCGCCCCCTGCGCCAATGCTGTCCCATATGGCGGCAGTAATACAAGACGACGACACACATTTTTATGGGCCAGTACTCGGAATGCCTGCATTGCGCTCAGAAGTATCTAAACAATGGAGTACAGCCTATGCTGGGACTATTTTGCCCGCACAGGTTGGCATTACTTCAGGTTGTAACCAAGCATTTTCTGCAGCTATAGCGATGCTTTGTGATGAAAATGATGAGGTGTTGCTACCAGTACCCTTCTATTTCAATCATAAAATGTGGCTGGATATGTCGGGTGTAAAGGCAGTTGCTCTGCCGTGTAGTGGCGATATGGTTCCAAATCCTAACGATGCCAGCGCATTAATCACCCCTCGCACCCGAGCAATTATTTTGGTCACTCCGAATAACCCTTGCGGTGTGGAATATCCTCCTGAAGTGATTATGGCCTTCTATGAAATCGCGAAATTCCATGGTATAGCATTAATCATAGACGAAACTTATCGAGATTTTCATAGTCAACTCGGTGCCCCACACGCACTGTTTCAACAATCAGACTGGGACAATACCCTTGTACACCTTTATTCCTTTTCAAAAGCATATAGGCTTACAGGTCACCGTGTTGGCGCCATTGTGGCGGGTGAAGCACGCATGGCGGAGATTGAGAAGTTTCTCGACACCGTCTCCATCTGTGCCAACCAACTTGGTCAAAAAGCAGCACTCTGGGGCATGCAAAATCTTGAGGAATGGCTGGCTAATGAGCGTCACATAATATTAGCACGCCGTCAGGCAATTTTAGAGAATTTTCCCAATTTGGCCGCCAAAGGCTGGGAGATTCTGGGTTTAGGAGCATACTTTGCCTATTTAAAACATCCCTTCCCTATGGCTTCTGACTGTTTAACCAAAAAGCTGGTGGATGATGCCTCAGTCCTCGCACTGCCTGGCACCATGTTTGTACCACAAGGTAATGAAAGTGGTAAAAGTCAAATCCGAATTGCATTCGCAAATATAGATACTAGCGATATTGCGGTTTTATTTGATAGATTAGCAAGCGTAACCTACTAACCCGCTTGCTGCTTCGGACTTCTTGTCCTAAGCATTGGGAACTTAATTAAAGGGACAGCCCCAATGGCCACGAAAAAAAAATCAGGCGCAAGCAAATTTGCAGTATATGTTATTGTTGGTTTATTAATGTTTGGTATGATTGGGTTTGGAGCTGCGGGACTGAATGGCACCCAGCGAAACCTTGGGACAGTAGGCGAAAAAAACGTAACTATTAGTTCCTACAATAACGCCCTACAGAGTGAAGTCCGCCGTTTTCAAGAGCAAATTGGCAGAGTTTTAACACAGCAAGAAGTGCAGGCAATCGGCCTGGACCAGCAAGCTCTAAACCGAGTAATCAATACCCGTGCCTTGGATCAGCTCGTCACTGATTTGGGACTATCCGTAGGAGATGAACGAGTGCGGTCGCAGGTTATCGAAATTCCTGCGTTCCAAGGGTTAGATGGTCAATTTGATAGGCTTGCTTACACTGAGGCTTTAAAGCGCTACAACTTAAACGAGGTAGATTTTGAAACCTCGTTGCGTGAGGACACAATTAGGAATGCTGTACAGCAAGCAGTTTTGTCGAGCATTGAGATGCCTTCAGCCTATAGTCAGGCTATTGCGTCTTATATCTCCGAAACTCGGGATTTTTCTTGGGCTCGTTTGGAACAAGATGATTTGGTCACAGGCACCCCAGTTTTCACTGAGGCTGAATTAGTGAAATTTCACTTGGAAAACCCTGAGGAATTTACGACGCCAGCGGCAAAAACCATAACCTACATTTGGCTGACACCTACTATATTGGCAAAGGATATAGTTGTATCGGATGAAGCATTGCGCTCTGCTTATAACACAAGAATTGATGAGTTTATCCAGCAGCCCAGCCGTTTGGTTGAACGCTTGATCTTCTCCACACAAAAAGAAGCCCAAGACGCGATAGAAACCATAACTGAAGGTAAAGCTAGCTTTGATCAAATTGTGCAAAATCGTGGCTTAACATTACAAGATATTGATCTTGGCGAAGTAACAGAAATTTCCTTGGGCGCGGCAGGTCCATTGGTCTTTGGCTTGACCGAGCCCGGCATGGTTGGCCCAGCAGATACAGATTTGGGCCCAGCTATATTTCGAGTAAATGCTATTTTAGATGGTAATATCCAAACCTTCGAAATGGTCCAAGAACAGCTACTTAACGATGCAGCTATCGATATCGCAATTAATAACATTGCTGGAATATCAGAAGAAGTGGACGATCTGTTGGCAGGTGGTGCCACATTGGAAGATGTGGCAGCTGAAACACAGATGACATTGGGCAGCATAGATTGGCACATCGCTACTGAAGGTGGCATTTCAGATTATGAAGAATTTCAGACTGCAGCAGCCACTTTGACCACTGAAGATTTCCCAACTCTGGCAACTCTCAATAACAATGGTCTTTTTGCCATACGCTTTGAGACTGATGTACCAGCAGTATTTCAGAAACTTGAAATTGTTCGCGAAGATGTCATCACGGCTTGGCTTGCGAAAACTGTACAGCAACAGCTTGTAGCACTGGCCGCGGTCATCGCTCCGCAGGTTTCGATTGACGCACCTTTGGCAAGCTTTGGACTAGTCGAAAATACTGAAGATAATATGGCACGTAGTGCTTCAGTTGATGGCGCCCCGCCAGCATTAGTTTTCAAGGCCTTTGAAACGCCCGTAGGGACCGCCACAATATTGGAAAGCTCCTCAGACATAATCATATTAATTCCTCGAGCAGAACATGCAGCTGACTTAGATAACGATCAGGTTAAATCTATTCAAAAAATCCTTGGCAATCGGATTAATACAGCCTTGGCTCAAGATGTGTTTGAAGCATTCAGTAAAGCTTCTCGTGAAGCATTAGACGTTAACATCAACCCAACGACACTGCGCGCAGTCAATAGTAGTCTGTTGGCCGGTGGATAACCTGCATGAAAATCGTACCTTCCTTCGAGGACTTTGCCACAAAATATGAGGCTGGCGAACATCAACTAGTTTACTCACGGCTTGCTGCGGATCTAGATACGCCCGTTTCGGTAATGCTGAAGTTGTCCGGAGGTCAAAAAGATAGTTTTATTCTTGAGAGTGTAACCGGGGGCGAAATCCGAGGACGCTATTCTATTATTGGCATGAAACCAGATCTTGTTTGGCGGTGCCATGGTACCTCGAGCGAGATTAATCGTGAGTCTCGCTTTGATCCGAATAGTTTTACACCACTAGAGGGTAATCCTTTGGACAGCTTGCGTGCATTGATTGCTGAATGTCGGATAGATATGCCCGTAGACCTACCTGCGGCGGCAGCTGGTCTTTTTGGTTATCTTGGCTATGACATGATCCGGTTGGTGGAAGATCTGCCTAATATCAATCCAGATCCAATAGGCGTCCCCGATGCGGTTATGATGCGCCCTACTGTGGTAGCAGTATTGGATGGAGTAAAGGGCGAGGTCACAATAGTTTCGCCTGCATGGTTCAAATCAGGCCTTTCCACACGTGCCGCCTACGCGCAGTCTGCCGAACGAGTGATGGATGCGCTGCGTGATTTAGAACGGCCTGTAAGCACTGAACAACGCCATCTAAGCGGTTCCGACCATGTTGGCAAACCAGTATCAAACTTTACCAAACAGGGCTATCTGGCGGCTGTTGAAAAGGCCAAAGACTACATAAAAGCCGGTGATATTTTTCAAGTGGTCCCAGCACAGCGCTGGACGCAAGATTTCAACCTACCACCTTTTGCAATGTACCGAGCACTGAGGCGGGTGAACCCATCGCCTTTCATGTTTTTCATTAACTATGGGGGCTTTCAAATAATTGGTGCCAGCCCTGAAATTTTAGTGCGCTTGATGGATAATGAAATCACGATTCGCCCAATTGCTGGCACGCGCAAACGTGGCGGCACCCCAGAAGAAGATAAAGCGTTGGAACTGGAGCTGTTGGCTGATCCCAAAGAGCTGGCTGAGCATTTAATGCTACTAGATCTCGGACGCAATGATGTCGGCCGGGTTGCAAAAATTGGTACTGTACGGCCAACAGAAAAATTTACAGTCGAACGTTATAGTCATGTTATGCATATTGTCTCTAACGTAGTGGGTGAATTAGACCCACAGCATGACGCTGTTGCAGCTCTTTTAGCCGGTCTCCCCGCCGGCACGCTTTCAGGCGCACCAAAAGTAAGGGCTATGCAAATTATTGATGAGTTGGAGCCTGAAAAACGTGGTATTTACGGCGGTGGGTGCGGTTATTTTTCAGCCGGTGGCGATATGGATATATGTATAGCCCTTAGAACAGCTGTATTAAAAGACGGACGACTTTATTCTCAAGCTGGAGGCGGCATAGTCTATGACAGCGATCCCGAAGCCGAATATGAAGAAACTGTAAATAAAGCAAAAGCGGTATGGAGCGCTGCAGCAGATGCCGCCAATTTTTCTAATGCAAGGAATAACTAAATACCCAATAGTAGAACTTAAGCTTGTAAAATGGCTAACCATCATTCACATTCAGTATGTGGAATTTGTGGGGGGCCAAAGCTATGACTCTATCAAGACGTAACTTTATGAAAAATGCGGGTGGAGCCGCAGTGGCGAGCGGCGCGCTTTGGACGACACAGGTTGCACATTCACAAGCCTCTATCGGAGCGATGACCCTAGATGTAGTCAGCGATGGCTATTTGAGTTTGCCAGGGTCCTTCGCCTTTGGGCCAATGCCACAAGATGAACTGGCACCAATTTTAAATACCTACAACCAATCGATAAACAGTCTTAATCCACCGTGCAATATAACCCTATTGCGGGATGGCCATCGCAATATATTGTTTGATGTGGGCTCTGGGCCAAATTTCCAACCAACTGCCGGCCACTTAGTTGAATCCCTTTTTTTATTGGGATTGGAACCAGAAGATATAACTGACGTCGTCTTCACTCATGGTCACCCGGATCACCTTTGGGGACTATTAGATGATTTTGATGATCCAGTGTTCATCGAAGCTACCTATATGATCGGCAAAGTGGAGTGGGAATATTGGATGGACCCAAACACCGTAGATACAATCTCTAGTGATAGGACTATAATGGCTGTGGGAGCCAAACGGCGTTTGGAAGCCATTGAAGATAAAATTCATTTTTTCAACGATGGAGAAGAAATTTTTCCTAACGTCGCAGCGCGCGCAAGTTTTGGCCATACACCAGGACATATGGCCTTCGAAATTCGTTCTGGAAGCATGGCAACTATGGTAGTTGGGGACAGTATTGGCAATCACCATATCGCCTTGGCCCGACCGCAATGGGTGTCTGGCTCAGATCAAGATGGTGATCTTGGAGCAGCAACGCGAGTTAGACTACTTGATCAGTTAGCTTCTGAAAAAATATCATTAATCGGGTTTCACATAAATCAAGGCGGTATTGGATTTGTTGAAAAAACAGACGATGGCTACATTTTCATCCCAGAGATATAGAATGTTAAAAACTCTTCTCACCTGCTGCCTTTTGGCTACCCCTGCTCTCGCCAGTGAAAACATTCCCGATCAATACCCAAGTTCGATACTTTATTCGAAACCTGTTGAGTTTATCCCAAATGTGTTTTCCGCGATTGGGGCGACGGCACCATCTACCTATGATAATGCCGGCCACAATAATAACCTAAGTTTCATCGTCACCGGAAACGGTGTTGTTGTGATTAATGGCGGTGGCTCATATCTTTTGGCCAGTGCGCTACATGATGAAATCAAATTAGTGACAAATCAGGCAGTGCGTTTGGTATTGAATGAAAATGGGCAAGGCCATGCCATGTTGGGTAATTCATATTGGGCAGATCAAGGTGTTAAAACTGTCGCACACGTGGACGCCGCGGAGGAATTCAAACACCGCGGAGCACAAAATTTGAAGAGTGCAAAAAACCGTCTGCAGGAGCGTGCTGATGGGACCCGAACGGTTATGCCTGATGAAACCTTTGACGACGCCTATCGTGTTAGTTTTGGTAATATACATATAGAGGCTCTGCATTTGGGCCCATCACACAGCCCCGGTGATATAGTGATCTGGCTACCTGAACTAAGCTTGGTTATTGCTGGTGATATAGCCTTTCATGAACGACTTTTACCAATATTTGAGCATACTATTACTGCCGGCTGGCTAGATACTTGGGACACTGCGTTTGAAGCGCTGAGGGCTACTTACGTTATCCCTGGTCACGGACATCCCACCAATATGGCTCAGGTGCGGCGCTATACCAGGGATTACCTTGTCTATCTACGCGGCAAGATTGGTGCACATATTGTAAATGGTGGAGGCTTAGCGGAAGCTTATTATGTAGATCAAAGCCCATATGCACATTTAGATACGTTTAACGAATTAGCCACCCGCAACGCTGGCCGGGTGTTCGAGCAGATGGAATTTGAATGACCGTATCTGTGCAAAAGTGCTTAGGTAAAAGGTAGACACTTTATTGAGCCGCCATAGGTTTACGCGCCAATTCGCATTGCGTCCACAGATCACTTAACGCCAAAACTAAAGCGTCAATATCAGCGGCAGAATGCACTGGAGACGGCGTGATGCGCAGCCGTTCAGTCCCACGCGGAACAGTGGGGTAGTTAATAGGTTGGATATAAATTCCATAGTCCTTCATCAAGATATCAGAGATATATTTACACTTCATAGCATCTCCTACGATAACTGGGATGATATGCCCAGCATTTGTAGTATGCGGAATACCAATTTCATCAAAGCGAGCCCGCACCTCGGCGACACGCTCTTTATGAATTTTCCGCTCAATTTGACTATGCTTGAGGTGTCGCACCGAGGCCACTGCACCCGCAACAACTGCAGGAGGCAGCGCTGTCGTAAAAATAAATCCACTGGCAAAGCTGCGCACAAAATCACAAAGCTCAGTAGTGGCTGCAATATAGCCGCCAACTACGCCGACCGCTTTACCCAACGTACCCTCTATCACAGTAAGGCGTTGCATCAGCCCCTCTTGCTCAGCAATGCCACCTCCGCACGGCCCATACAGACCTACTGCATGAACTTCATCAAGATAAGTCATCGCATTGTATTTCTCGGCTAAATCGCAAATCGCTGCTATGGGTGCGACATCACCATCCATAGAATATACGCTCTCAAAGGCAATTAGCTTTGGCCGGTCTAGAGGTTGTGCAGCTAATTTGGCCTCAAGATCCGCAAGGTCATTGTGATTCCATATCTGACGTTCAGCCTTAGAGTGGCGAATGCCTTCAATCATGGAGGCGTGGTTTAGTGCGTCTGATAGGACCAAACAATCAGGAATGCGCCCCGCTAACGTGCCCAGAGCGGCCCAATTGGAGACATATCCTGAAGTAAACAATAGCGCCGCTTGTTTGTTGTGCCAATCCGCAAGTTCTTGCTCCAATTGCACATGATAATGAGTGGTGCCAGAAATGTTACGTGTCCCACCTGCACCTGCACCACTGTTGTCGATTGCCGCATGCATAGCATTTAAAACGTCTGGGTGTTGCCCCATTCCAAGGTAATCGTTCGAGCACCAAATAGTCACTTCCTTAGTATCGTTAGCCCGCGATGTTGCTTTTGGAAAACTACCGTTGTGGCGCTCCAGGTTGGCAAATACACGATATTCACCGCTCTCGCGCAATAAGTCGAGTGAAGATTTGAAAAATTCCTGATAGTTCATACTAGTCCCCAACCGCTTTTTGTACTATACCCTCGAGCATGGCTTGAACATATTTCATTACTCCATCAGGGTATTTGCGGTAGCCTATCACAACTTTTCCCTCTTGATCAGCAACAAATATAGAATAGGGGCAATGTGCAATATTCATTGGATTAGCCTCCATAACCATGCGCGAGACTACTGCAGAGCAAAACAAAAATACGTCTGCAGCATCAAATATAATCACATCACTACCAAGACCAGGACCGGTACGGCTAAGCATATCGCCAGTATGGCTAATGTAATCAATCACCAAACCCGCATCTAAAATAGCATTTTCAACATTAAAGGTTGCGTCGTCAAAGTCCCCCTCAAATGGGTAAACCACAGCAAAGTCATCAGCCATCACCACGGAGCAAATAAGGAAGGATAAGCTAAACCCAGCAAGCGTTTTAGTTATCATCCTTTAATCTCCTTTATCTAGTATTCACTAGTTTTTATTAGTAATGCAGTTAATCTCTCATGTAGTGGTAACCTAATAGTTTCTTTATTTCTCAAAACTTAACCCGGTTCTTATGATGTTTCCTGAACACCGATCTTATAACCGGTGTTTAGTAACTTTCCGCCCTTCCTATCTTGAGAAGGTTTTCAAATATTCGATAACTGCAATTTGATCCACTTCCTTTCGTAGGCCTCCAAATGACATCTTTGTACCTTTCAGATAGGTCTTGGGCTTAGCCAAGAAAGCAACAAGTTCCTCACTAGTCCAAATTAATCCACCCTCAGCCACAGCTTTCATCGCTCTAGAATAGCGAAACCCCTCAACGGAACCTGCAGCGTAGTTCAACACACCGTTTAAAATAGGACCAGATTTATTTTTAGCGCGATCACCAACTTGGTGACAAGATTTGCATTTCTTAAACACTTTTTCACCATCGGCAACTAATTTGAGATCGAGCGTAGGACTTTCAACCTCAGGTTCTAAAACCTCCTCCACCACACCTGCAACTACATCTGTTGTAAAAACACCAACCTGATCTGGTGTCACATCTAGAACCAAAGCGCGCATGGTAATCTCAACCGTATCCTTGCAATTTTTCATACAAGGCACGTCAGACCAAATCGCATATTCCGTCGTTTCCCTGTCATCCACCACAAACCCCTTGGCGTTTGGCATTTCAAATGCTAAAAAATTTTCATCTGACAACACAAAATCATCTTCAATCAAGTCGTTCGAATATAAGATATAAGCAACAATCGCGTAAACTTCATCATCGGTTAGGCTACCCGCATTTCCATAGGGCATGGAGCGCTTAATATAGTCATAAGCCGTGGTCAAATATGGCCAGTAGGAGCCAACTGTTTTCAGAGGGTCTTCGTGGTCAAGAGTGTCAACACCACCGGCCAGTTTTGGCCAATTGTCGATACCCTCCGCAAAATCGCCATGGCACGCTGCACATTTTTCAGAAAATATTTCTTCTCCAACTAGGGCATCACCAGAACCAGAAGGAAGCCCCTCACCCAAAGCGTTAATATCCAGGTCCCATGCGGCAACTTCTGCCGGCAGAGCAGCACGTCCAAGACCCAGCTTGTCAGCTAAGGTAGGGTCCGCAACGGCACAAACTACGAATGCAAATACTATTGTTTTAAGATACTTCGACATTTTCGGCCTCCCCATTTTCTCGAACCCACCAGGTTTGGATGCAATTATTATGATAAATAGAATTAAGCCCACGGACGTCGCGCAGTTGGGTTTTGGTTGGCTGCACATAGCCATTTTCATCCATTGCTCGCGACTGCAGTAGCATTTCAGAGCCATCCCAATTAATATCAAGATAGAAACGTGTCAAAGCCATTCTCTCGCCCGGTTTAGCAAGGCGAGCAGTTTCCCAAGTCTTGCCACCATCTTTCGACACATCGACACGGGTAATCCTACCATGACCCGACCACGCAAGCCCAGTTACAACTAAAGGTCCAGAACCATGTCTAATGGGCGCTTGAGGACTTGGTGATGTCACAACAGATTTTGCGTCCATCGCCCATGTCCACTTCCGGCTGACACCGTCAGATAAAGTATCGGTATATTTAGATGTTTCTTCCCGCGATTCCACTGGAGAATTAGTAACCTCAATACGGCGAATCCATTTAACCCACATATTACCTTCCCAGCCTGGAACTACCAAGCGCACAGGATAGCCATGCTCTTTACGCAGCGCTTCACCATTGGCTTTGAAGGCGACCAAAACATCGTCCAAGGCTTTGTCCATTGGTATCGACCGGCCATTAGACGAAGCATCCGCTCCCTCCACAAATACCCATTTACCAGTAGTGTCATAGCCCGCTTCTTCCAACAAAAGCCGCAAAGGCACGCCAGTATATTCCATATTGTGTATCATGCCATGAGTGAATTGGACCCCATTCAGCTGAGCTCCAGCCCATTCCATACCAGTATTAGCGGCACACTCACAAAAATAAATATGATTTTCACGTGGAAATCTTTCGAGATCCTCATAAGTAAAGACTAATGGAGTATCAACCAAGCCATTGATCATAAGCCTATAATTTTTTTTTGAAAGATCAATAGCCCCAGAGTGATGCCTTTCAAACGCGCATCCTTGAGGAGTAATCGTGCCATCCAAAGCATGGATAGGCGTGAAGTTAATCGAACTCACCTGATCAGCGGTCAGCCATTCCACGTTGCGCCGAACTACTCCGCCCTCATACTTAATTGGTAAACCATACGGCGTGGCGTCCACACCGTCGCCAAAACTTTGCACCCATTCCTGCGGTTCAGTTATCAACGGATCCGCAGTTTGCGCTCGCACTGAGCCAGAGGCCATAGCTCCCACACCAACAACCACAGAGCCACTTAGAAAGGAACGCCGGGATTGTTTAAATGGATTGTTCTTCGACATATAAATTTCTTTCAATAATTTGGAAAAATTTAGGCTCCAATAACCTCAACACTGTTGTTGGGATCTAAAGATATTGTACCTTGCTTGCGAATATGATTTTCAACCACATCCCAAATTTTAGGCCCCTCAGTACCCTCGTTCACACTTGCCCATCCGGCTACATTGTACGTTTTGGCCGGATCAATTTTATCACCAGTTTTCAATAATGTCATTTCGGTGATGCGCTGGCCCTGGGGCTTATTAATATCAATGCGGTACCCCAGACCACCGACCCTGACCATATCACCGCCCTGCTGGTAATACGGATCTGGATTGAACAGATTATCTGCTACATCTTCCAAAATAATATGCAGAAATTCACCAGTCATTTCAGTTTTGTAGGCTTCACCATAAGACATAGAGGTCACATTCCAAATATCTTCACGAGTAATGTCTTGCCCAGGTAAAATTGACGGCCCCCAACGCACCCCCGGCGACAAAGCGATGTCAGCTTCACGTTCTTCAATCAGTGCATTACAAATCAGATCATCCCACGTACCATTGAAATTACCCCGACGATATAGAGTTTGGTCGTCGGAAGTTTGACCAATAACCTCGTTTAATTGCTTTGCAAATGGTGAACGCTGTGCATCTATAATTTTTGTCATTTCAGCATCAGGTGTAATCACATCTGAGAAGATTGGAATTAACTTATGTCGAAAACCCATCATCTGGCCAGACCGCACATCGAGGTCTACCCTACTGACAAACTTACCATTAGACCCTGAGGCCACGATAATTGTCTTTCCGATCAAAACAGGTTCAGGCAAAGCGTCGTGGGTATGGCCAGAAAGAATTACATCAATTCCCTTCACAATACCGGCCATTTGTTTGTCTACATCAAAACCATTATGGCTAAGGCAAACAACCAATTCGGCCCCTTGCGCCCGCACTTCATTTACCATCACCTGCATATTCTCATCTCGGATACCAAAGGAATACTCAGGAAACATCCATCCAGGATTAGCGATGGGCATATAAGGAAAAGCCTGACCTATCACAGCGACTTTTACGCCACCCGTGTCGAAGAACTTATACGGAGGGAACAAATCTGCAGGTTCATCCCATTCACTGTCAAAAATATTTTGTCCCAAAGCCGCAAATGGTAATTTTTCGATAATTTCAGTGACACGATCACTGCCCAGGGTAAATTCCCAGTGAAACGTCATTGCGTCAGGGCGCAAGGTATTCATCACATTAACCATGTCCTGACCTGCAGTATGGTGACAAGTATAGCTGCCATGCCAAGTATCACCACCGTCAAGCAACAGCGCATCAGGCCTATCAGAGCGGATGTGATTAATCACTGTGGCCACTCGGTCTAGCCCGCCAACACGTCCGTAACCCTGTGCCAAAGCAGTAAAGTCATTATAGCTGAGAGCGTAGGCCGACGCACTCCCATCATCTATGCCATATAACTTTCGAAAATCAGAGCCTGTGACATGAGGCACCTGTCCACGGTTATCACCCACACCAATATTAATTTCAGGTTCACGAAAAAATATTGGCTTTAATTGTGCATGTATATCGGTGACGTGAATTAATGATACATTTCCATATGTGTCAAACTCTAGCAATTTACTTTGCGTTAAAGATTGCTGCGCAGCAAGCCTACCCCAATTACCGAATCCAGATCCACCGTAAAGCGCAGCAGCGGCCATACTTGTTTGCAAAAAATCACGACGAGATATCATTTATAATCCTAACAACCGCACCATATATGCACGATACTGAATTTGTTATCATAAAAAAAACCCACGCCCAATATTGAACGCAGGTTTAAATTTTGATTACTTAGTTGCGGACTGAAGGTGTCTCAACTGACAGGCCGTTACCCCGAGATGCGAGATAAAGTTCCAAAGCCTTGAATTCATCACCACCCACCTTGAAAGGCGTTGCACGAATGTTTTTCATACAGCCCTTAAAACGTGCATGGGCTGAATTCAGTTTTGCATTTTTTAAACGATAAGTTGGAAAGCCGTTTATTTGACCTTGGCTCAAATGATCAGCACGGATCATAGTGCCATAGTTGTCTTCATGGCAATTTGAACAAGACATATCCAATTGACCCACACGCTGATAGTAAAGTTCTTTACCACGCTCAAAAAACGGAGCCGCGTCGCCATCAACTGCCACGTCTACTGTCATACCGCGCGATTGCAAACCAATCAGAGCCGTTACAGCGGTCATTTGACCACCAGTATACTTCCAGGGCTCCGCTCCCATACGCTCAGTTCGGCAATCGTTAACCAAGTTTTCCATTGTTACCAGAGTACCATCTTCAACCCGAGGCATTGACGGACGCAGGCCCGCAAAATCTTCCACATCCTCGTGGCAGCTTGCACAAGCTTTCCCTTCAGTACCATCAACTTTTTCAAATAGGTCGATACCCTGATCAACAAAAACAAAGGCGGGGTTATCAAAATCATCCATTTGTAGTGCGCGAGTTTCAAGCTTTCGAAATAACCAGCCAGAATACACTTTATCTAGGTTCTCGGCAAAAGCCGGAGCAGTTGCACTTGTCAAAATGGTCTCACCCTCAACAGCCAAAGTTGCATTTTCTTGAGCAGATGCGCCTAATGCCGATAATGCGACAAACGCCGCGCTAGTTAGTAAAATCTTGAATTCCATTTCCAGTCCTCCCGAGACCAAACGCTTTAGGCTATTTTTATCTTTTTTGATGTCTCATAGACAGAACCGTCATCGTCATACCAAGTGAA
>LAQD01000027.1:27197-30156 GCA_000981705.1 Rhodobacteraceae bacterium ASP10-04a
ATCACATTTTGACCATTAAAGTCTGCAACAAACCTATTGATGATGGATCGTGGAATAACATTTCCGTCACCATCCTTACGCACACCAGATTCCATTTTGTGGCTGATTAGAGTTTTAATCGTAATTACTTCACCAGCAGCCGCCGTCTTTGGGACCTTTACGCGAGGTTTAACACCTTTCGCCATCAGTACTTCTCCTTATCCGCTTATTTTAGCCGCCGCAGCCGCCGATTGTTACTTTTACTGTCGCACCAGCTCTATAGAAAGTGCCATCTTCCATTTTAGCGATGGCGACCACGTCTTGCGTTTTTGATAAACGGATCCGTGTAGAGCCTCGGCGCGCACCGGCCAAAGGACCAAAGTTGAATGTGGCCACAGATGGAGTTGGATTACCTGTTGCCAACAGCATAATAGATACAGCACCAGGAGCAGAAACGGCGACAGGAACCGTATTGCCGTTTTCAGCAATTTCAGGCGCCGTTAGGTCGATACCACCCTCAGTTACGTCGGCGCCACCTGTGAATGCGGCAATTGCATCATCTGTCTTTGAAGCAAAGGCTGGCATACCAGTAAACGTTGCAACCGCGAATGCGCCTGAACCGAGGGCCAATATATTTCGTCTAGTAAAGTCCATTTTTTATCTCCCTGATCTGCTACAGATCTTTAATCTTTAAGGGTCAAAAGATATGCAACCACATCTTCAACTTGCTGAGCTGTCAAAATTGATTTGCCATCAAATTTTTTCAAAGGACGTTCATAACCACTGTCAACGTAAAACGCAGGCATAATTGTTCCGTCAAACATCATCTTTGCATTAGTCACAATGCCGCGCAATTCAGCTTCTTCCCAACGACTGCCCACACCGGAAAGTGGGGGGCCAACTTCACCATGAAATTGCTCCCCGGGCATATCGTCATTCATGTGACAAGCGAGGCAATTACCCTGTTTGCGATTTTTAAAGGTGTTGCGGCCTGCGGCTGCGTCACCAGATGCGCCAACAAGTGATACCATAACCGCACCATCATTGAACGTTACATCGCTTGGCGCGGTTTCCGCAAAAGCGGTTGTCACACTCAACACCGATACCGCGGTGATCATAAGTATATTTTTCATGCGTCCTCCCGAAACACTTTAGTATTGAATGTACGGTAGTCTGCAATTAGCTCATCAAGCAACAATAAATTCATAATAATGAATTTATTATTTGAATTTTTCATTTAATAACTCTCAACCCCGCTCTGCAAATTTGCGAGCATGGTATTTTTGGAAGCTCTCATCGCCGTCATAACCGAACTGAACTATCCAGGTCAGCATGTTATAGGTAGTATGTAAACCAAAAGCCCCAGGCATGGTCGCAACAGCTGCCTGCGCGGCAGACCGATCGCCCGAGACCGTGACAGGAAAAAATAAAATAGTTGGTGTGAATAAAGAGCCCCAACGGCGAACCATGTCTTTCTCCGGCAGAGATATACCATCAAAATCTGTCACTTCGACATTACCGAACATATTGATCTGCAATACGAAAAAATTATCCTCTATATAGTCTGCAACCTTTGGAACAGAGAAAACAGTTTCATGCATCTTCCTGCAGTAGATGCATCCACGTTGCTCAATAATCACCATAAACCGCTTGCCTTCAGTATTGGCGTCAGCCAAATCCTCCGATAAATCTTTGAAGGTTTCACGCATCCAAGATGCTTTGTGAAGACCATCATCGCCAATTTCAGCTGAAGCCAAAGTGCCACCAATCAAAACCACGGCAAGCACAATCATAAATTGCTTCATTGTTTTTCCTCCCATCAACCTAAAACACCAAAGTTAGGTAACAGTTCCAACATCCACTGGGCTATGTAATTCATGGAATTAGTGGCTATCAACAGTCCAAACAGAATCAAAAATATGCCCATTACTTTCTCAACAATACCAAGGTAGTGTCTAAACTTGACAATCCAACGCATAAAGGGCCCAATAAAAAAAGCCGCCGCAATGAAGGGTAATGTCATTCCTGAGCCATAGGTCAACAGCAGCAGAGCCCCGTCTAGCGAAGTCTCAGCACCAGCAGCCATAAATAGTATTGCAGCCAGCACCGGACCCACACAAGGCGTCCAGCCGAATGCAAAGGCAAGTCCAACAACGTAGGACCCTAAAAAGTTCAACTTTGACATTTTTCCTGTATCAAAACTCAGCTGACGATAGAGCAGCGCAATTTTAATTACGCCAAGAAAATGTAATCCCATTACTATGATTATCGCTGCTGCAAACCAGCGGAGGATGTCGAAATACTCTCGTACTACCTGGCCGAAGGTCGTGGCCGCAGCACCAAGCCCCATAAAAATAGTTATCACACCAGCAGCAAAAAATATCGCCGCAAGGACGGCTCGCCGCCGCGTGGTTCCAACAATCAACGCATCACTGTTAATATTATGCATGCCCACCCCAGCCAAATAGCTCAGGTAAAACGGAACTATTGGCAGAATACAGGGGGATGCAAATGAAAGTAGCCCCGCAAAGAATGCCGAAATAATTGAAATATCGAACACGTACGTACAACCTATATTGTAATTAACCTAATTCACATTACAATTCATGAATACGAAAGGTCAATTTACAAATGTGGATTAAAGCAACAGCATTGTTTCTTTTTCTTCTGCCACTCCCTAGCCTGGCAGAAACGCGCCTTATCATGGTTGAGGAGGTTGGTTGCGTATGGTGCGCGCGCTGGAATGAGCAGATTGCTCCTATCTACCCCAAAACACCTGAAGGGCGAACGGCTCCGCTGCAACGGATAGACATCCACGCGACACGGACCGACGATCTGAAATTTGTCCGCAGCCTACATTTCACCCCAACATTTATTTTGATGGTCGACGGCTTGGAAGTATCCCGGCTTGAAGGCTATCCGGGGGAAGATTTTTTTTGGGGCTTATTGGCAGAGATGATTTCTAACTCAAAAGTGCCTT
>LAQD01000027.1:30237-30902 GCA_000981705.1 Rhodobacteraceae bacterium ASP10-04a
CCCGTTTTTGACGAAAATATGAGTCCCAGCGATATGGATAAGATGGCTGAAAATGCTATAAAAGCTGCTAATTTCTTGAAGGCGATCAGTCATGAAGGGAGATTAATGATCCTATGTTATCTCGCTTCTGGTGAAAAATCAGTGACAGATTTAGAGGAATTACTCTCCGTGAGACAAGCCGCTGTTTCACAGCAGCTGTCCCGCCTACGGCTTGAAGGACTGGTTACACCACGACGTGAAGGTAAAATTATCTATTACAGCCTCAGCGATAACCGGTCAAAACAGATTATGGAGGTCGTATATGACCTCTTTTGTCGTGAATCCTAAGTACCTGATATGTTAGACATACTGCCTGAAACCTCCCTTGTTGCATTGGTGGGCTTAACCGGCGGCATTGTTTTAGGGCTTGCTGCTCGCCTAGGCCGATTGTGCACGCTTGGTGCACTTGAAGATCTATATTACGGTGGTAGTGCTATTCGGCTTCGGACATGGGGCATTGCCGTCGGTATAGCGATAATTAGTACCTATAGCCTATCTGCACTGGGTTTTATTGAGTTAAAAGCCACGATTTACCTTTCACTCGCCTGGAACCCTCTGGCAAGTATCTTTGGCGGGTTGATGTTTGGCTATGGAATGGCCCTAGCAGGCAGCTGCGGCTACGGCGC